>NZ_JAVDVA010000031.1:0-78040 GCF_031456635.1 Streptomyces sp. 3330
CCGCCCCGGGGGGCGGGGGGGGCGGGCGGCGCGGGGCGGGCCCCCGGGGGCCGGGCCCCCCCGGGGGGGGGCGCGGTGCGCGGGGGGCGGGGCCCCCCGCGCGCCCCCCCCGGCCCCGGTCCTCCGCCGTCAGAACTCGTTGCCCCAGACGTAGCGGGCGACCGTCTCGACCAGCACGATCTTCCTGCGCTGTTCCTCCGCCGTCAGCAGCGGCCGGCTCGCCACGTCGGCGAAGCCCCGGGACGGCGACACGGCCGCGTCCTCGAGGTCCTTGAACTCACCGACGGCGTCGATGCGGGCCATCACCGTGTCGAGGTCCTCGAGTCTGGGCACGGTGGCGTCGACCACGCCCAGGCAGACGTCCCGGTCCTCCGGCAGCGCCCGGACGAGGTCCAGCTCCGCCCCGGTGCCCTGGTCGAGGGGCAGGATCCAGCGGTCGGCAGGTACCGCGCCGTACAGCCGCTCGGCGCGTGCCCGGTCCACCGCCGCGGGGGCGGCATGGCCGGGAGCGACCCCGATCCGTACCCCCTCGGGGCGTTCGTCGAGACGTACGGCGAGGGCCTCGACGGCCACCGCGTCCTCGAAGGACAGAGCCCCCGGGTCGGCCGGCTCGACCGCCAACTGGCCCAGCAGCAAGGGGTTGTTGAGCTGGATCAGCCGTACTCCCCTCGACACCAGCAGCTCGATCTCCGCCTGGACGATCTCCGCGAGGGCCTCACCCAGTTCGCGTGCGGAGGCCACCCCGGGGCCGGGGCGGTAGGTGGTCGCGGCGAGGTAGGCCGGGGAGGGCAGCGAGACCTTGGGCGCGATCACCGTCAGCGCGGTGAGCCGGTCCGCCCAGTCGGCGAGCAGCGGGCCGTTCGCCTTGGGCAGGGACTCGGCGACCCAGCCGACCAGGCCGTCCGGACCGACCTCGTCGGTGCGGCGGAAACCGGTCACGGCGTCGAGGACGGCGCCGCGGAAGTCCTCGCGGGGGAAGTCGCCGTCGGTGACGACGGTCGAGCGGAGCCTGCGCTGGAGGACGACCGCCTCCTCGACCGCCCGCCGCTCGGCGGCCGCCCGGGCTTCCGGGTCACCGGTCGCGCGGGCGGCGACCAGTTCGGCGGGACGGACCAGGCTGCCGTGGTGGTCGATGCGGTAGTTGAACGTGTCCGCCATGGGTCACGCGTCCTTTCCGGGCCCGGCGGGGCCGCCCGCGACACCCCAGGCGGCGAACTCCAGCTCGTAGCCGAGGGAGGCGAGCACCTCGTCGGCGATGGTCTGGTCCTCGTCCGCGGTGCCGCCGGCGATGCCGAGGCCGCCGATGATCTCGCCGTCCTTCTTGATGGTGACGCTGCCTTCGGTGGCCATGATCGGCATGGCCGCGCCCGGGAGTTGGGAGAGCTGGGCGAAGAAGACGGGCTGGCTCTCCTGCCACTTCTTCAGCATCGCGCCGGGCCGCTGCATGACGGCCGCGGTGTACGCCTTGGCGCGGGCGATGTCGGGGGTGAGGGGGCGGGCCCCGTCGGGGCGGCGGATGGCGACGGGGAAGCCTCCGGCGTCCACGACGGCGACGCTCACCGCCTTGCCCACGGCCCGGGCCCGCCGGGTGGCGGCCTCGATGATCTCCTCGGCGGCGGCCAGGGTCAGGCTGCTCATGCTGCTTCCTTCTGTGCGGTGAGGGTGCGGCGCAGACGGGCGACGGCCTCGTTGTAGGCCTGGGGCGTCTCCCAGTACATGGAGTGCGGGGCGCCCGGGACGATCTCCAGGTGCGAGCCGGCCAGCAGTTCGTGGGCGCGGGTCACCGTCTCGACGCTCAGCACGGCGTCCTTCTCGCCCGCGAGGAAGGCGACCCGGACGCCCGAGGCCTCGATCTCCTCCAGGGAGGGGCCGTCGGTGTCGAGGTTGCGCAGGTCCTGCATCCTGGCGGCGTTGAAGGTGCCCATCTGCTGGAACAGGAAGGTGAGGTCGGGCCGCTCGCGCTGGAAGGTCCTGGTCAACAGCCGGTCGATGACCGGGAGTCTGACGGCCTCGGCACGGTCGGCGGCGGCAAGTTCCTTCAGTTCGGGATGGCTGATGCCGCCCAGCGAGTGGCCGAGGACGACACAGGAGACGCGTTCGGGGCGCAGCAGGCCGGCCCGCAGGGCGGCGACGGAGCCGATGGACTGCCCCACCAGCATGACGTCGGTCAGGTCCTCCTGGTCGAGGACGGCGACGACGTCACCGGGGAAGTCCTGGCCGTCGAACTCCGCCATGGTCGAGTCGGACTGGCCGAAGCCGCGCAGGTCGAGGGTGACCACGGTGAACTCGTCGCGCAGCGCGGCGACCTGCTGCCACCAGGCGGCGTGGTGGCCGCCGCTGCCGTGCACGAACAGGATCGCCGGACCGCTGCCGTGGCGCTCGTAGTAGAGGGAGGTGCCGTCGGAGTCGGCGAGAGGCATGGGAGGGAGCTCCTCAACGGGGTCGATCGGTCGGGCGCGTGATCAGCTGGGGCGCTTGGCGTGGTGCACGATCTCGATCATGGTGTGGTCGGGGTCGTGGATGTAGCAGAACTTCGACTGGTTCTCCGGGCGTTGGATGGGCCGGGTGTGCCGGATGCCCAGCTCACCGAGGTGCGCCAGGAAGTCGTCCCAGTCGTCGACCTCGACGGCGAAGTGATAGGGCGCCATGCGCTCCATCTCCTCGACCGGGGTGAAGTGCAGGTCGAAGTTGCCGCGGGTCATCAGCACGACCCGGGTGTTGGACTTGGGCATGATCCGCTTCATGCCGAAGACCTTCGTGTACCAGGCGGCGGTGCGGTCGGGGTCGGTGGTGGGGAAGTTGACGTGGTGGATGTAGCGGGGTTCCGCGCTCATGACTGGTGGTTCCCTTCGAGGTGAACGGGGTTGGACAGCACACCGATACCGCTGATCTCGATCTCCACGGTGTCCCCGGGCTCGATCGCGCAGGTCGACTCGGCGCCCATCCACAGCACGTCCCCGGGTCGCATGGTGATGTGCCGGGTGATCTCGACGATGTAGTCGAAGGGGTCGAAGACCATGTCTCCGGTGGGGAACGAGGCCCGCTCCGCGCCGTTGACCCGCAAGGTGGTGGTCTGCGCCAGGGCGTCGACGTCGGTCTCGATCCACGGGCCCATCGGCTTGAAGGTGTCGCTGTTCTTGCTGCGCCACAGGGTGCGGTCCTGGTGCTGCCAGGTGCGGGCGCTGACGTCGTTGCCGATGGTCCAGCCGAAGACGGATCCGCGGGCCTCCTCGTAGGAGGCGTGCCGGACCGTACGGCCGATGACGGCGACCAGTTCGGGCTCGGCCTCGAACCGTCCCTCGGCCCCGGCCGGCTTCACGATGGGTGAACGGTGGCCGGTGAGGGCGTTGTTGGCGCGGTAGCCGACCTCCGGGCGGTCCGGCGTGACGGCGGCGGGATTGCCGAGCCGGGCCGCGTGCGCGATGTGCCGGGGGTAGTTCAGTCCGACCGCGTAGAACACGGGCGGGACGACGGGCGGCAGCCAGTCGGCCGTGTCCCGCCGGACGGTCCCGACGGCCTCGGCATCGCCTGCCAGCGGGGAGCCGGACAGCAGCTCCACGTCGGTCTCCCCCACCCGGCCCCATCGCGTCCTTCCGTCGACCGCGAGCCGTGCGTACCTCATGGCGCCAGCTGGTGGGAGACGCGCTTGGTGACCAGGTAGGCGTCCAGCGCCTCCGGCCCGCCCTCCCGGCCGTAGCCGCTGTCCTTGACGCCGCCGGAGGGCGCCTCGTGGACGGAGCCGCCGCAGTGGTTCAGGGAGAGGATCCCGGCCTCCAGTTCGGCGGAGAGCTTCTCGGCGGTCGCGGCGGAGGCGGTGAAGCCGTAGGCGGCGAGGCCGTACGGCAGCGCGTTGGCGACGGCGAGGGCCTCGTCGAGGCCGGCGAACGGCACGATCGGCGCGATCGGTCCGAACGGTTCCTCGTGCAGCAGCCCGGCGTCCTCGGGGACGTCGGTCAGGACGGTCGGCGCGAAGAAGTAGCCCGGCCGGTCTGCCCGCTCGCCGCCGGTGAGGACCGTGGCGCCGCGCGCGACGGCGTCGGCGGTGAGCCGCTCCAGGGACTCCAGCCGGCGTGCGTTGGCCAGGGGACCCATGGTGGTGCCCGGTTCGAGTCCGTCACCGACGACCACCGCCTCGGCGGCCTTCACGAACTCGGCGGTGAACTCGTCCACGAGGCTCTCGTGGACGAGGAAGCGGCTCGGCGAGGTGCAGACCTGGCCGGCGTTGGCGAACTTGGCCAGGGCGGCCTTGCGGGCGGCCGATACCGGGTCGGCGTCCGCGCAGACGATCACCGGGGCGTGGCCGCCGAGTTCCATCAGCGACGGCTTCATGACCTGGCCGGCCTGCGCGGCCAGCAGCTTTCCGACCGGCACCGAGCCGGTGAAGGCGACCAGCCGGACCACCGGGGAGGCGATCAGGTGGGCGGAGACCTCGGCGGGCTCGCCGAAGACGAGGTTCAGCACCCCGGCCGGGAGCCCCGCGTCGGTGAAGCAGCGCACCAGTTCCATGGCGGTCGCCGGGGTCTCCTCGGAGGCCTTGACGACGATCGAGCAGCCGGCGGCGAGCGCGGCGGAGATCTTGCGCATCGGGCCGCCCGCCGGGAAGTTCCACGGCACGAAGGCGGCGACCGGGCCGATCGGCTCACGGCGGACGGTGAGGAGCGTGCCGGGCTCGGCGGGGATGATCCGGCCGTAGGCGCGGCGGGCGTCGTCGGCGTGCCAGCGCAGGGCGCCGGCCACCCGGCGGGCCTCACCGGTCGCCTCGGCGAGCGGTTTGCCCTGCTCCAGGGTCATGATCCGGCCGATCTCGGCGGCGCGCCCGGTCAGCAGGTCGGCGGCGGCGTGCAGGACTGCGGTGCGTTCGGCGACCGGCGTCGCGCGCCACACCTTGAAGCCCGCCGCGGCGGCTTCGAGGGCGCGGTCCAGGTCGGCGGGGGCGGCCAGGGGTACGTGTCCGATCACCTCTTCGGTGGCCGGGTTCACGATCGGGGCGGTACGTCCGGTGCCGCCCTGGCACCACTCGCCCGCGATGTGGAGGCGGACGGCGGGGTAGCCGTGGTCGGTGGTCATGGGTGGGTGCCCTCTCAGGCTGGAGAGTCGATGAGGCGGGATCGATGAGGCGGGCGGGTCGATGGGGTCGCGCGGCGGGGCGGGAGCGGCTCAGGAGACGGTGCCGGCGTCCTGGTCGCGGTTCGTGCGCAGCGCCCAGATGTGGTGCGGCGGGGCGGTCTCGTGGACGCGGGTCTCGTAGGTGTCGTCGACCCGGTCCATGTCGGCGGCGTACTCGACGCGGCCCCCGCACGGGGCGTGCAGGAAGCGGAAGACGTTCGAGCCGACGGTGTGGCGGCCGAGCCGGCGGGCCTCCCGCCAGCCCTTCTCGATCATGTGGTTGCCGCCCTCGATGACATCGTCGAAGCCGGGCACCTCGTAGGCGATGTGGTTGACGCCGACCCGGTCCGGGCGGTGGCAGAGCAGCATGGTGTGCTGGTCGTCGTCGCCCGGGGCCTGCAGGAAGACGCCCATCGGCTCCACGACGTCGGTCGGCCGGAAGCCGAGGACGTCGGTGTAGAAGGCGACGGCCTCGTCCTTGCCCGCCTTGGCGATGTTCAGCGCCACATGGCACATGCGCAGCGGGTACGCGCGCGTGACCGGCTCCAGTGCGGTGTTCCAGCGGTGGACGGCGCCCGTCGCGTTGGCGGGACGGGGGGTGACGGTGACCGGCTTCGGCCGGGCGAGGGTGAGGCCCACGCCGAAGCCGCTGAGGTCGACGGTGTGCAGGACACCGTCGGCGCTCTCGCGCACCGCGCGCCGGCGGCCGGCCGCCTCGGCGAGCCGGGCCAGCTCCTCCGGGGTGTCGACGCCCCAGACGACCTCGCGCAGGGTGGGCCCCTGCTCCACCGGCGGCGGCAGGAGCGGGTTCGGGGCGGTGTCGAGGTGGAGCGTCTGCCCGGCGAGGGTCTCGAAGACGGCGTGTTCCTCGCTCCGCTCCACCAGGAACAGACCGAAGTCGTCGAAGAACCGGAGGCATGCGTCGAGGTCGTCGATGCCGTAGGTGACCGATTCGATTCTCTGGATGCCCATGCATTCCTCGTTTCCGGGTCGCCTGGTGAGCGTAGGCAGGGGGTGGCCGGGGCCTCAATGGACCCGGCTCCACCCGATGCGCAACTCTTGGTTGCGCGTGCCGTCGGGATTACCGGATCGCGGGAATCGGGTTCTGTGAGAACCACGCGGAGAGAAAGTCCAGGAACACGCTGATCTTGCGCGGGGTGGCCTGTCCCGGGCCGTAGATGGCGTACAGCGGGCGGTCCGGTACGGCGAGTTCGGGCAGCAGCACCTTCAGCGCGCCGCAGACCAGGTCGTCGTAGGCCGGGCGCTGCGGGAGCAGGGCGATGCCCCGGCCGTGCACGGCGGCCTTCTGGAGCGCGAGGTACGAGTTGGACGAGAAGGCGATGGTGCGGATCTTGTGCAGGGTGCTCGCGTGGCCGTGGCCGATGCGCCAGACCGGGTCGTTGACGTGCACCAGGCAGTCGTGGCCCGCGATGTCGTTGGGATGCGCGAGGCCGCCCCGCCGTTCGATGTAGTCCGCCGAGCCGCACAGCACGAACGGCAGGGAGGAGATCTTCTTCAGGCGGACGCTGGAATCGCGGAGGTCGCGGGTGTGGAATGCGACGTCGAATCCGCTGTCCAGGAAATCGTAGGTACGGTCGGACATTCCGCCGAGTTCGAATCGGACCTGAATCTTCGGGTGGGCCGCGGAAAAGGCGGCGATCGCGTCACCCAGGTCCAGACTGCCTATCCATTTCGGGCAGATGATGCTGAGGGTGCCCTCGGCCCGGTCGTGCGAGTCGGCGAGTGCCGCGTCCTGCGCGTCGATCTCCTCGAGGATGCGGGCGGCGAATTCCGCGTACCTCAGGCCCGGCTCGGTGAGGCTCACCGAGCGGGCGGTGCGGTTGACCAGGCGGACCCCCACCTGACGTTCCAGTTCGGCCACGTGCCGTGACACCAGCGACCCGGAGGAGCCCAGTTTCTTGGCGGCCCCGTTGAAGCTTCCGGCCTGAGCGACAGTGACGAAACTGTGCATCAGCAGCAAGCGGTCCATGTTTCCTCCGATTGCGGCTCCCGCCCGCGGCGTCGGGAACGGGAGCATTCCTGCGGCTCGGGACGACCGGGCGCGGGCAGGCACCGCTTCCCGGTGGGGCCCTCACTTCGGGCAGTACTGGGGTGCCTCGCTCAGGTTGTCCTTGGTCACCAACAGAAGAGGAATGTCGGCAATCTTGTCAACCTTTTCTTTTCCGAGGAGCCCTACGGCGTTCCTGACGGCCGTCTCGCCGATCGTCTTCGCCGAGTTCGAGACGGTGGCGGAGAACGCGCCGCTCTTGACCGCGGCCAGGCCCTCGTCGGTCCCGTTCACGGTGACGATCTTGACGTCCTTCGCGCCGGCCGCGTCGAACGCCTTGCGCACGGCGAAGGCCATCTCCTCGTTGGCGACGAACGCGTAGTCCAGGTCGGGATTGGCCTGGATCATGTTCTCCGCCACGTCCTGGGCCTTCGCCGGGTTGAACATGCCCGGCTGGTTGGCGACGACCTTCGCCGTGGCCGGCAGAGCGCCCTTGAAGCCGCCCACCAGCAGGTCCGAGGCCGCGCCGGGAGCCCCGGCCACGATGCCGACCTGCACGTTCTTGGTGCCCGCGTCCTGGGCGATCCAGCCCGCGTCGAGGCTGCCGACCTTCTTGAGGTCGACGACCGCCGCGCCGAGGACGTCCGCGGCGTCGCTGGTGGACACGGAGGTCAGATAGATCGGTATGCCGGAGGCCTTCGCCTTGGCGATGTCGCCCTTGAGCGCGTCGACGTTGACCGTCTGCACGATCAGCGCGCTGACGTCGCGGGAGATCATGTCCTCGATGTTGGACAGCTCGGTCCCGGCGTTCTGGTGGGAGTTGGCCGTGTAGACCTTCGCTCCCGCGGTCTTGGCCTGGCCCTCGACGGCTTTCTGGAGACAGCTGTGGAAGTTGGTGTCGCCACCGTTGACGAAGCCGAGGGAGACGCTGTCGGAACTGCCGCTGCCGCTGTCGCCGGTGCCGCAACCGGTCAGCACCAGGGTGGAGCCGGTGACGGTGGCGAACAGCGCCCTGCGCGAACGGGCGGAGAGTCTCATGGTGAAACGCCTTTCGGGAGGCATGGACGGGAGGGAGGGTCAGTGGCGGGCCGAGCCCTGGCGGGCCTTGTGCATCTCGTTGGCGACGGCCGCGACGAGCAGCACCGCGCCGACCGAGACCGGCTGGTAGTTGCTGGAGAAGTCCAGGAGGTTCAGCGCGTTGGCCACCACACCGAGCAGCACCAGGCCGAGCGCGGTGCCGATGACGGTGCCGTGTCCGCCGGCCAGCGAGGTGCCGCCGATCACCACCGCGGCGACCACGGCCAGTTGGAGCGAGAGGCCGGCGGTGCCGCCGGGGCTGGAGGAGCCGAGGCGGGACAGCAGCATCAGGCCGGCGAGTCCGGACAGGGTGCCGGTCAGGCCGTACAGGGTGAGCTTGCGGGCGGTGACGTTGATGCCGCTGAGGCGGGCCACGTGTTCGTTGCCTCCGATGGCGAAGGCGTCCCGGCCGAACACCGTGAACCGCATGACGAGCGCCGTCGCGATCAGCACCAGCACGGCGACGATCAGCAGATACGGCACGCCGAGCACCTTGTCGTTGCCGAGGGCGAACATCCGGGTGCCGATGGAGATGGTGGAGCCGTCGTGGACCAGCAGTGCGACGCCGTCGAGCAGGGTGGCAGAGGCCAGCGTCACGACGAACGGCGCCACCTTGGTGAAGGTCACCACCAGCCCGTTGACGAGTCCGATGGCGGTGCCGAGCAGCAGCGCGACGGCGACGGCGTAACCGGTGGGCCGGCCGTCGGCGAGCAGTTTCGCCGACACGGCGGCCGTGACGGCGACGTTGCTGCCCATCGAGAAGTCCATGCCGCCCGCGGTCATCAGCAGGGTGAGTCCGGCGGCCAGCACCGCGTTGACGCTGACCTGGCCGAGGATGTTGACGATGTTGCGGTCGGTGGCGAACGTCTCGCTCTGCACGGCGGTGAACACCACGACGAGGACGAGTACGGCGACCAGCCCGGCGTGCGGCAGATCGCGCACCCTGCCCGGCGTGAAGCGGGACCTGGGCTCCTCGGGCGGGTCGGAGACGCCGGGGGCATCGGTAAGTGTCTTGACGCTCACTGCGGTTGACCTCCGAGGGCCGTGGCGACGAGTTCGTCGCGGGTGATGGCGGTGATGTCGTGTTCGGCGACGGCGCGGCCGGCGCTCACGACGACGACCCGGTCGGCGAGCCGCATGACCTCCTCGGCGGAGGAGGAGGCGAGCAGTACGGCCACTCCCCGGGAGGCGAGGTCGTCGAGGAGGGTGTGGATGTCGGCCATGGCCGCGATGTCCACGCCGTTGGTGGGGTCCTCCAGGAAGCAGGCGGCCGGTGAGGTCTCCAGCCACTTGCCGAGCAGCACCTTCTGCTGGTTGCCGCCCGACAGCGCGCTCACCGGCGGGTTCCCGGCCAGCGCCCGCACCCCGTAGCTCTGGCGCAGCGGAGCGGCCCGGCGGGCGAGTCCACCCCGGCGGTGCAGACGGCGGCGGGCGAACCGGTCCTCGGCGAGCATCAGGTTCTCGTCCAGCGACATGCCGGGGACCAGGCCCAGGGCACGGCGGTCGCCGGTGACACACCGCAGCCCGCCGGCGAGCGAGGCCTGGACCCGGCCGAAGGGCACGGCCCTGCCGTCGACGCGCAGTTCGCCGCGCTCCGGGCGCTGCCGTCCGGACAGCAGGTCGAACAGCCGGGACTGGGCGTCCCCGGCGGGTCCGAGGACGGCGACGATCTCGCCCCTGCGCACCTCGACGGTGAAGTCCCTGATGGCCCGGCCCTGGCTCAACCCCCTGACGGAAAGGCCGACTTCGTCCTTCGGCGCGGGGCGTTCGGGGCGGGTGGAGACGACGTCCCGGCCGACCATGGCGCGCACCAGTGCGGCGTCGTCCAGTTCGGCGGCGGGCGCGCTCGTCACGACGGCGCCGTCCCGCAGGACGGTGAGGCGGTCGGCGACGGCCATGACCTCGTCGATGTAGTGCGAGATGTAGACGACGGCGACACCCTCGTCGCGCAGGGTGCGCACCAGGGCGCGGATCCGGTCGGCGTCCTTGGCGCTCAGACACGCGGTCGGTTCGTCCAGGATCAGCACCCGGCCGCCGCGCCGGACCTCGCGGGCCACCTCGACCATGGTCTGCTCGGCGACGGTGAGCGAACCCGCGGCGCGCTCCACGTCGACGGCGATCCCGAGGGCGGCGAGGGCCGTGCGGGCCTCTTCCCTGACGGCCTTCCACCGCACGGCGCGCCCCCGGGTGGGCAGGTCGCCGAGCAGGATGTTCTCGGCGACGCTCAGGCCCATCGCCAGCTCGCGGCGCTGTGGCACCGAGGAGATGCCGAGCCTGCGTGCCCGGCGCACGCTCAGCCCGTGCTGCTCCTGTCCGTCGATCTCGATCGTGCCGGCGTCGGCCTGGTGGACGCCGGACAGCACCTGCACGAGGGTCGACTTGCCGGCGCCGTTCATGCCCATCAGGGCGTGCACCTCGCCGGGGTACAGATCGAGGTCGACGCCTTTCAGGGCGGCCGCCCCGCCGAAGCTCTTGGTGACGCCCCGGGCGCGCAGTACGGCGGTCATGGCCGGTCGCCCTCGGGGGCCACACGTCCGTAGCCGCGGATGTCGGGGAAGGGGGGTTCCGTGTCGGCCTGGAGGTCCACCTGGAAGGTGTTCAGGCACATCCCGAGCATGGTGAAGTTGCCGAGCGCGCCGATGGTGTCCACCAGACCCTTGGAGCCGAAGTGCGCCAGCGCCGCCGCGAAGGTGGCGTCGGTGACGAAGTGCTCGTCGAGGATCTCCCGGCAGAACCGGTAGAAGGCCTGGTCCGCCTCGTTGTCGAAGACCGCCTCGCGCTTCTCGGCGATGGCGTTCACCGCGGCTTCCGGGATGCCGGCCTCGACCGCCTGGTGCACGTGCGCGTTCCAGGAGTACTGCGCGTCCCAGTTGCGGGCGGCCATCAGCAGGGTCAGCTCGCGCAGGTGCCTGGGCAGCGAGCAGTCGAACCGGGCGAACGCGCCGAGCGACTCGGCCCGTTCGCACATCTCCGGGCTGTGCAGCCAGACCCGGAAGGGACCGCGCACCGCGCCACGGCGGCCGGCGATCCGCGCGGCCAGCTCCTGCTGCCGCGCATCCATTTCCTCTTCGTCGAGAACGGGGAGCCTCACGGCCTCTACCTGCCTTTTCTTTCCGGCGCGTTACGGGCACGGGTCGGGAATCCGTGCGGTGCCAGGTGAAGGTACAGCCGTGTCCGAGAAGCTCACCCACCTCGGAGCGCAACGTAAAACTGCATGCCGGAGGCCCCCCGTTCACCGGACGGCGACCTAACGTCGTCCGGCATGACCACCATCATCAAGGCCGCGTCCGTCCCGCTCCTCGACCGCGGCGGCGCGGTCGTCACGACACCGCTCGTCACCACGACGTCGGCGAACGGGGAGAACCGGATCACCAGCGGGATGAGTGTCTATCCGGTCGGCTCCGGGGCCCCGCTGCACTCGCACAACTGCGACGAGCACGTGACGATCCTCGAGGGTGAGGCGGAGGTGTGGGTGGACGGCGAGGTGACGAAGCTGGAGCAGTACGACACCACGTACGTGCCGTCCCCCGTCCCGCACCTGTTCCGCAACATCGGCGACCGCCCGCTGCGGATCCTGTGGGTGTACTCCTCGGGCCATGTGACGCGCACGTTCACCGAGACCGGCCGGACGGTGGAACACCTGTCGGCGGAGGACCAGATGGGCTCCGACGACTGAGGACGGCGGGACCGGGCACGGCATTCAGCGCACCGCCGCGGTCACCGCCTCCAGGACGACGGCGGCGACCCGCGCGGGCTGTTCCACCAGCGCGAAGTGTCCCGCGTCGGGCACCGTGACCGTCCGGACGTTCCGGCAGGCCTCCAGCCCCCGCCGCTCCGCGTCGGTCAGGCCGACCTCGTCGCGGTCCCCGCGTACCACCCAGGCCGGGACCCCGGCCTCGCACAGCCTGGGGACCAGCGACGCGTACCGGTCCAGATAGGCGTAGTGGTGCCGCAGGATCCGGCGGCAGGCCGCCGGATCGTTGTCGGCCATCGCCGCCGCCAGCGCATGCGCGCGCGGCGGCGGCAGTTCGTCCTCCATCGCCCGGGGCAGCAGTTTCAGCATGCCCGCCCAGGCGGCCGTGCCGAGCCCGGGCACCCGCGCCACCGTGTTGATCACGGACAGGGACCTCGACTCGTCCCCTCGCGAGAAGGTCGGCGAGAGCAGTACCACGGGTCCCGTGAACAGGCCCGCCGCGACCATCTCGATCGCCACGTTCGCGCCCAGGCTGTGGCCCACGACCGTGTCGCAGCCGGCCTCGGCCGCGAAGTCCGACATCAGCCGGGCGTAGTGCTCGACGGACACGTCCTCGGGCTCCTCGGTACGGCCGAACCCCGGCAGGGTCGCCGCGATCGTCCCGAGGCCCGCCAGCGCCGGCTCGGCCATCAGATCCGCGTAGAACGCGGTCGTGCACAGCGCACCCGGGATCATCAGCACCCGGTGCGTGGCGTCGTCCGGGCCCGCCCGCCGCACCTCCCAGCGCTCGGTCATACGTCGAGGGTGACGCCCCCCGCGCCCGGGCGCACCTCGGGCGGATCGCCGTGAGCGCCGGAGGCCGGCCGCGGCACCCTGGTGCGGCGGCCGGCCTCCGTCCTTGCCCCCGGTGGTCACGACGCGGTCAGTGGGCGCCGACCAGTTGCTGGTCGGCGTCGTCGCGCGGAGTCTGCCGGGAGGTACGCAGCGCCGCGATGCCGATGAAGACCATCGACGACAGGCCGGCGATCGCGAACGAGGTGAAGCCCCAGTCGCCGTTGTCCGAGGCGAGCAGCTGGCCGCCCAGCCACGGCCCGAAGACGGCGCCGAAGCGGCCCATGCCCGAGGTCCAGCCGACGGCGGTGGCCCGGTTGTCCGCGTGCGAGCGGATGGAGACCGTCGCGTAGATCATCGTCTGGGCGCTGTTGAGGAAGACGCCGGTGAAGAAGACGACGATCATCGTCAGGGTCATCGGCATGTGGACGCTGAGCAGGAACACGCCGGCGGCGGTCAGCGCGAACCACACCGCGGAGATGCGCGGGGCGCCGAACCGGTCGGCGGCGCGCCCGGCGACCAGCATGCCCACGATGCCGCCGAGGTTGAAGACGACCACGAAGGACAGGGCCGAGCCGAGCTCGTAACCCTCGGCCCGCATCAGGGTGGGCAGCCAGGTGGC
Organism: Streptomyces sp. 3330; assembly: GCF_031456635.1. NCBI lineage: Bacteria > Bacillati > Actinomycetota > Actinomycetes > Kitasatosporales > Streptomycetaceae > Streptomyces > Streptomyces sp. 3330. Next base: position 13,339 of record NZ_JAVDVA010000031.1, read on the forward strand.
GACGCCGTAGACGAGGAGCAGACCGCCGAAGGAGGCCAGCCAGTACAGCAGGGTCTGGGTCCACTCACCACCGCGGAAGAGGTTCTTCAGCGCGTTCCAGCGGTCGGCCGCGCCCTGCTTGCCGGACTTCTCGGCGGGCAGTTCGACGTCGTAGCGGGTGGCCAGCTCGCGGGCCTCGTCGGTGCGGCCCTTGGCGACGAGGAAGCTCAGCGACTCGGGCAGCAGCCTGGCGAGCACCGGGGCGAAGAGCAGCGGGAGCACGCACACCCAGAACGCGGCGCGCCAGCCGACCGGGTCGATGAGCCACTTGGCGACGTAGGCGGAGAGGATGCCGCCGGCGTGGTGCGCGGTCATCAGCAGGCCGATGACGAGGGCGCCGCGGCCGCGCGGGGCGTAGTCGGAGACCATGCTGATCGCGGTGGGCAGCAGGCCGCCGAGTCCGACGCCCGCCAGGGTCCGGCCGAGGCCGAAGACCTCGACGCTGCCCGCCATCGCGCACACGCCGGAGGCGAGCGAGAACAGCACCACGCAGCCGACCATGAGCTTCTTGCGCCCGACCCGGTCGGCGACGGTGCCCGCCGTCAGGGCGCCGATCAGCATGCCGAAAGTGGCGTAGCTGCCGAGGTCGCCGGCGGTGTCCGGGGTGAGGCCGAAGGTCTTCGTCTCCAGCAGGTGCGGCAGCACCGAGCCGTAGATGAACATGTCGAGGCCGTCGAAGAGCACGGCCAGCCAGCACAGACCGACGACCAGGAGGGCCAGTCTGCTGCCGCGGGCGGACAGCGCGGGGGAGGAGGACATCGTTGTTTTCCTCTCGTCCAGGAGACGTTCCCTGGAGGGGACGAGTGAAGAGGGCCGGCGCGGCTCGTGCGGCTGACCCGGTGTGCGCAAGACGCTAAGGACCGACCCAGAAAGAGTCAACACTTTTGTCAACAATCTCATCGACAATCAGTGGATCCTGCTGGTCGGACGCCTTGCGCACCCCCGGAGACGGGTCAGCCGACGGGCGGCGTGCCGTGCGTGTGGAACGACTCGATGGTCCGCAGACCCCAGGCCTGCCCCTTCTTGCGCTCCTCCTCGGTCCAGGTGACGAGCGGCCAGTCGGGGGCCAGGACGAGGCGCGTGAGCGGGTTGCACAGCTCGATGCGGTTGCCGCCGGGCTCGTAGACGTACAGGAAGAACGTCTGCTGGATGGCGTGCTTGTGCGGGCCAGTCTCGATGAACACGCCCGAGTCGATCGCGAGATCGGCGGCGCGCAGGATGTCCTCACGGGTGTCCGTCGCGAACGCGATGTGGTGCAGCCGCCCCGAACTCCCGGTCCAGTCCGAGGTGTAGACGACGTCGTAGGACTTGTTCGTGTACGTCAGCCAGCGCGCCGCGATCCTCCCCGTGTCGAGCCGGATCTGCTCGGTGGGACGCGCGCCCAGCAGGTTCTGCTGGAACTCGGAGTTGGCGAGCACGTCGGCGGCGAGGAAGTTGATGTGGTCCAGGCGCCGTACGCCCACACCCCGGTTGGGCTTGGCCTGCGGCTGGTTCTTCAGGGCCGGCCGCAGCCCGTCGGGGGCCCGGTAGTGCTCGCTCTCCCAGTACAGGGCGTGCTCGTGGCCGTCCGGGTCGGTGGTGACGTACAGCTTGCCGAGGCCTGGTTCGTCCTCGGCCCAGTGACCGGTGCCGCCCGCCGCCTCGATGGCCGCGACCCGGCGCTGAAGGGCCTCCGCGCTGGAGGTGCGCAGGGCCAGCCGGCCGAGACCGGGCTGCTCGCGGGCGGTGAGCACCAGGCTGTGGTGCTCGTAGTCGTCGAAGGTGCGCAGGTAGACCGTGTCGCCGTCCTGCCCGTTGACGGTCAGCCCCAGGTAGTCCGTGAAGAAGCCGACACTGGCGTCCAGGTCCGGGGTGAAGAGCTGGGCATGGCCGATGTGGGCGATGTCGCCGAGCGGCGGAGTCATCGTTGACCTCCAGGGGAGCGTGCGGGCAGGGGGGCCGTCTCGGCGGACCGGGGGAAGACGGTGCCGTCGAAGATCTTTCGGGCCGTGCGCACCACGGCGGTGCGGTGGGCGCGGGGCAGACCGTCGGAGGTGGCCCCGAGGCTGCTTTCGATGTCCAGGAATCCCGTGGGGTGTTCGATGCGCACGCGGTCGCTTCCGGCGTCGATCCGCGCCAGCTCCGCCCCCACGCTGCCTTCGATCCGCAGCCCGGCCGCGACGCTCGCGGCGCCGAGCACGCCGATCGACGGGTGGCAGCGCACGGGAATGAAGGTGCGGGTGGTGACCGCGCCGTCAGCACGGGGCGCGGCGAGCAGCGTGAGCTTGGGCACGGTGGTGTCCGACACGTCGCCGAGGCCCATCAGCCTGCCCGCCGCGAGCCGGATCGTCCGGAGGCGGTCGGCGAGCGCGACGTCCTCCTCCAGGTCCCGGGGCAGCTCGTAGCCGGTGACCTTGAGCGCGGTGGCCGCGACGAGCACCGTCGGCATGCCGTTGTCCACGCAGGTCACCGCCACCCCGTCGATCTCGTCCCGGACGTGGCCCGTGGGCAGCAGCGCGCCGTCGCCCGGCGGGAACTCGATCACCACCGGCGCGGCCGTCCCCGGCACCCCGGAGATCCCGGCGGCGCCGGTGTAGTCCACCCGGCCGCCCGGCGTCGGGAAGGTCGCCGTCGCGTGGTCGCCGGAGTTCACCATGCGGATGCGGACGGCCGTCTCCCGCTCCCCCGCGGCGACCAGCCCGCGCTCGACGGCGAACGGGCCGACACCGGCGAGGATGTTGCCGCAGTTCTGACGGTCGCTCACCTCGGCTCGTTCCACGGCGACCTGGAGGAAGAGATAGTCGACGTCGGCGCGCGGGTCGGCCGACGGCGACACCACGGCCACCTTGCTGGTGAGCGGGTGCGCACCGCCCAGGCCGTCGATCTGGCGTGCGTCCGGGCTGCCCATGACGCGCAGCAACAGCTCGTCGCGCAGGGCCGGTTCGGCGGGGAGATCAGCGGCGAGGAAGTACGCGCCCTTGGAGGTGCCGCCCCTCATGAGCAGACAGGGCAGTTCCTCCGACACGGAGGTCACGACGACTCCCCCGCGTACGCGTCGTACGTCTTGTACTCGACGCCGAGCCGCTTCAGGGTGTCCCTCAACCCGTAGCGGTCCAGGCCGAGTTCACCGTCGAGGAAGGCTGCGCGGGAGCGGGCCTCCTTGGCCTCGCGGGCCTCGGACGCCGCGACGGTGGCACGGGCCCGCTCGCGCGGGACGACCACGACACCATCGTCGTCGGCGAGGATCACGTCGCCCGGACGGATCACCTGTCCGTCGATCGCGATCGGCACGTTGACCGAGCCCCCGGTGGCCTTCACGGTGCCCTGCGAGGAGACCGCCCGCGACCAGGCCGCGAAGCCCATGTCCCGCAGTTCCTGGGTGTCGCGGATGCCCGCGTTCGTGATCACGCCGCGCACCCCGCGCCGCTGGAGCGCGGTCGCGAAGAGCTCGCCGAACATGCCGTCGGTGGACGGGGAGGTGGTGGTGACGACCAGGATGTCGCCCTCGCCGCACTGCTCGACGGCCGCGTGGATCATCAGGTTGTCGCCGGGCCAGCTGAGCACGGTGACGGCAGTGCCGGCGACCCGTACGCCCTGCTGGATCGGGCGGATCTCCGGGCTCAGCAGCCCGGTCCGGCCCATCGCCTCGCCGACCGTGGCCACGCCGAAACCGGCCAGCGCGTCGACGTCCTTCAGCTCCGCCTTCGGCGGGTTCGTCACGATCACGCCGCTCACGCCAGCTCCCTCGCGATCTGCGGGTAGGGACGCATGAACGCCTCGGCCATGGTCTTGTGCGCCAGGCCCAGGTTGGGGCCGGCGTTGCGCTTGAGCTGCACGCCCCGGCGCACGGCGAGGTCGGTGTAGTAGTCCCACAGGTGCTGCTGGGCGCCGAGGCACTCCATGGCCTTGCGCTTGGTGTCCCACACCTCGGTGATGTCGAGCAGGACCTCGGGCCTGAAGCCGCTCATCTCCGGCTGGTGCGGCTCGAAGTAGAAGACCGGCGGCGCGCCGATGATCTCGCCCTCGCCGGGGTAGCCGATGGCCTGGGCGAGGACCCGGGCCTCCAGCGCCATACGGTTGGCGGCCGGGTGGTCGCCGTTGTAGGGGTCCTCGGTGGGGTGGGTCAGCACCACGTCCGGCTGGGTGTCGCGGTAGACGGCGACGAGCAGATCGGTCAGCTCGGCGGTGGCCACCAGCGGGTAGTCGCCGGCGTCGAAGAAGCGGACCTCGGCGCCCAGGGCGGCGGCGGCACGCTCGGCCTCGTCCCGGCGTATCGCCTTGATCTCGTCGAGCTTCCTGCCCTCACGCCACGCCTTGGCGGACTCGCCGCGCTCGCCGAAGGTCAGGCACGCGATGGTGACCTTCTCCCCGCGGGAGGCGGCCAGGGCGATGGCGCCGCCCGCCCGCCACACGAAGTCGCCGGCGTGCGCGGTGACGACGAGGGTCGATCGTGGTGGGCTGGCGGGCGCGTTGGCCTGGGTCATTCTCAGATCTCCTTGGTGACAGGTGGGCGCCCGCCCCGCGCAGCTGTGATCAGTCGCGCAGCGCCTCGATCACGCTGGTGAGGTGGGCGCGGACGGCCGTCTCGGCCGCCTGGGGGTCCCTGGCCCGGATCGCTTCGATCATGGTCAGGTGCTCGTTCAGGGATTGCTGCGGCCTCCCCGGCCTCAGCGCCAACTGGAATCGGTGACGCACCAGTTGGGCGTTGAGCCGCTCCAGCAGCTCCTGCGCGGTCTGCTGGCCGGAGAACTCCCGGATGCGGACGTGCAGGGCGTGGTTCAGGTCGGAGTAGGTGACCGGCTCGCCGTCGGCGACGGCCTTGGTCATGGCCGTGCCGAGGTCGGTCAGCTCGATCAGCTGGTCGTCGCTGGCCGCGACGGCCGCCTTCGCCGCGCACAGTCCTTCGAGGACCATGCGGCACTCGGTGATGGCGACCGCCTCGTCCACGGTGACCACCCGCACCCGCGAGCCGCGGTTGCGGATCCGTTCGACGAGTCCCTGGGACTCCAGATCGATCAGCGCCGCGCGGATGCTGGCCCGCGTCACACCGAACTGCTCGGCGAGCTCGTTCTCCACCAGCCGCTGGGCCGGTGCCATCTCGCCGTGCAGGATCGCCTGCCGCAGCTGCGCGAGCGCGTGCTGCCTGGCCTGCTCCCCGGTGCTCGGACGGGCTTCTTTCGGCATGGTCGCCCTCCCTGAATGAGTGCCTGTCGAACCTAAATCTAGCGAAACAAGATTGTCAACAATTTTGTCCGCCGTATTGCGGGCGTGCTGCCGCCGCGCCATGTTCCCACTGGGGGCACGGCGCAGGACGACCCGGGTTACTTGATCAACGCGTTCGCCACGACCACGATCAGGCCGAGCAGCGCGTCCACCGCCCCGATCAGCACCGCGACGGCCCACGGGCGGCGCGCCCAGCGGGCGGTGACCAGGCCGAGGGCGAACAGCAGGGCGATGTTCAGGACGAACGCGGCGTACTCCACCCCGCTCGCCGGCCACCAGCCCCACCCGGCGCCCGCCAGGATCAGCACCGTGGGCAGCACGGCCGCCACGAGCGGCCACTCCTCGACCAGGGTGCGCAGCGCGTCGCCCCTGCGGTGCGCGCCCCGCTCGGCGATGTAGTGGGCGTAGCCGTGCGCGAGCGCCGAGGCGAACGCGGTCACCAGCAGCCAGGCGGCGTCGTAGCGGCGGCTGTCCTGGGAGGTGTGCCCGTGCTGGCTGAGGGCGGCGACCATCGAACTGGCCAGCACCGCGCCGTAGACCCCGCCGAAGAGGAGGGCCTCACGTGTGCCGTGCCGGTGCGGCTCGCGCGCCGCCGCGGTGTCGTCCGCCATGGGCACCACGATCACCCCGCCGCACACCGGCCGCCAGTCGTGACGAAGTGTCCTTCCACCTGGGCCGACGGCCCACACAGTGTCCAGAGCCGGCGCGCGTACGGCCTCGCTAGGGTCGACCCATGAGCACCGACAGCGGCCCCGGCGGCCCTCCGACCCCCAGCTTCGTCGTCCACATCCCCGACGCCGGCCTCGACCCCGAGCCGCTCGATCCGGGGCAGATCGTCGCCGGGAACCCCGAGGTGACCGGCAAGGTGGTGTGGGAGTCCGCGGACGGCCGGCAGATCAGGGGGATCTGGCAGATCACCCCGGGCGTCGTCACCGACACCGAGGCGGACGAGCTGTTCGTGGTGATCAGCGGGTCGGCGACGATCGAGGCCGAGGGCGGTCCCACGCTGACGGTGGGTCCCGGCGACCTCGCCGTGCTGCGCGAGGGCGACCGGACGACCTGGACGGTGCACGAGACGCTGCGGAAGGCCTACGCGATCAACCTGTGACCGCGGGCGGACGCGCCGTCGTCCCCCGGACCTCCAGGACCGGCGGGGCCAGCAGCAGCCGCCCCTGTCCGCCCGGCCCTTCGAGACGGTCGAGCAGACAGCGGGCGGCACGGCGGCCGACCTCGTGGCCGGCGCCGTCGACGGTGGTGAGCCACACATGGCGCAGCCGGGAGATGCCGGTGTTGTCGTAGCCGACCACGGACAGGTCGCGCGGCACCCGCAGGCCCAGCTCCTCGGCCGCCGACAGCACCCCCACCGCCGTCATGTCGTTGACGGCGAAGACCGCCGTGGGCCGGTCGGCGCGGGCCAGCAGCCGCACCGTGGCCCGGTAGCCGCCCTCCTCGGTCATGTCCCCCGCCTCCACCAGCGCCGTACGGTCCGGCCCCGCCGCCCGCACGGCCGCCTCGAAGCCGCGCCGGCGCAGGTCGGCGACGGCGCCGTAGCCCGCCAGGTGGGCGATGCGGCGGTGGCCGAGTCCGACGAGGTGCTCGGTGGCCAGCCGGGCGCCGCGCTCGTCGTCGTTCGCCACCAGGTCCACCCCGGCCGGCACCGGCTCCCGGGCCCCCGCGACCACCACCGGCATCCGGGCGGCGACGGTCTCCAGCGCCGCCGGGTCGGGCAGCGTGCCGACCACGACCAGCCCGTCCGCTCCCAGATCCAGGAAGGGCCCCGCCGGGTCCTGGCCGACGCGCCGGTGCAGCCGGGCGTCGGCCACCAGCATGTGCAGGCCGCTCGCGTGCAGCAGGGAGTTGAGCCCGTCCAGGAGGTCCACGTACCAGGGGTTGCGCAGGTCGTGCAGCAGGACCCCGACCAGGGCGCCGCCCTCCTCCGGGCGCGGCCGGGCGTCCGGCCCGGTGCGCCGCTCGCCGAGGCTGCGCGCGGCCGCGTTGGGCCGGTAGCCCAGCTCGCGCACGGCCCGCAGGACGGCCTCCCGCTTCTCGGCACGCACCTGGTCGGAGCCGCGCAGCACCAGGGAGACGAGCGACTTCGACACCCCGGCCCGGTCGGCGACGTCGCGGATGGTGGGTGGTCTCATGGTTGGACCGTTCCATGTGCGGCACCCGTTGTCAAAGGGCGCCGAAGGCCTTGACACCCTGGGGAAATGCCCCACAGGGTGGGCCTGGTCAGCTGATGGAGCGGTCCAAGGAAGGCTGTGGTGACTGCCATGGTGGACGGGCTGGGAGTGGCCGTCGTCGGGTTCGGCTGGATGGGCCGGGTGCACACCCAGGCGTACGCGCGCGTGCGGCATCACTACCCTCGGCTGGCCCTGCGGCCGGAGCTGGTGGCCGTCGCCGAGGAGGTGCCCGGCCGGGCCGACGAGGCCGCGGAGCAGTTCGGCTTCGCCCGCGCCACACGGGACTGGCGCGAGGTGGCCGCCGACCCGCGCGTGCGGGCCGTCAGCATCACCGCGCCCAACTTCCTGCACCGCGAGATCGGTGTGGCGATGGCCGAGGCCGGCAAGCACATCTGGATCGAGAAGCCGGTGGGTCTCACGCCCCAGGACGCCCGGGCGGTGGCGGACGCGGTCGCCGCGGCGGGCGTGCAGGGCGCGGTCGGCTTCAACTACCGCAACGCGCCCGCCGTGGAAGCCGCCCGCGACCTGATCGCCTCCGGTGACCTCGGCACGGTCACGCACGTCCGCATCCGCCTCTTCAGCGACTACGCGGCCCACCCCGACGGCGCCCTGACCTGGCGGTACGAGCGGGAGCGGGGCGGCAGCGGCGTGCTGGGCGACCTGGCCTCGCACGGCGTCGACCTGGCCCGCTTCCTGCTCGGCGACATCACGTCCCTGACGGCCGACACGGCGGTCTTCGTCCCCGAGCGGGCCCGCCCGACGGGAGCGACGGCGGGTCACAGTCTGGCCGTCGGCGGCGCACTGGGCCCGGTCGAGAACGAGGACTACGTCGACTGCCTGCTGCGCTTCGCCTCCGGCGCCCGCGGCGTGCTGGAGGCCTGCCGGGTCTCGGTCGGCGAGCAGAACAACTACGGCTTCGAGGTGCACGGCACCCGGGGCGCCGTGTTCTGGGACTTCCGGCGGATGAACGAACTCGGCGTCAGCCGCGGCACCACGTACCAGGACCAGCCCGTCAGCACGGTGTACGTCGGCCCGGGCGACGGCGAGTTCGGCGCCTTCCAGCCGGGCGCGGCGAACGCCATGGGCTACGACGACCTCAAGGTGGTGGAGGCCTACCGCTTCCTGCGCTCGGTCGCCGAGGGCACCTCCCACGGGGCGACGCTCGCCGACGCGGTGCACAGCGCGACCGTGCTGGAGGCGATGGCGCGCTCCGCGCAGAGCGGCTCCTGGGTGGACGTGCACCCGTAGGGGTGTCGGCAGGTCCACCCCCGATCCGGTTCCCGGGCCCAGAGACGGCGCGCTCCGGGAACGGCAGTCTTCAGGGGTCGGCGAAACCCGTGCGCGAGCACGCGGCCGCCGACGCCGAACCCGCCACACGGAGAACTCGGGGGATTCCCATGTCCGAAGCCGTCGCCCGCCGTCTGACCGGCCTCGCCGCCGTCGTCGCCGCGCTCGCCCTCATCGTCCAAGTGCCGCTGTACTTCCTCTACTCGGGTCCGCCGCCGGACGCCAACGTACTGTCCCGGCTGCTCGTCGGGATCGTCGCGCTCGCCTCCCTGGTCGTGTTCGTGACGGCGTTCCGGGAGCTGGTCGAGACCGTCAGCCCGGCCCACGGGTGGATCGGCTCGATCGCCTTCGCGGCCGGTCTCGTCCACGCCACGGTCACCCTGGTCTCGATGGGCCTCGAGGCCGGCGCGGTCATCGCCGTCGACCACCCGATCGACCCGACCATCGACGTCAGCGGCACCTACATCCTGTACGGGTCGATCTCCCGTCTCATGCTGGCGCTCTTCCTGACCGCGCTGGGCCACGCCGTCGCCCGCACCCGGCTGCTGCCGCGCTGGACCGGCCGTTCGGCGTACGTCCTGGCCGGGGTCAACCTGGCCTTCGTGCCGTCGCTGTTCTTCGGCAACGACCCCGCGTTCTTCTACGCGGCGAACGGCTGGGGCACGACCGCCCTGACGGGCGCGATCCTCAGCTACTGGCTGCTGGCCCTGGGCGTCTGCGCGTACCGCGGCGCGGCCCGCCCCGCCCCGGCGGCCGGGGCACCCGCCCTGCGGCGCTGAGCGGCCTGCGGAGTCCGTCACCGCTCCGCCCCGCGGCCGTCACCCGGCCTCGGGGCGGGGCGGCATGTTGTAGGGGGTGACCACCTGGATCGCCGACGGCAGCGGCGGCCCGGCCGGGGGCAGCGCGCCGTGCGCCCGCATCACGGTGTGGCAGGCCTCGCGCACGTCCCGGCGCAGGTCGTGGTGGAGGACGGCGGACAGCCGGTGCCCGCGCAGCAGGCGGGTGTTGTCGTGGTCGAGGTCGTGCGCGACGAACACGGCGCACTCCCGGCCGAGGTCGGCGAAGGCGCGCAGGGTGGCGTCGTTGCCGCCGCCGATGGAGTAGACGGCGCGGATGTCCGGGTCGCGTTCCAGCGCGGCCCGCACGAGTTCGTACTGCGTGGCGTCGAGCCCCTGCCCCTCGGCGATCTCGACCAGTGTGCGCTCGGGATGGCGGGCCCGCATGACACTGCGGAAGCCCATCTCGCGCTCCTCCTCGTTGCGGAAGAAGCCGCTGCTCAGGCTCGTGAGCACATTGCCGGGCCGGTCACCGAGCCACTGGCCCGTCAGATAGGCGGCGGTGGCGCCGGCGGCCCGGTCGTCGATGCCGACGTAGGCCAGGCGGGCGCTGGCCGGCAGATCCGTGACCAGGGTGACGACCGGGATCCCGGCGGCGACCAGCCGGCCGACGGCGGCGTTGATCTCGGGGACGTCCGGCGCCTTGAGGACGACCCCCTGCGAGCCGCGCCGCGCTATCCGGTCGAGGGTGGCGACCTGCTCCTGGACCGGACCGGTCTCCCGGAAGTGGAAGCGGGAGCGCAGCACGGCCGGGTGCAGGGACGGCAGCTCGGCCTCCAGCGCGGCCCGGACGGCGGTGCTGAACCGTTCCGGCGCCTGCATCACGATGTCGACCATGAAGGTCCGCCCGACCAGCCTGACCTGGGTGCGCTGCCGGTCCAGATCGGCGATGGCCCGCCGGACCTCCCGCACGGTGGACTCCCGCACCCCTCCCCTGGCGTTGAGCACCCGGTCGACGGTGGCCTCGCTCAGTCCCGCCTGGCGGGCGATCTCTCGGATGGGGAAGGGGTGACCCACGGAACGCTCCCAGGGGATCTGCTTGAGGGGTTTTTGACGGCCGCCTGCTGGTTGTTCGACGGGTTTGTCATGACAAGAATGGCAGCACTGAGCCGCCATTGTCATCGAAGGGACGACGATGTCCTTCACCTCCGTGCGAGGCCACGCCTGGCTGACCGAGCAGGACTGCGACCTCGACACGTTCCGTCCGCTGGTCGAGCGCACCACCGACCTCGCCGACTTCCCGCACGCCTCGGCGGTGCAGGGGAACGTCCTCGTCTACGACAGTGAGCGCCTGCGCGCGCCGGGAACGGACCGCGCGGTCCGCGCCGAGTTGGTGCGGGCCCTGAGCGACGGTCCCGGGGTCGTCGTCTTCCGGGAGGCCTTCCCCGATCCGGCGGTCGTCGACCGGGCCACCGCCGTCTTCGACGCGCTCATCGCCGAGCAGCACGCGTCGGGCGCGACGGCCGGCGACCACTTCGCGAAGCCCGGCGCCAACGACCGCGTCTGGAACGCCCTGGAGAAGGCCGCCCTGCGCGACCCGGAGGCCTTCGCCGACTACTACGCCAACGACATCCTCGCGCTGGTCTCGCGGGCCTGGCTGGGCCCCGCCTACCAGATGACCTCCCAGGTCAACGTGGTCAACCCGGGCGGTCAGGCGCAGAGCGCGCACCGCGACTACCACCTCGGCTTCCTCTCCGACGAGCGGGCCGCCGCCTATCCGGCGCACGTCCACCGGCTCTCCCCCGTGCTCACGCTCCAGGGTGCGGTCGCCCACTGCGACATGCCGGTGGAGTCCGGGCCCACGCTGTACCTGCCCTACTCGCAGACGTACGAGCCCGGCTACCTGGCGTGGCGACGGCCCGAGTTCCAGGAGTACTTCGACCGGCACCGGGTCCAGCTGCCGCTCGCGAAGGGCGACGCCGCGTTCTTCAACCCGGCCGTCTTGCACGCCGCCGGCACCAACCGCACCGGCGACGTACGCCGGACGGCCAACCTGCTTCAGGTGTCCTCGGCCTTCGGGCGCGCGATGGAGACCGTGGACCGGGAGGCGGTGGCGAACGCGGTCTACCCCGTGCTGCTGGAGCGCCGGGCGCAGGGCGTGGGCGAGGAGTGGCTGGAGCGTGTCGTCGCCGCGAGCGCCGAGGGCTACCCCTTCCCCACCAACCTCGACAGCGACCCGCCCCTCGACGGCCTCGCGCCGCCCGCGCAGGCGGACGTCGTGCGGCGGGCGCTGCACGAGGAGTGGACCCCGCAGGCCCTCCGGGACGAGCTGCGGGCCGGCGCCCTGCGGCGCACGAGCTGAAAGGACCTCCCCGCATGGGACTTCTCGACGACAAGGCCGTCCTCGTCAACGGCGGCAGCCAGGGCGTCGGCGCGGCCGTCGCACGGGCCGCGGTCCGCGAGGGCGCCCTGGTCGCCCTGACAGGGCGGCGGCCGGAGCCGGGCGAGGCACTGGTGGCGGAGCTGACCGCCGCGGGCGGCAAGGCGCTCTTCGTCCGTGCCGACCTCTCCGACGCCGGTCGGGCGAAGGCTGCGGTGGCCGGGACGGTGGCCGCGTACGGCCGTGTCGACTGCCTGGTGAACTCGGCGGGGCTGACCTCCCGGGGCACGCTGCTCGACACCACGCCCGAGCTGTTCGACCAGCACATCGCGATCAACCTGAAGGCGCCGTTCTTCGCCATGCAGGCGGCTGTCGCGGACATGCTGGCCCGCGAGGCGTCCGGCACGGTCGTCAACATCATCACCTCGTCGGCGCACGGCGGTCAGCCGTTCCTCGCGCCGTACGTCGCCGCGAAGGCCGGCCTGATCGGCCTGACCCGCAACGCGGCGCACGCCCACCGCTTCGACCGGATCCGCGTCAACGGCCTCAACATCGGCTGGACGGCCACCGAGGGCGAGGACGCGACCCAGAGGGCCTTCCACGGCGCCGGGGACGACTGGCGCGAGCAGGCCGCCGCACGTCTGCCCATGGGCAGGCTGGGCCGGCCGGACGAGATCGCCGACTTCGTGGTGTTCCTGTTGTCCGAGCGGTCGGGCGTGGTCACCGGTTCGGTGATCGACTGGGACCAGAACGTGCTCGGCGGGCTCGACTGACCCTTCCCGGTCCGTCCGGCGTTCGAGGACGGGCCCGAAGGGCGACCGGGGTCCGGGGCGGACCCCGGCAACGCACAGCAACCACACACCAGAAAGCAGCGGAGCACATGCGCATCGGAATCCTCGGCCTCGGCCGCATCGGCGCCTTCCACGCCGAGACCCTCTCCGGACTCGACGCCGTCGGGTCGCTCGTCGTGGCCGACCCGTTCGCGGAGGCCGCCAAGAAGGCCGCCGAGCGGTTCGGCGCCGAGGTCGCGGACTCCCCCGAGGCCGTGCTGGCCGCCGGGGTGGACGGGGTCGTCGTCGCGGCGGCGACGGACGCCCACCCGGGCCTGATCCTGGCCGCCGTCGAGGCGGGCATCCCGGTCTTCTGCGAGAAGCCCGTCGCCCGGACCATGAGCGAGGGCGTCGAGGTCCTCGAGGCCGTCCGGGGCAGTGCCGTCCCCATCCAGATCGGCTACAACCGCCGCTTCGACGCGGGCTTCGCCGCCGCGCGGGCGGCCGTGGCGGCGGGCGAGCTCGGCAAGCTGCACACGGTCCGCTCGACCACGCTCGACCCGGCCCCGCCGCCGGCCGCGTACGTCGCCGGCTCCGGGGGCATCTTCCGGGACTGTTCCGTGCACGACTTCGACATCATCCGCTGGGTCACCGGCCGCGAGGTGACGGAGGTGTACGCGGTCGGCGGCAACCGGGGCGCCGACTACATCAAGGAGGCGGGCGACGCCGACACCACGGGCGCGATCCTCACCCTCGACGACGGCACGATCGCGGTGGTCTCCAACTCCCGTCACAACGCCCGGGGCTACGACGTCCGCATGGAGCTCCACGGCTTCACGGACTCGATCGCCGTCGGCCTGGAGGACAAGCTGCCGCTGCGGTCGGTGGAGCCCGGCGTGACCTTCCCGGCCGGCACCCCGCACGACTTCTTCATGGACCGCTTCGCCGCCGCCTACCGGGCCGAACTCACCGCGTTCACCGAGGTCGTGGCCGGCGCCCGGCCCTCCCCCTGCACGATCGAGGACGCCCTGGAGGCGGGCTGGATCGCGGAGGCGTGCACGCTGTCCCTGCACGAGCACCGGCCGGTGACGATCGCGGAGGTCCGCGCCTCCTGAGCCGGGCGCACCGGACCGGCGCAGCCGCGCGCGAGGGCGGGCGGGGAGTGGTGCTCCCCGCCCGCCCTCGACGGCTCACAAGCCGTAGCGGACCGCGAACTCGTCCGGGTCGTAGGCGTCCCGGTCCGGATCCCTGGGGGTCGCGGGCCGCTCCTCGACCAGGTCCTGCGGGCGCACTCGCTCGGGCAGCGCGCCGAACCGCTCCCGGCGCCGGACCTCCGCGGTGCCGGCCTGCTCCTTCTCCTGCATCCCGCCCTCCCCCTCCACGACGTCACACAGCTGGTACCTGTCGAACGTCCTCACTGCGCCGCTGGTTCCGCCGGCAGGTCGAAGATGTGGTCCGGCGAGATGATCGAGGTGATCGCGTCGCCGAACAGGGTGCTGGGTTCCTCGTTCTTGTAGTTGATGTCGGTGTTGAGGACGACGACGAGGGTCGCCCGTGCCGACGGCAGATAGATGGTCAGGGACTCGTAGCCGGGCAGCGAGCCGTTGTGGCCGATCCAGCCCTGCACGTTGAAGATGCCGAGACCGTAGCCGGCGCCCGGGATGGGGGTCGGCGGTGTGATCAGGCGCTGCTTCTGCGTGGCGGCGCTGACCATCCGCTCGCCGTCGGGCAGCACGCCCGTGGCCACGGTGGGCGCCCACACCCGCAGATCCTCCAGCCGGGAGATCATCGCGCCGGCCGCCCAGCCCCAGGACGGGTTCCAGTCGGCGGAGTCCTCGACCTTCCCGGTCGCGGTCTGGTCGGTGTAGCCCTGGGAGTGCGGGGTCGGGAACTCGTTGCCGGTCGGGAACAGGGTGTGGTCCAGGCCGGCCGGGTCCAGGATGTGCTCCTGGATGTACTCGTCGAGATGCTGACCGCTCATCTGCTCGACGACCAGGCCGAGCAGGATCAGGTTGGTGTTGCAGTAGTAGAACTTCTCTCCCGGCGGGAACAGCACGGGGTGCTTGAACGAGTAGTCGAGCAGCTGCTGCGGGGTGAACGGCCGTTGCGGGTCGGAGGTGAGCGCCTTGAAGAAGTCCTCGTCCGCCGAGTAGTTGAACAGTCCGCTGCGCATGCCGGCCAGCTGACGCAGGGTGATCTTGTCGCCGTTCGGCACGCCGTCGACGTAGTCGCCGATGGTGTCGTCGAGGCCGATCTTCCCCTCGTCGACCAGTTGGAGGACCGCGGTGACGGTGAACGTCTTGGTCTCGCTGCCGATGCGCATGTAGAGCCCGGGGTTCATCGCCCGGCCGGTGCTCTTGTCGGCGACGCCGAAGGACTTCACGTACTCGCCCTTGCCCGGCGTCCAGATGCCGACGGACACGCCGGGGATGCTCGCCTGCTTCATCACCCGCTGCACGGCCGCGTCGACCTGCTGCCGTACGGCCGGGGTGAGTTCGACGACGCCGTCCCCGGACGAGGACGGCGAAGGCGGTGCGGTGCCGGTGGGGAGGGCGGCCGTGGACGGCAGCGCCGTCGCCGCCCCGCCCGCGGCCGGCACCACCAGCGCCCCCACCGCGGCGGCGACGACGATCCCCCTGCGCAGTCGGATACACGGGTGTGTCATGGGCTCGCTCCCGTATGAGGAGGTTTCCGCCGCAGGCCACAGCCGCACCAGGGGGCACGGGCCGCATGCGGCCCATCACCACCACCATACGAGCGCGGGCGCACCGCCGCCTGTCGGCGACGGTGCGACGCGCCCGGTGACCCGGTCCCCCGGGTCAGGCCCCGCAGGAGCGCAGGAACTTCCGGGTGCGGACCGCGATGGGCAGTGGCCGGTCCGGCTCGCACGGGTACATGTCCTGCTCGACGATGGCGAACAGTTCGACGCCGAGCCGCTGCGCCGCGACCAGGACCGGCTCCAGCTCCGGTACGCCGGAGGGAGGTTCGCACATCACCCCGCGCCGCACGGCCGGGCCGAACGGCACGCCGTCCCTGACCACGTCCGCGAGGACCGCCGGGTCGACCTGCTTGAGGTGGAGATAGCCGATGCGTTCGCCGTAGCCCTCGATCAGTTCGACGCTGTCCCCGCCGCAGTAGGCGTAGTGACCGGTGTCCAGGCAGAGGTTGACCAGTTCGCCGTCGGTGGAGTCCAGGAAGCGCTCGACGTGGTCCTCGGTGTCGATGTGCGTGTCGGCGTGCGGATGGACGACGAGGTCCAGGCCGTACGTCTCCTTCACCTCGTGTCCCAGCCGCTCCATGCCCTTGGTGAGATGGGCCCACTGTTCGCCCGTCAGCTCCGGCGGCTCCAGGATCTCGGCCGTCTTGTCGTCCCGCCAGAAGGACGGGATGACCACGAGGTGGCGCGCGCCCATCGCCTGGGTGAGCGCGGCGACACGGCTCACGTGCGCCCAGGTGGACTCCCAGACGGACGGCCCGCGGTGCATGCCGGTGAAGACCGTCCCGGCGGAGACGCGCAGCCCCCGCCGGGCCACCTCGTCGGTGAGCCGGGCCGGGTCGGTCGGCAGATAGCCGTAGGGGCCGAGCTCGATCCAGGAGTAGCCGGCCTCGGCGACCTCGTCCAGGAACCGTTCCCAGGGCACCTGCCGGGGGTCGTCCGGGAACCACACGCCCCAGGAGTCGGGTGCCGAGCCGACCCGGATGCGGTCGAGGGCGTCCACCATGTCAGGGCGTCCTCTCCCCGGGAGGCGCCACGGGCGCGGTGAGGTCCTTCTCCTCGGGGAGTTCTTCGACGTCGACGCCGCGGACCTGGGCCAGTTCGTGTTTGAGGGCGGCGAGTTCGGTGCCGCCGGCCATGTGGTTGGTGAGTTCTTCGAGGCTGACCTGGCTGCGTTCGGCGCTGAGTTCCATGGTGCCCAGGCGCAGGACGCTGAAGTGGTCGCCGACCATGTAGGCGTGGTGGGGGTTGTGGGTGATGAAGATGACGCCGAGGCCGCGGTCGCGGGCGGCGGCGATGTATTTGAGGACCACGCCGGACTGTTTGACGCCGAGGGCGGCGGTGGGTTCGTCCAGGATGAGGACGCGGGCGCCGAAGTGGACGGCGCGGGCGATGGCGACGCACTGGCGCTGGCCGCCGGACAGGGTGCCGATGGGCTGTTCGAGGTCGTCCAGGACGATGCCCATGTTGCGCAGTTCCTCGTCGGCGGTCTTCTTCATCGTCTCGATGTCGAGCCGGCGCACGGGCCAGGGGCCCTTGGTCAGTTCGGAGCCGAGGAAGAAGTTGCGCCACACCGGCATCAGGGGCACGGTCGCCAGGTCCTGGTAGACGGTGGCGATGCCCTTGTCGAGGGCCTCGCGCGGGGTGGAGAAGCGCACGGGGCGGCCGTCGACGAGGAACTCGCCCTCGGTGTGCTGGTGCAGCCCCGAGACGATCTTGATGAGGGTGGACTTGCCGGCGCCGTTGTCGCCCAGGACACAGGTGACCTGGCCGGGCCGCACGACGAGGTCGACGCCGTGCAGGGCACGGATGTTGCCGTAGGACTTGCCCGCGTTGCGCAGTTCGACGAGTGGACTGTCACCGCTGTCGGGGGCGGTGTCCGCGAGGATGGCGCCGTGCGTGCCGGTTCCGTCGGTGGTCATAGGGGTGGTCACCTCCGGGTGGCCGTGCGCTGGACCCACAGATTGATCAGGACGGCGCCCAGGAGCATGACGCCGAGGAAGGCCTTGAACCAGTCGGGGTTCCAGCCGGCGTAGACGATGCCCTGCTGCACCATGCCGAACATGAACGCCCCGAAGACCGGGCCGATCGCGCTGCCGGCGCCGCCGGTCAGCAGACAGCCGCCGATGACGGCCGCGGAGATGTAGATCAGCTCCTGGCCCACGCCCTCGCCGGACTGCACCGTGTTGAACGTGAACAGCTGGTGCATCCCGACGAACCAGGCCCCGAAACCGACCAGCATGAACAGCGAGATCTTGGTGAACGTCACCGGCACACCGACCGCCCGCGCGGACTCCTTGTTGCCGCCCACCGCGAAGATCCAGTTGCCGTACCGGGTCCGCAGCAGCACCCAGGTCGCGATCGCCGCGAAGACCAGCCAGTACACAATGGTGATCTTCACCTGCACGCCGCCGACGTCGAACGACGACGCGAAGATCTTCTTCGCCTGGCCGAAACCGTCCATGTCGCTGATGTCGTCGGTGGCCACATTGGTGGTGACCAGCTTCGTCACCGCCAGGTTCACGCCCTGCAGGATCAGGAACGTGCCCAAAGTGATCAGGAAACTCGGCAGCCCGGTCCTCACCACCATCCAGCCGTTGAGGAACCCGATCCCCAGCGACACCGCCAGCGCCACCACCACACCGACCCACACGTTCATGGTCAGCTGATAGCTGAGCATGGACGCGGTCAGCGCCGACGTGATCACGGCGACACCGGCGGACAGGTCGAACTCGCCGCCGATCATGAGCAGGGCCACCGGCAGCGCCATGATCCCGATCGTCGACGACTGGTACAGGATGTTCGCCATCGCGCTGCCGTCACGCACCGGCGGCGCCGTGATCAGGAAGAACACGTACACCGCGACCGCGCCGAGGAAGACACCCACCTCGGGACGGGCCAGCAGGCGCACAGCCACGGGACGTTGCTTGGTCCGGCCGTCGCTCTCCTTGCGGCCGGGGGCCGGCGGTGTGCTCACCGCCGGCTCGGCAGGATGGGTCATGCTCATCACCGGGTGCCCTTCGCGGCGAACGAGGCGACCGCTTCGACGTTGGTCTTGTCCACGAAGGCCGGACCGGTCAGCACCGGCTGCTCGCCGCCGCCCATGTAGTTGCCGTTGTTCTTGTAGAGCCACAGCGAGTCGATCGCCAGGTAGCCCTGGAGGTAGGGCTGCTGGTCGACGGCGAACTCGATCGTGCCCTTGTCGATGGCGCTCGTCAGGTCCTTGTTGAGGTCGAAGGTGGCGATCTTGGCCTTGCTGCCCGCGTCGGCCTTCGACTGCACCGCCGTCAGCGCGAACGGGGCGCCGAGGGTGACCACGTAGTCGATGGCCTTGTCCTGGCTCAGCTTGGCGGTGATCGTCGACTTCACGGACGGCATGTCGGTGCCGTTGACGTACAGGGTCTCCGTCGTCCCCGAGAACGTCTTCTTCACACCGGCGCAGCGCTGGGTGAGGCCGATGTTGCCCTGTTCCTGGATGACACAGACGGCCTTCTTGGCGCCCTCGGAGTTGAGCCGGTTGCCGAGCGCCTCGCCGGCCACGGTCTCGTCCTGGCCGAAGAACTCCATCAGGCCGAGGTTCTTCCACTCGCTGACACCGGAGTTGAGACCGACCACGGGTATCTTCGCGGTCTTCGCCTTGGCGATGACGTCCTTCAGCGCGTCGGGCTTGGCGAGGGTGACCGCGATCCCGTCGACCTTCTGGTCGATCGCGTTCTGGATCAGGTTGGCCTGGTTCCCGGCGTTGGGGTCGGCGGAGTAGACCAGTTTGACGTTGTCCTTGGCCGCGGCGGCCTCGGCGCCCTTGCGCACGATGTCCCAGAAGGTGTCGCCGGGCGACTGGTGGGTGACCAGGGCGACCGTCATCTGCGGGGTGCTCGCCTTGCCCGCGGAAGCGCCGTCCGCGCTCTCTTCGGACTTCTTGCCGCCGGAGCTGCTGGAGCAGCCTGCGAGGGTCAGGGCCACCACCGCGGCCATGGCCACGACGGGGGCGATTCTGCTCGAGCGGGAGGGAGAAGAGCTGTCCATCTTTCCTGCACCTCACTGTGCGACGGAGAAAACGACGGGAAAAGGGAAGGCGATCGCGAGGATCCGGGGCCCGTTTCTCCTCAGATTGGGGCCATGGGGCCGGGTCCGCGACTGTTCAGGTGTCTCGGACCCGGCCTGCGCTGCTGATGCCGGATCCAATCCCTTGGCGAGCTCACTGTCAATACTTTGTTAAGACATCATTTCACAAGCAGGTCCGAATGTAAGTACAAACTCTTGACAGTGCGGGCCCCCTGGACCTACACCTGGGAGACGCCAGGCTCCGATCACCGTGAGGAGCGTCGCACATGGCCGAGTGGGCCCAGCCGCGGGACGTGATCACGATGGTCGTACCGGGATCGATCTCTACCCCTTGCGACCGGACGTACCCCTCACCCGCACGGAGACGTTCGCACATGCCCGTGTCCCCCTCGTCCGGAGGGAGTTGACCCCGCGATCCGGCTGATCCGGCCCGCCCGCCCCCCAGCCGCCGCCCGGCCCGATCGCAGCACCCGGCCCCACCGGCCCCACGACCCCACCGACCCGAGGAGGTGCCCCGATGGCGAGGACCGGCGACCGATCCCGTGCCGTGCCCGGCTCCGCGCTCGACCTGCTGCACTTCGCCCTGGACCGCACCAGCCCCGTGCCGCTCTACTACCAGCTCGCCCAGCAGTTGGAGGCGGCGATCGAGCAGGGGGCGCTCGCCCCGGGCAACCTGCTCGGCAACGAGATCGACCTGTCGACCCGTCTCGGCCTGTCCCGCCCGACGGTCCGCCAGGCCATCCAGTCCCTGGTCGACAAGGGGCTCCTGGTGCGACGGCGGGGCGTGGGCACCCAGGTCGTGCACAGCCAGGTGAAACGGCCGCTGGAGCTGAGCAGCCTCTACGACGACCTGGAGGCGGCCGGGCAGGGACCCACCACCCATGTCGTACGCAACGAGCACGTGCCGGCGACCGCCGACGTGGCCGCCGCGCTCGGCGTCCCGGAGGGCAGCGAGGTCACCCTTCTGGAGCGGCTGCGCGCCACGCACGGACAGCCGGTGGCGTTCCTGTGCAACCATCTGCCCCCGGCCCTCCTGGACCTCGAGACGGAACGCCTGGAGTCGACCGGCCTGTACCGGCTGATGCGTGCGGCGGGCATCACCCTGCACAGCGCCCGCCAGACCATCGGCGCCCGCTCGGCCACCGCCGAGGAGGCCGGCCTGCTCTCCGAGAAGGAGGGGGCGGCCCTGCTGACCATGCAGCGCACGGCGTACGACGACACCGGCCGGCCGGTCGAGTACGGGACGCACATCTACCGTGCGTCCCGGTACGCGTTCGACTTCCAGCTGCTGGTCAGACCCTGAGACCGGCGCTCAGGCCCTGAGCGCCGGGGACTTGCGGGAACCTACCTCGGGGCCATCCGCAGCGCGCCGTCCATGCGGATCGTCTCGCCGTTGAGGTAGTCGTGGTCGACGATCGCCAGGGCCAGCCGGGCGTACTCCTCGGGCCGGGCCAGGCGGCGCGGGAAGGGCACGCCCTCGGCGAGCCCGGCGCGGAACTCCTCCGACACGGTCGCCAGCATCGGCGTCTCCACGATGCCCGGGGCGATGGTGCACACCCGGATCCCGTACTGCGCGAGGTCGCGGGCGGCGGGCAGGGTCAGGCCGACGACACCGCCCTTGGAGGACGCGTAGGCGGCCTGGCCGATCTGCCCGTCGTACGCGGCGATCGAGGCGGTGTTGACGATGACGCCCCGCTGGCCGTTCTCGTCGGCCTCGGTCGCGGCGATGGCCTCCGAGGCGAGCGCGAGCACGTTGAAGGTGCCGATCAGGTTGATCTGGATCACCTTGGCGTACAGGCCGAGGTCGTGGACGCCCCTCTTGCCGAGGATCCGCGCGGACGGGCCGATGCCGGCGCAGTTGACGACCGTGCGCAGCGGGACACCGGAGCCCGCGGCGGTGGCGACGGCGGCGCCGACCTGCTCGGGATCGGTGACGTCGGCGGCAACGTAGGTCACGCCGGGCACCTCGGGCGCCTTGTCGATGCCGTCCTTGAGGTCGAGGGCGAAGACCCGGGCGCCGCCCTCGGCGAGGGCCTTCGCGGTGGCCGCGCCGAGGCCGGACGCACCGCCGGTGACAAGGGCGGCGGTGTTCTCGAGCTGCATCATCACTCCTTGCCGAGGACGGTGAGCACACCGCCCTCGTCACGGTCCAGCGCACGCGAGATGATCATGCGCTGGATCTGGTTGGTTCCTTCGAAGATCTGCATGACCTTGGCCTCGCGCATGAAGCGCTCCACGGGGAAGTCGCGGGTGTACCCGTACCCCCCGAGGACCTGCACGGCGTCCGTGGTCACCTTCATGGCGTTGTCCGTGGCCACGAGTTTGGCGATCGAGGCCTCCCGTGTGAAGGGCAGGCCGAGATCCTTCAACCGGGCGGCGGACAGTGCGGTGGCCCGTGCCGACTCGATCGCGGCCCCCATGTCGGCGAGCACGAACGCCAGCCCCTGGTGCTCGATGATCGGCTTGCCGAAGGTCTCCCGCTCCCGCGCGTAGCGCACCGCGTGGTCGAGGGCACCCTGGGCAAGGCCGGTGGCCACGGCCGAGATGCCCAGCCGGCCGCAGTCGAGCGAGGCGAGCGCGATCTTCAGCCCCTGCCCCTCCTGCCCGATCCGGCGCTCGACGGGCACCCGGACGTCCTCCAGCCGCATGGTCGCGGTCGCCGAGCCCGTCAGGCCCATCTTCCGCTCCGGCGGGTCGGCGCTGAGCCCCGGGGTGCCGGCCGGGACCAGGAAGCAGGAGATGCCGTGCGCGCGGTCGTCGGAGGTGCGGGCCATGACCGTGTAGAAGTCGGCGTAACCGCCGTGCGTGGTCCAGGCCTTGGTGCCGTTGAGGACATAGTGGTCGCCGTCGCGGACCGCGCGGGTGAGCATGGCCGCCGGGTCGGAGCCGGCGTGCGGCTCGGACAGACAGTACGCGCCGAGCAGCTCGCCGCCCAGCATGTCCGGCAGCCACCTGCGCCGCTGCTCCCCGGTGCCGAAGCGGGCCAGCGGGAAGCAGGACAGGGCGTGCACGGAGATGCCCACGGCGACGCTGGACCAGACCGCGGCGACCTCCTCCAGCACCTGGAGGTAGACCCCGTAGGGCTGGTCCGCCCCACCGTCCTCCTCGGCGAAGGGCAACCCGAGCAGCCCGCTGCGTCCGAGGGTACGGAAGACGTCCCGGGGGAACGCCCCGTCCGCCTCCGCGTCGGCGACCCGGGGTGCGAGTTCCTTGGCGGCGAGGGTGCGCGTGAGCTGGATGAGCTCGACGGCTTCCTCGGTCGGCAGGGCACGGGTGGCAGGCATGGTGACCTCCACGTAGGAGTACCGGTGAGTACTGGAAGTGATACTGGAGTGCGTACGAACGTATCATTCACAGTACGGCACCGGGACGCCGCGTGGCATCCGGCCACGGTCGGAAAGTGTCCGCGCCGGACGGAGGCGGCCGCGTCCGGCGGACGCCGGGAAGCCCCGCGGCGGGGAGGCGCGGGCAGAGGCCGGAGAGTGCCGCGTCAGGAGGAGACGGCGTGCACGATCAGCGAGGCGAGCTGTTCGTACGCCTCCGCGTCGGTCAGCCCGGTGCGGCTCTTGAGCTCGCCCTGCTGGATCTGGCGCATGGTCGCGGCGGCGACCTCGCCGACGAACGCGGTGTGCACCTCGCGGAAGGCGCCGTCCGAGACGCCCTCGGCGATCAGCCGGCGCACCCGCTCCGCGGCCATCCGCGTGTTGGCCTCGTACACCTCGCGGGCGGGCGGGAAGTCCGCCACGTCGTCGAGGAACCGGCGCGAGAGCGGGCGCAGCTGTTCGGCCACGGCGGTCAGGTACGCGCGGACCCGGTCCGAGGGGTCGACGGTCTGCGCCACCCGCTTCTCGACCGCCTCGGTGGCCCCCCGGAAGTAGTGCTTGACCGCCTCCACGACCAGCCCCTGCTTGCTGCGGGCGAGTTGGTACAGGGTCGTCTTGGAACAGCGCAGCCGCTCGGCGAGGTCGTCCAGGGTGAGGTCAGAGAACCCCTCCGCCGTCAGCAGCGCGACGAGGCGTTCCAGCAGGTCGGCCTGTCTGGCGGTACGGCGGTTGGGCGGCATGATCCCAGCGTAGCCTCCCCGGTTACCCCCGGGTTGTCCCCCCGCGGGCGCCGCGGCCGGCACCCGGTCGCCGGTGCGCGGCGTCCGGCCGGGAGCCCGGTCCGCGGTCGGTTCCAGGTCTACGGCGCCAGGTTCTCCTCCTGTTGCGCCACGAGGATCGCGAAGGACGTCTCCTCGTCCGTCACCGACCCGAACGGCATCGCCCCGAGGGCGAGCACACCGACCTCGCGCCGGGTGGCCGGGGCGGTGTCCAGGGTGCGGTACGTCCTGCTGGATCCTTCCGTCCGGCCGGTGTTCTCCGGCCCGGTCGGGAGTCCTGCGCTTGAAGTGCGGTCGGGGGCAAGGCTTTTCCGGCGACCGCGCGGTCGGCCGACCGCACCCGCGAGGGGCCCCGGACGCACCGAAGCCGCCCTCTCGATGACGAGAAAGCGGCTTCCGACCTGCCGTGAAGCTGGTCGGGACGACAGGATTTGAACCTGCGACCCCTTGACCCCCAGTCAAGTGCGCTACCAAGCTGCGCCACGTCCCGGTGCGCTTCGCACGGTGTTCGCCGTGTGATCGCGCGAACAGCACTTTACCCCACACCGGGCCGTGCGCCGTAGAGGGCCCGGGCGCGGGACAATCGCCGTATGGATCGTTCGGAGAGCGCAGGAGGTACGGGCGGCGGCCGGCCCGCCGGTCCCCGGGACCGGGACGGCGAGGGGCGGGCACGCAGCGCCCGGCCGCGGGACGGACTCGGTCGGCCCCTGCCGTACGGCACGCCCGGCGTCGAGCGGCAGCCCGAGGGGGTGGTCCGCACCCCGGAGGCGACTCTCGCCGAGGCGCAGGCCCTGCTGGACGCCGGGAAGCCGTTCCACGCGCACGAGGTCTTCGAGGACGCCTGGAAGGCGGGCCCCGGGTCGGAGCGCACCCTGTGGCGCGGGCTCGCGCAGCTCGCGGTGGGTCTGACGCACGCCGCCCGGGGCAACCTCACGGGCGGGGCACGGCTGCTGCGGCGCGGGGCCGGGGCGGTGCGGGAGTGGGCGGCCGACACGGGGCAGGACCGGCCGTACGGCATGGATCTCGCCGGGCTGGCCGACTGGGCGCGGGAGCTGGCGGACACGGTCGAGCGGACCGGCTCCCCCGTGGACGCGCGGGCCCGGGCGCCCCGGCTGCGCTGACCCGGCCCGGTCCCGGCCGGTGACGTACGGCAGACTCGTGGCGTGCGAAAGATTCATGTCATCGGTATCGGTGCGGGCGACCCCGACCAGCTGACCCTCCAGGGGGTCCGGGCGCTGCGCGGCACGGACGTGTTCTTCGTCCTGGACAAGGGCGAGGTGAAGAGCGACCTGACGCGGTTGCGCCACGACATGCTCGACACGCATCTGCCGGACGGCGGCTACCGGGTGGTCGAGGCCCGGGACCCGGAGCGGGACCGCAGGGCCGGCGGCGCGGCCTACTCCCCCGCCGTCGGCGACTGGCGCAGTGCCCGCGCCGGGATCTATGAGCGGCTCATCGCCGAGGAACTCGGCGAGGACCAGAGCGGCGCGTTCCTGGTCTGGGGCGACCCGGCGCTCTACGACAGCACGCTGGCCATCCTCCAGGAGGTCCTGGCCCGGGGCGCGGTGACGTTCGAGTACGACGTCGTGCCCGGCATCAGCAGCGTGTCGGCGCTCGTCGCCCGGCACCGCACGGGCCTGAACCGGGTCGCGCGGCCGGTGCAGATCACGACGGGCCGCCGGCTCGCCGAGGGCTTCCCGGAGGGGGTGGACGACGTGGTGGTGATGCTGGACGCGCACCAGGCCTTCCGGAAGTACGCCGAGGAGGACGTCGACATCTACTGGGGCGCCTACATCGGGACCCCGGACGAGATCCTCGTCTCCGGTCCGATCGCCGAGGCCGGCCCCCGCATCGAGCGGCTGCGCGCCGAGGCGCGCGAGCGCAAGGGCTGGATCATGGACACCTATCTGCTGCGCCGCAACCCGGGGGACGTGTAGCCCCGCCCGGGCGGCCCGTCCCCGCGTGCGGGGCGGGGGCGCCGGTGTGAGGAGTCGCTGTACATGTTCGTGCTCGGCACCGGGATCGGCCTGTGCATGCAGGTGCTCACGATCGCCGTGCAGAACACCGTCGAGTACGCCGACCTGGGCACCGCCACCTCCGGCGTCACCTTCTTCCGCACGCTGGGCAGCTCGTTCGGAACGGCCGTCTTCGGCACCCTCTACACGAACTCCCTCACCCCGAACCTGGAGGAGGGCATCGGGGCCGCCACGCAGGCGGCGGCGGGCAGCGTCGACACGGCGACCATCACCCGGGCGGCGACCAGCCCGGAGGGCCTGCACCGGCTGCCCGGGGCCGTCGCCGACCCGATCGTCCACGCCTACGCGGACACCCTCCGGACGGTGTTCCTGTGGACGGTGCCGGTCGCGGCCGTCGGTTTCGTCGTCGCCCTGTTCCTGAAACAGGTCGAGCTGCGCGACAGCGCCCGGATGAGCTCCACCGACATGGGCGACGGGTTCGGCCGGCCGTCCGGCGCGGACTCCCGGCGGGTGCTGGAGGCGTCCGTCGCGAAGATCATCGGCGGGACGGACGCGGACACCGCGCGCCGGATCGTCGAGGGCTCCGACACCCGTCTCGACGTGGCCGGGGCCTGGGCGGTGATGCAGGTCGAGCTGTTCCAGCGGATGGTCGGGCACGCGAGTCTCGGACTCGTCGCCGCCCGCAGGCGTCTGCCGCCGGAGGTGCTGCTGCCGGTGTTCGACCGCATGGTGGACGAGGGCTACCTGACCCGCCACGGTTCCCTGCTGTCGCACACGGAGGCGGGCACGCGCGAGGCCGGGGTGATCACCCACGCCTGGGGCGAGTGGCTGGAGGAGCGGGTGGCGCAGGACATCGGCCGTCCGGCGGGCGGCGACCTGCGGGCGGCGGTGGACGCCATCGCCAAGCGGCTCCTGGTCGAGGACCTCAACGAGGGCCTGCCCCGGCACCGTCCGGAGCCGGAGCCCGCGGCCGTCGCGGCGCCCTGAGGACCGGCTGCCCCGGCCGTGCGGCTAGCGCAGCAGGAGCTGGAGGCCGCCCACCACGGTCGCCGCGATCACCAGCCGTTCGAAGAGCCGCTGGTCGATGCGCGGCACGGCCCACCTGCCGAGCAGCGCGCCGGGGACGACGAACGCGACGAGCGCCGCGT
Source organism: Streptomyces sp. 3330 (assembly GCF_031456635.1). Taxonomy (NCBI): domain Bacteria; kingdom Bacillati; phylum Actinomycetota; class Actinomycetes; order Kitasatosporales; family Streptomycetaceae; genus Streptomyces; species Streptomyces sp. 3330. The sequence goes on from NZ_JAVDVA010000031.1 coordinate 39,983, forward strand.
CCAGGAGGAGCGAGGGACCGTCGATGAGTCCGAGGCCGGCGCTGAACGGCACCTTCGAGACGTTGACGATGAGGAAGAAGAAGGCCGAGGTCCCGAGGAAGCCGAGCTTGCGGAAGCCGGCCGAGAGCAGGTACATCGACATCACCGGGCCGCCGGCGTTGGCGACCATGGTGGTGAAGCCGCCGAGGACGCCGTAGGAGCGGGCCTTGAACCGGCCGGACCGGGTGACCACGGCGTCGGGTTCGTCGCCCGCGTCGGCCGTGCGCCGCCGCCACACCGTGACGCCGGCCATCAGCAGCAGGATCGCGCCGATCGAGGTGCGCACCGTCGCGTCGTCGGCCCACACCAGGAACACCGTCCCGAAGACCACGCCGGCCGCGACCGCCGGGAACAGCCGCCACAGCGTGGGCCAGTGGGCGTGCCGGCGGTAGGTGAGGACGGCGAGGACGTCACCGGCGATCAGGATCGGCAGCAGGACGCCCGTGGAGGCGCGGGCGGGCAGGATCGCCGCGAAGATCGCGAGACTGACCGTGTTGGCCCCGCTGACGGCCGTCTTGGAGAAGCCGACGAGCAGGGCCGCGAGGGCCAGCGCCGCGAACTCCCAGCCGGTGATGTGCCACAAGTTCATCGTGTTCATGCGGAGACCGATGCTACGCACACCCACCGGACGGCCAGGAGGCCGTCTCGCCAGGTGGCCGTTCCCGCCCGTCGCCCCTCACCCGGCGGCCTCCCGGCCGGGCGCCCCCGCCCGGCGGCCTCTCACCCGGTGCTCCCGGCCGGTGGCGTCAGCGCCTCTCCACCAGGACCGCGCTGCCCTGTCCGACGCCCACGCACATCGTGGCCAGTCCGCGTTCCGCTCCGGTGCGGCGCATGCGGTGCAGGAGCGTGGTGAGGATGCGGGCGCCCGAGCCGCCGAGCGGGTGGCCGAGGGCGATCGCACCGCCGCTCGGGTTGACCAGGCCGGGGTCGACGCCGAGCTGGTCGACGCAGGCGAGCACCTGGGCGGCGAACGCCTCGTTGAACTCGGCCTCCTGGACGTCGCCGACGCTCCAGCCGGCCCGGGCCAGCACCTTGCGGGTGGCGGGGACCGGGCCGATGCCCATCACGTCGGGGTGGACGCCCGCGGAGCCGCCCGCGACATACCGGCCCAGGGACTCCAGCCCCAGTTCCTCGAGCACCTCCTCGCTGACGAGGAGGAGCCCGGCGGCGCCGTCGTTCATGGGTGAGGCGTTGCCCGCGGTGACCGTCCCGCCCTCGCGGAACACGGGCCGGAGCTTCGCGAGCTTCTCCGGCGAGGTGTCCTCGCGGATGCCCTCGTCGGCGTCGACGACCACGCCGTCCGGGCGCCGTACGGGCAGGAGTTCGTCGTCGAAGTGGCCGTCCTTGCGGGCCAGCGCCGCCCGCCGGTGGCTGCGCAGGGCGAACGCGTCCTGCCGCTCGCGCGTGATGCCGTACCGCGTGGCGACCTCCTCGGCGGTCTCGCCCATGGCGAGCAGGCCGTGCAGGTCCTTCATGGCGGGGTTGACCAGGCGCCAGCCGAGCCGGGTGTCGACGGTCTCGACGCGGTGCGGGAGGGCCTCGTCGGGGCGGGCCAGCACGAAGGGGGCGCGGCTCATCGACTCGGAGCCGCCGGCCAGCACGATGTCGGCCTCGCCCGCGGCGATCGCGCGGGCCGCCGTCGTCACCGCTTCGAGCCCGGAGGCGCACAGCCGGTTCACCGTGGCGCCGGGCACGGTCTCCGGGAGGCCCGCGAGCAGGGCGGCCATCCGGGCGACGTTGCGGTTGTCCTCGCCCGCCTGGTTGGCGGCGCCCCAGTAGACGTCGTCGACACGGGCCGGGTCGAGCGCGGGCACGTCGGCGACCAGGCCGCGGACGACGGTGGCGGCGAGGTCGTCGGGCCGGACGGAGGACAGGGCTCCGCGCAGTCTGCCGACGGGGGTGCGGCGGGCGGCCGCGAAGTGGACGGGGCGCACGTCAGGACTCCTTGGTGAGCACTGCTAGTTTTTCGACTGTAGACCCCGGCCCGACCCCCTGGGAAGATCCCCGGAGGCCCTCGCCGACGCAGCTGGAGGAGCGATGACCGAACACGTCCTCACCGGGACCCGCGGCGCGGTCGCCGTACGCGAGTGGCGCACTCCGCGGCCCCGCCTGCTCGCCCTCGTGGTGCACGGCTACGGCGAGCACTCCGGCCGCTACGAGGAGCTCGCCGGCGTCCTCACCGCACACGGCGCGGCCGTTTTCGCCCCCGACCACAGGGGACACGGGAGATCGGCGGGCGAGCGCGTGGTGATCGAGGACTTCGAGGACGTGGTCACCGATGTGCACGCCGTGGCGCGGCTCGCCCGGGCCGCGCACCCCGGCCTCCCCCTGGTCGTGATCGGGCACTCCATGGGCGGCCTGATCGCGGCCCGGTACGCCCAGCGGTACGGCGCCGACCTCGCCGCGCTCGTGCTGTCCGGCCCGGTGATCGGCGGCTGGGAGCTGCCCGGCCGGCTGCTGGCGCACGAGGAGATCCCCGACCTGCCCGTCTCGCCCGCCGCACTCTCCCGCGACCCCGCGGTGGGCGCCGCCTACGCGGCGGACGAGCTGGTCTGGCACGGGCCGATGAAGCGGCCGACGCTGGAGGCGTTCGCCCGGACCCTGGAGACCGTGGCCGAGGGCGGTGACATCGGCCCGCTGCCGCTGCTGTGGCTGCACGGCGACGACGACCGGCTGGTCCCGCTGCCCGGCAGCAGGACCGGCGTGGAACGGCTCAGCGGCGGGGCGCGGACCGAGCGGATCTACCCGGGGGCCCGGCACGAGGTCTTCCACGAGACGAACCGCGCCGAGGTGTTCGCGGACGTGACGCGTTTCCTGGACGCAGTGCTCACTCCCTGAGACGTGCGGGAGAGGGGGCTGTTTGCGGTGGTGTGACCGGGGCACCCGCGCCTGCATGGAGTGGTTGCGCAGTGCCGCCTGTGTGGGCGAGGACCCTGAGCTGTTCTTCCCCGTGGGCACGAGCGGACCCGCCCTGCGCGACACCGAGGCGGCCAAGCGCGTCTGCGCCCGCTGCACGGTGCGCACCGAGTGCCTTTCGTTCGCGTTCGCGATCGGACGGGCCTCGGGCGTATGGGGCGGGACCGACGAGGACGAACGCGCGGAGCTGCTCCGTACCCCCCGACACGACGCGACGACAAGGAGCACCGTATGACTGTCGTGAAGAGCCCGCTGCCCGAACCGGCCCGCCAGGTCACCTTCGACGCGTTGCAGAACACCCTCGTGGACCTCCTGGGCCTCTCCCTGATCGGGAAGCAGGCGCACTGGAACATCGTGGGGCCCCGGTTCCGCTCGATCCACCTCCAGCTCGACGAGGTGGTCACGACCGCCCGCTCGTACGCCGACACGGTCGCCGAGCGCGCCGCGGCGCTGGGCCTGCCGCCGGACGGCCGCCCCGAGACGATCGCCTCGGCGTTCACCCTGCCCTCCCCGAAGGACGGCTGGCTGCGCGACGAGGACGTCGTCCAGGTGATCGCGGAGACGCTGGGAGCGGCCATCGCCCGGCTGCGGGAGCGGATCACGGCGACCGAGGAGGCGGATCCGGTCACGCAGGACCTGCTCATCGGCATCACCGCCGAGCTGGAGAAGCAGCGGTGGATGTTCGAGGCGGAGAACTGGCCGCGCGAGAGCTGATCCGCGGAAGGAGCCGAGGACCCGTCATGACCGACGCACTCGAACTCGACGCGCTGTGGGAGGACTTCCACCGCGTGGTGAACATGACCTCGCAGGAGCTGGCCGCCTGGCTGCGGGTGCGCGACGCCGACGAGCGAGCCGAGCCCCCGCCCGGCGACACGGGAACGCCCACCGGGGAGCACGTGCTGGCGATCCTCCAGAAACGGCGCGTCGACCTGACCGACGACGACGTCCGCGTGATGTACGAGGTCGTGGACACGGTCGACGCGCAGGCAGGCCGGGAGAACGGACCCGAGGGCGAGGACACCGCCGGACGCCGCCGTCTGATGACCATCGGCCACGATCCGCTCAGGCCCTGAGCCCCCGCGCGGGCCGCCCGCGCCTCAGCCGGTGAGCCGGGAGAGCGCCGCCGACACGAGCGTGCGCACTCCCGGCACCAGCACGTCCGGGTCCGGCGCGAACAGCGGGCTGTGGTTCCCCGGCACGCCCTCGAACTTCTCCCGCGGCTCCTCCCCCGGGGCCGCCTCCCACACGGCGGCCGGGGTCGAGGTCACGTACCAGTAGTCGTACGGCACGCCCGGCGGCGCGAGCAGGGAGAAGTCCTCGCTGCCCAGCGCCTGCCCGAAGTCGAACACCGTCTGCTCGCCGAAGAGTTCGCGGTGGACCGCGGCGATCTCCCCGTCCAGGGCGGCGTCGTTGACGGTGTTCGGGCAGCCGGCGTGGACCGTGACCTCCGGCGCGGCCGGGCACCCCGCGGCGGCGCACTCCCCCTCGACGACCCGCCGGATCGCGGCGAGGACCCGCTCGCGCGCCCGGGTGTCCCGGGTGCGCACGTTCAGCGCGAGCCGGGCCTCGGCGGGGATGATGTTGGCGCTCGTACCGGCGTGGAAACTCCCCACGGTCAGCACCACCGACTCGGTCGCCGCGACCTCGCGCGCGACCACGGTCTGGAGCCTGGTCACGATGTACGCGGCCGTCACGACCGGGTCGACCGTCGACTCGGGCCGCGAACCGTGACCGCCGACACCGTGCACGACGACGTCGACGTCGTCCGAGGCGGACAGCGTCAGGCCGGGGGTGTGCGGGTAGAACCCGGCGAGCCCCGGCGCCACGTGCTGGCCGAACAGCACGTCCGGGCGCGGGAAGCGGACGTGGATCCCGTCGGCGACCATCGCCGCGGCGCCGCCCCCGGCCTCCTCCGCGGGCTGCCCGACCACGACGAGCGTCCCGGACCAGGTCTCGCGCGCGGCGGCGAGCGCCTCGGCGGCGGCCGCCAGCCAGGTGACGTGCAGATCGTGGCCGCAGGCGTGCATCACTCCGTCGACGGTCGAGGCGTAGGGCAGCCCGGTCGCCTCCCGCACCGGCAGCGCGTCCATGTCGCCGCGCAGCCACACCACCGGCCCGTCGCCGTTCGCGAGCACGCCCACGACGCCGGTGCGGGCCACGCCCTCCGTCACCCGGTACCCGGCCTCGCGCAACCGCAGGGCCAGCTTCGCGGCGGTGCGGTGCTCCTGGAACGACAGCTCCGGATGGCGGTGCAGGTCCTGGTAGAACCCGGCCAGTCCGCCGGGTTCGATTCCCGAGGTGATCTCGCGGGTCAGGCGGGCGACGACGGCCGGTTCGGTCATACGGGGCAGCCTAGGAGGGCGGACCCGCCGGGCGCAGCCGCTGGGCGCGACCGGCCGTGCCGGCGGGCGCCGCCCGCCGCCGTGGGCCGGGAAGGAGCGCCGGGGGCGTTTGCCGGCGTCAGAGGTCCAGCAGGCGCGTGACGGTGCGCAGCACTCCGTTGTCGTTGTTGGAGGGCGCGAGGTGGCGGGCCCGGCGGACGACCTCCGGATGCGCGTTGGCCATGGCGAACGACCAGTCGGCGGCGTCCAGCATCTCCAGGTCGTTGAGATAGTCGCCGAAGACCATGGTCTGCGCGGGGGTGATGCCCAGCTCGCGCTGGAGCGCGCGCAGCGCGGCGCCCTTGTTGGCGGTGCGGTTCATCACGTCGACCCAGTGCTCCCCGGAGACGACGACCTGATGGGTCCGCGCGAAGGGCGCGAGAGCCGGCGCCGTGGTCCTCTCGGCGGACCCGAAGTCGAAGAGGGCGATCTTGATGATGTCGTCGTCGACGGCGGTGACGTCCTCGACCACCCGGTGCCGCACGTAGTAGCGGCCCACCTCGGCCAGGAACGCCTCGTCGGCCCGCTCCACGTAGGCGGACCGCTTCCCGCAGACGACGGCGCCCACGTCGACGCCGTCGGCGGTGAGCCCGCGCACGGCCTCCCTCACCCGCGCGACCACGCCCGGCGCCAGCGGATCGGAGCTCAGCTCCTCCCCGTCACGGACCACGTAGGTGCCGTTCTCCGCTATGAACACCATGCCGTCGGCGACCCCGGCGAACTCGGCGGCCAGGGTGGCGTACTGGCGCCCGCTCGCCGGGCTGAACAGCACCCCGCGCTCCCGCAGCCGCGCCAGCGTCTCCCACAGTCCCTCGGGGATCTTCTTGTCGTCGTCGAGCAGCGTGCCGTCCATGTCGGTGACGACCAGCCGGATGTCGACGGGACCCGCCGGGGACGCGGTCGCGGTCGGGCGGGGGGCGTGCGAGTAGGGCATGGCCTGCTTCCTGTACGGGATCACCGGATTTTCACCCTACCGGGGACAACGGTGATCATCCGGCGGCACAATGGCGGACGGAGGCCCGGGACACGGGCAGGACGTGAGAAGGGGCTGTCGGGTGAGCGGGTCGGCACGGCTGGACACCAGCGTCGCGCACAACGCGCGGGTGTGGAACTACTGGATCGGCGGCAAGGACAACTACGAGGTCGACCAGCGGGTCGGTGAGCACGTCGCCGGGATGTTCCCGCTCATCCGGGAGATCGCGCGCGCGGACCGCTGGTTCCTGGGGCAGGCCGTGCGGTTCCTCGCGCAGGAGCGCGGGGTGCGGCAGTTCCTCGACATCGGCACCGGACTGCCCACGGCCGACAACACCCACGAGATCGCACAGCGCGTCGCGCCCGAGTCGCGGATCGTGTACGTCGACAACGACCCCATCGTGCTGGCGCACGCCCGCACGCTGCTGACCGGCACCGCCGAGGGCGTCACCGACTACATCGACGCCGATGTGCACGACCCGGCCGGGATCCTCGAACGGGCGGCGGGCACCCTGGACTTCACCCGCCCGGTCGCGGTGATGATGCTGGGCATCCTGAACTTCGTCCTGGACTTCGACGCGGCCCGGGACATCGTCCGCAAGGTCATGGCGGACGTCCCCTCCGGCAGCTTCCTCGTCCTGACGCACCCCACCCACGACAGCGAGGTGGGCGGCGAGGGCCAGATCCCGGCGATGAAGTTCTGGAACGAGAACGCCACCCCGCCGATCACCGCGCGCGGCGGCAAGGAGATCGCCGCGTTCTTCGAGGGCCTGGAGCTGCTGGAGCCGGGCCTGGTGTCCTGCTCGCGCTGGCGCGGCGAGGCCGAATCCCTCGCGGTGGTGCCGCAGTACGGCGCGGTGGCCGTGAAACCCTGACGGACGTACGGCGCGCACCGGACGTACCGACCGTGGAGGACGTATGACCATCCCCCTTGCCGATCCCGTCCCCGGCGGGCGTCCCGGAGAGGTCGAGCGGGCCGGGGCGCTCGCCGGCGAGCTGTCCGCGAGAGGCGTGCACGGGATCGTCCTGGCCTACGTCGACACCGCCGGGATCGGCCGGGTGAAGACGATCCCCGCGGCCGGGCTCGCGTCGGCGGCGGCCTGGGGCGTCGGGATGTCGCCGGTCTTCGACACGTTCCTGGCCGACGACCACATCGTCGCGACCGACGTGCTGGGCTCCCCGGACGGCGATCTGCGGCTGTACCCGGACCTCGACCGGCTCGTGGCCCTGGCCGGGCAGCCCGGCTGGGCCTGGGCGCCGGTCGACCGCGTCACCCAGGACGGCGAACGGCACCCCGGCTGCTCCCGCACCTTTCTGCGCCGCGTCGTCGCGGACGCGGCCCGCGCGCACGGTCTGGCCTTCAAAGCGGCCATCGAGATCGAGTGGGCGGTCGGCCTGGACTCGGCGCCCGCGGGCGAGTTCGTCCCGGCGGCCACGGGACCGGCGTACGGCGCGACCCGGCAGATCGAGCTGAGCGAGTACACCGCCGAACTGCTGGCCGCCTGCGCGGCCCAGGGCGTGGACGTCGACCAGATCCATCCGGAGTACGCGCCCGGCCAGTTCGAGATCTCCGTGGGCGCGCTGGACCCGGTGGCGGCGGCCGACCGCAGCGTCCTCGTCCGCCAGACGATCCACGCGCTGGCCCGGCGTCACGGCCTGCGGGTGTCCTTCTCCCCCGCCCCGGTGGCGGAGGGCGTCGGCAACGGCGGGCACGTCCATCTCTCCGCCTGGCGGGACGGCGCGAACCTGCACGCGGGCGGAGCGCGGCGGCACGGCATGACGGCCGACGCGGAGGCGTTCGCGGCCGGGGTGCTGGCCCGGCTCCCGGCCCTCACGGCGGTGACCGCGCCGAGCCCGGCGAGCCATCTGCGCCTCAAACCGTCCCAGTGGGCCGGGGTGTTCACCGCCTGGGGCCTGGAGACCCGCGAGTGCGCGCTGCGTCTGGTGCGCGGCACGGCGGGCCGTCGCGCGCAGCAGGCGAACCTGGAGGTCAAGCCGGTCGACCTGGCCGCCAACCCGTACCTCGCCCTCGGCGCTCTGATCGCCGCCGGGCTGGCCGGGCTCGCGACCGGCGCCGTCCTGCCCGAGGAGACCACCGGGGACCCGGCCCGGCTCGGCGCCGCGGAGGCCGCCGCCCGCGGCGTGCGCCGGCTGCCGGCCTCGCTCGCCGAGTCCCTCGCCGCGTTCCGCGGGGACGAGGTGCTGCGCTCCGCGCTCGGCCCGGTCCTCGCCGACGCCGTGAGCGCCGTGCGGCAGGGCGAGATCGACGCCGTCGCCGGATTCGACGACGAGCGGGTGGCCGCGGCCTACCGCTGGAAGTACTGACATGACCGGCGGACCGGTCCACGAGGCCCTGGCCGAGCTGGAGCTGGTGGACCACCACTGCCACGGCGTCACCCTCGACCCCCTGGACGGGCCGGGCTTCGAGGCGCTGCTCACCGAGGGCGACCGGTGGCCGGGCGTCTCGGCCTTCGACACGCCCGCCGGGGTGGCCGTGCGCCGCCACTGCGCGCCGCTGCTCGACCTGGAGCGGCACGCCCCGGCCGACGTCTACCTGGCCCGGCGCGCCGAGCTGGGCCCGCGGGAGGTGAACCGGCGCTTCCTCGCCGCCGCCCGGACCGGCGTGTTCTGCGTCGACACCGGCTTCGCCCCGCACCGCGTCACCACGCCCGCCGAGCTCGCCGCGGCGGCCGGCGACGGCCGGCCGGCCGTCGCCCACGAGGTCGTCCGGCTGGAGTCCGTCGCGGAGGCCGTGGTCACGCGGGGTGTCGAGGCCGACGGGTACGCCGACGCGTTCCGGGCGGCCGCCCTGGACGCGGTACGGCGGCCGGGCGTGGTGGCGGTCAAGTCGGTGGCCGCCTACCGGACCGGCTTCGACCTCGACCCGGCCCGGCCCACGGACGCCGAGGTCACCCGCGCCGCCCGGCGCTGGACGGCGGGCGGCGGACGGCTGACGGACCCGGTGCTGGTCCGGCATCTGCTGTGGACGGCCGTCGACCTGGGGCTCCCGCTGCAACTGCACACCGGCTTCGGCGACAACGACATCCGGCTGCACCGGGTGGACCCCAGCCGTCTCACGGACTGGCTGCACCTGACGGCGGGCGCCGTCCCGGTCATGCTGCTGCACTGCTGGCCCTACCAGCGGCAGGCCGCCTATCTGGCCGCGGTGTTCGAGCAGGTCTACCTGGATGTGGGGCTCACCCTGCATCATGTGGGTCCCCCACGAGCGCGGGCGGTCCTGGAGGAGGCGCTGGAGATCACACCGTTCCGCAAACTGCTCTACAGCTCGGACGCCTATGGTGTGGCGGAGTTCTACGGGCTCGGCGCGCTGGCGTTCCGCAGGGGACTGGGGGATCTGCTCCAGGACCGGGTGGACGCCGACGAACTGAGCCTGCCCGACGCGCTGCGCCTGGCGCGCTGGGCCGGAGCCGACAACGCCCGCCGGGTCTACCGGCTTCCCGACGGACACTGAAAGTATGATCAAGCAATGTCTGACTTGACCGAAACCACGCCGGGTTGGCTGAGCTCCGACGAGCTCGAGATGGCACGCGCCCGTATGCCGATCCTGTATGTCGAGGCCGTGCCCGTGCGCGTCGACGACAGCGGCGAAGTCACCAGCGTCGGCCTGCTGCTGAGGATGGGACCGGAAGGCACGGTCAGCCGCACCCTGGTCTCCGGCCGGGTCCTGCACCACGAGCGCGTCCGCGACGCCCTGTTGCGCCACCTGGAGAAGGACCTCGGTCCGGTGGCGCTGCCCCGGGTGCCGACCTCGCTCCAGCCGTTCACGGTGGCCGAGTACTTCCCCACGCAGGGCGTCACGCCGTACCACGACCCCCGTCAGCACGCGGTGTCGCTGGCCTACATCGTGCCGGTGACCGGCGACTGCCGTCCCCGCCAGGACGCGCTGGACCTGGTGTGGTTCAGCCCGCAGGAGGCCGCCTCGCTCGCGGTGCAGAGCGAGATGCCGGGCGGGCACGGGTTCCTGCTGCGGCAGGCCCTCGCCCACGTCGGTCTCTCGGCCTCCTGAGCGTGATACCCGCGCCGTCCGGCCGTCGCGCCCTGGTGGGCGCCGCCCGCAGCCGTCCCTGCACCCTCGTGGTCTGCAGGGGCTGCTGCTGCGGCGACGCCGGCAAACACCCCGGCTACGACCACGACTGGCAGCTGGAGCTGCTGCGGGCGGCCGCCGCGAACTCCGGCGGCGCCTTCGAGGTCCGTACGACGGACTGCCTGGGCCCCTGCGACCAGGCCAACGTGATCGTCGTCCAGCCCTCGGCGGACGGACGCCGGGCCGGCGGCCGCGCCACCTGGGTCGGCTTCGCCATGGACGACGACTGCACGGACGAGATCCTGGCCTGGGCGGCGGCCGGCGGCCCGGGGATCGCGGCGCCGCCGGTCACGCTGGAGCTCCAGTTCATCAGCCCGCCGCGTGCCGAGCGGGTACGCAGCCGGAGATGACCCTCGTGCGCGCCAACCGCTCTGATCTACAAAGTGGTTGGGGCTGCCGGACACCCCTGACCGCGCGGACCTGTCGCGCGGGCTGCGGGTGAGCGGGGCCGTGATCGTCCCGGCCGCGTTCCTGTTCCTGGCCCTCGGTCCGCGGATCGCCACCCTGCTGTTCGCGCACGGCGCGGCCGACGCGGCCTCCGCCCAGCCGCTCGGGCACATGCTCCAGGCGTTCGGTCTCGGCCTGATCCCGTTCTCCGCGCAGTACCTCCTCCCGCGCGGCTTCTACGCCTTCGAGGACACCCGCACGCCGTTCTTCATGGCGCTGTGGATCGCGGCGGTGAACATCGCCCTCGCCACCGCCTGCCGGCCGCTGCTGCCGGACCGCTGGGCGGTGACCGGCATGGCCGGGGCCTACGCCCTGCCCTACCCGGCGGGGCCGGCACTCACCGCGCGCCGGCTGCGCGGCCGGACCGGCGGCCGCCTGGACGACGGCGCGCTGCGCCGCACGTACACCAAGCTGCTGGCGGCGGGCCTCGCCGCCGTCGCGGGCCGGGCGGCGGACGCCGCGTGCGCGGCCGCGCTGGGCGGCGGCACCCTGCCGACCGCGACCGCCCTGGCGGCCGGCTCCCTCACCCTCGTCCTGGTGTATTCGCTCTGGCCCGGCTGACGAAGGTCGACGAGCTGCGCGGGCTGCGGCGCCCGTGGGCTCGCCCCTCGCGGTGAGCGTCCCGGCCGGCTCGCCGCCCGGGACGGCGCGGACACGTCACGCGTCCCGCCGCGCCCCACCGGGGAAAACGACGAAGGCCGCTTCCACTCTCGTGGAAACGACCTTCCGACCTGCGATGAAGCTGGTCGGGACGACAGGATTTGAACCTGCGACCCCTTGACCCCCAGTCAAGTGCGCTACCAAGCTGCGCCACGTCCCGTTGCCCATCTGACCTGGGGTTTCCCCTGGCCGAACACGCATGGAAACCATACCGCACTCGGGTCGATGGTCGCGCACCCGTTTCCCGCGCCCCGGCCGCCGGGCGCCGTCAGTCCCGCGGGGGCGCCCCCAGTTCCGGGTACGCCTCCAGCAGTCGCGTCGGGGCCGCCTGGCGCCAGGAGTCGGCGAGGATGTCCCGCAGCTCGTCCTCGTCCTCCAGGGCGGCGAGACGGGCCCGCACCCAGGCGAACTGGGCCTCGTGGTCGGCGATCCAGAACTTCCCGGGCTCGGCGAGCACCAGTTCGTCGCGCTCCTCCTTGGGGCACCGCACGGCGAGGGAGGTCTCCTCCTCGGGCAGCGTGGCGAACATCTTCCCCGCGACCCGGAAGGTGGGCATGCTCCAGGAGATCTTCTCCGTGGTGTCCGGCAGGGACAGGGCGATACGGCGTACGTCTTCTGCGTCCGGCATGCAGGGAACCGTAGCCGCTGCCACTGACAGTCACCCGACGGCGACCTGCTTGTAGTACAGGGTGGTCGGCCGCAGGACCCCGGCCGGGCTCGCCGCGTAGTCCGGGATCACCCCGGCCCTGGTCCACCCGGCGGTGCGGTACAGGTGCTCGGCGGGGCTGTCGGTCTCGGTGTCCAGGTGCAGCAGGGTGACGCCGGCCGCGACGGCGCTCTCCTCGGCGGCGGTCAGCAGGGTGCGGCCGAGGCCCTTGCCGCGGGCGTCCCGGTGGACCATCAGCTTGACGAGTTCGGCGCGGTGGCGGCTGTTGGGCTTGTCGGGGAAGGCCAGGCCGACGGTGCCGACGACACGGCCCCCGTCCTCGGCCACCCAGACCGCGAGATGCCCGGCGGTCACGCCCGCCGCGCGTTCGCGCCACCAGTGTTCGGCGGACGCGCGCTCCAGCGGGGCCAGGAAGCCGAGCGAGGCTCCGTCGTCGACCGCGTCGATCAGCAGGTCGGCCAGCTCCGCCACGCGGGCGCGCAGCCGGGGGGCGTCGAGCCGGGTCACGGTCATGGCAGCACCACCGCGAGCACGTACCGCACGTCCGCGTCGCCCGTGCACCGGAAGCGCGTCGGGCCCCACACCCGCAGGCGCAGACAGTCCCCCGCGCCAAGGTGGTGCCCGGTGTCCCCGGCGGTCACCTCCAGGGCGCCCTCGAGCACCCAGACGTGCTGTTCGAGGCCCGCCACGGGCGGCCGGTCGTAGGCGATGTCCGCGCCCACGGCGAGCCTGCCCTCGACCAGCTCGCCGCGCAGCGCGGGGTGCGGCGGCGACACGGAGCGCCGTACGAACCCCGAGGCACGGTCCTCCCAGACGGACTGCTCACCGGCGCGCACCAGGGCCGCGGGCTCCGCCTCCACCTCGCTGAGCAGCCGGGACATGGTCCGCCCGTAGACATGACAGAGGCGGTTGAGCAGCGCGGCGGTCGGACTGGTCTCGGCCCGCTCGGCCCGCGACAGGGTCGACCGGCTCACCCCGCTGCGCTGCGCCAACTCCCCCAGCGACCAGCCGCGTTCGGCCCGCAACTCGGCCAGCCGCCCGGCGATCCGCACGTCGACGGGGTCCGGCGCCCCGGCCGTCTCCGCTCCTGCCTCGATTCTCATATCCGGGACGCTATCCCTGGTATGAGACGGCGCTGTTAAAGAACGCTCACAGGGCTCACACCCGTGCGGCCTCTTCCAGCGCCTCCAGCACCGGGCGGATCAGCGGATGCCCCTCCGCTCCCCGGCGGACGGCCGCGAAGACCCTCCGGGTCGGCGCCACCCCGTCGACCGGCCGTACGACCACCCCCGTGAGGTCCATGCCGCGCAGCGCCGACCGCGGGACGAGCGCCACGCCCGCGTCGGCCGAGGCCAGCGCGACCACCGCGCGGAAGTCGTCCGAGGAGTGCTCCAGACGAGGCTCGAAGCCGGCGCTCTCGCAGGCCAGGACGACCACGTCATGGCAGGGGTTGCCCGGGTAGGGGCCGATCCACGGATCCTTGGCCAGTTCGGCGAGCGGGACCTCGGGGGCGTCGGCGAGACGGTGGCTGACCGGGACGACCGCGTCGAAGGGCTCGGCGTAGAGCGGGACGTGCGCGAGCCGCGGATCGTCGGCGGCCGGGGCCCCGCGGTACTCGACGGCCACGGCGACATCCACCAGCCGGTCGAGGACCATCGGCAGGCTGGCGTCCCCCTCGGCGTCCTGGACGCGGATCCGGATCCCCGGGGCGGTACCGGCCAGCCGGGCCACCGCGGGCGCCACGACCAGGGCGATCCCCGTCGCGAAGGCGGCGACCGTGACCGTGCCGGCCGCTCCGGAGCTGTACGCGGCCAGTTCCGCCTCGGCCCGCTCCAGCTGGGCCAGGACCGCGTGGGTGTGGGTCAGCAGGATCTCCCCGGCCGGGGTCAGCCGCACGCCCTTGGCGCTCCGCTCGACCAGCCGGTGGCCGGTCTCCTGCTCCAGCGCCGTCAGCTGCTGGGAGACGGCGGAGGGGGTGAGGTACAGCGCGGCGGCAGCCGCGGTCACCGTGCGGTGGTCGGCCACCGCACGAAGGATGTGGAGCCGCCGCGCTTCGATCATGGATCGATTATCGCAATATGTCCGGGCCGCTCGGACCGCCCACGGCCCGGCCCGCCGGCGGGCCGGGCTCCCGCCCGGCCCGGAGCGCTCTCGCTCAGGCGGCTTCCAGCTCGGCACGCGCCGCGACGAAGGCGTCGACGGCGCGGTCGACGTCCCGCGTCGAGTGCGCGGCGGACAGCTGGACCCGGATGCGGGCCCGGTCCTGCGGGACCACCGGGTAGGAGAAGCCGATCACGTACACCCCGCGCTCCAGCAGCAGTTCGGCCATCCGGCCCGCCTTCGCCGCGTCGCCGATCATCACGGGCGCGATGGCGTGGTCGCCGGGCAGGATGTCGAAGCCCTCGTCGGTCATCCGGCGGCGGAACAGGGCGGTGTTCTCGGCGAGCCGCACCCGCAGGTCGTCGGCCGACTCCAGCAGGTCGAGGACCTTCAGCGAGGCGGCGGCGATGACCGGGGCGAGGGTGTTGGAGAACAGGTACGGGCGGGAGCGCTGGCGGAGCAGGGCGACGATCTCCGCCCGGGCGGCCACATAGCCGCCGGACGCGCCGCCCAGCGCCTTGCCCAGGGTGCCGGTGATGATGTCGACGCGGTCCATCACCCCGTGCAGCTCGGGCGTGCCGCGGCCGCCGGGGCCGACGAAGCCGACCGCGTGCGAGTCGTCGACCATGACCATGGCGTCGTAGCGCTCGGCGAGGTCGCAGATCTCGGCGAGGGGCGCCACGTAGCCGTCCATGGAGAAGACGCCGTCGGTGACGACCAGCCGGCGCCGCGCGTCGGAGGCGTCCTTCAACTGCCGCTCCAGGTCCGCCATATCACGGTTGGCGTAGCGGAACCTGCGGGCCTTGGACAGCCGGATGCCGTCGATGATCGAGGCATGGTTGAGGGCGTCGGAGATCACCGCGTCCTCGGGACCGAGGAGCGTCTCGAAGACCCCGCCGTTGGCGTCGAAGCAGGAGGAGTACAGGATCGTGTCCTCCTGGCCGAGGAAGGCCGACAGCCGCGCCTCCAGCTCCTTGTGCACCTCCTGCGTACCGCAGATGAAGCGCACCGACGCCATGCCGTAGCCCCAGCGGTCGAGGGCCTCGTGGGCGGCGGCGACGACCTCGGGGTGGTCGGCGAGACCGAGGTAGTTGTTGGCGCAGAAGTTGAGGACCTCGCCCGGCCGGCCGCCCGCGGTGACGGCGACCGTCGCCGACTGCGGGCTGCCGATGACCCGCTCGGGCTTGTGCAGACCGGCGGCGCGGATCTCGTCGAGGGTGGCGCGCAGGTCGTCGCGCACGGAGTCGAACATGGAAAAGCTCCTCAGGGAAACGGAGGGATGCGGACGGCTCACGCGGTCCAGTCGAGGATGACCTTGCCGCCGCGGCCGCTCGCCGCGTCGGCGAAGGCCGCCTCGAAGTCGCGGTACCCGTACCGGCCGGTGATCACGGGGGCGAGGTCGAGGCCGCCCTCCAGCAGCACGGACATCGCGTACCAGGTCTCGAACATCTCGCGGCCGTAGATGCCCTTGATCGTGATCATCGAGGTGACGATCCGGGCCCAGTCGACGGGGAACTCCTCGGCGGGCAGCCCCAGCATCGCGATCCGGCCGCCGTGCGTCATGTTGGCGATCATGTCGCGCAGCGCCTCGGGCCGGCCGGACATCTCCAGGCCGATGTCGAAGCCCTCGCGCAGCCCCAGCTCACGCTGGCCGTCGGCGATGGCCGCCTGCGAGACGTTCAGCGCGAGGCTCGCGCCGATCTTGCGGGCCAGCTCCAGCCGCTCCTCGCTGACGTCGGTGACGACGACGTTGCGGGCGCCGGCGTGCCGGGCGACCGCGGCGGCCATCAGACCGATCGGTCCTGCGCCGGTGATCAGGACGTCCTCGCCGACGAGCGGGAAGGAAAGCGCGGTGTGCACGGCGTTGCCGAACGGGTCGAAGATCGCCGCCACGTCGAGGTCCACCGGCACCCGGTGCACCCACACGTTGGACGCGGGCAGGGCGACGTACTCCGCGAAGGCGCCGTCCCGGCCGACGCCGAGACCGACGGTGGCCCGGCACAGATGGCGGCGCCCGGCGAGACAGTTGCGGCACTTGCCGCAGACCAGGTGCCCCTCACCGCTGACCCGGTCCCCCACCGTGATGTCGGCGACGTCGCGGCCGGTGCCGACGACCTCGCCCACGAACTCGTGCCCGAGCACGAGCGGGGTACGGATCGTCTGCTGCGCCCAGCCGTCCCAGGACCGGATGTGCAGATCCGTCCCGCAGATACCGGTGCGCAGCACCCTGATCAGCACATCGCCGGGCCCGACGGCCGGCTCGGGGACGTCCGCGAGCCACAGTCCGGGCTCCGCCTGCTCCTTGACCAGCGCCTTCACGCTACGGCTCCTGTGGTGAGGGCCCGGTCGCGGGCAGCCCGAGGGGCCCCGCGTCCGGGACGACATGTGGATTCGCCCAGCAATCTGCCGTACTTCACCCGGCCCGGTCCATCGAGCTTTTCTTAAGCACCGCCACAGCTCCGCTTCACACGGGCGGCTCCGCTCGTCCGGACCGGCTTCCCGCACACCACGGTGGGGCGTGCCACCCTGGACCGCAACCGTCACAAGGCCGGCCGACCGACGTGGAGGCTTCGATGACCACAGCACGCGACCTGATGTTCGTCGCGATGGACGTGGCGCCCGTGCGCCCTGTCGGGCAGGGCGAACTGTCGCTCGCCCTCGCGGGCGCCGAGGTGATCGACCTCGTCGGGTCCGGAGCGGTCGCCGTGGACGGCGGCCTTCTCGTGCCCGGCCCGGCGCCCGCACCGGACGACCGTCTCCTGGCCGAGGCCGCGGCGTCACTCGTACGGACGACGCCGTACGAGTCGGTCGAGGACTGGCTGTGGCGCCGCGGCAGCGGCCTGGCCGCCGCCTACTCCGCCCGGTTCGAGGCGGACGGGCTGGTCGGCCGGACGCGCCACGGCCGGCTGCCGTTCCGGTCCGCCGCGACGGAGCCGCTCGACTCGCCCGCCCGGCGCGAGGCCACCGGACGCTGGGCGGCGGACGAGCCGGTCCTCGCCGCGCTGGGCGCCGCCGCAGGTCTGCGCGAGGAGCCCGCCGACGGCTTCCAGGACCTCCCGGGCGAACCGGTCGTGACGGTCCTGGCGTCGGTCGGCGACGCGGTGACGGAGCTGGAGGCCGTACGCCGGCGGCGGTCCGTCGAGGACGCGGCCTTCGACAACATCTGGCGGGCCCCCTGACCCGCGTGCCTCAGGGCTCCGGGAACCCGTCGCTCCCGCGCCGCTGAAGGTGTCCGGCCAGCTCGGCGGCCGTCGACTTGATGGTCTCCAGACCGGCCTTCCCCCAGGGCCTGGGCGTGAGGTCGGCGACGCACACCGTGCCCAGCACCATGCCGCTCGTGTCGATGAGCGGGGCGCCCAGATAGGAGCGGATGCCGTACTCGTCGACGACCGGGTTGCCCGCGAAGCGCGGGTAGTCGCCCACGTCCTCCAGCACCAGCGCCTTGCGCCGCGCGACGACATGCGGGCAGTAGCCGTAGTCGCGGGGCAGTCTGCGGCCCACCTCGGGCTTGCCGCCGCGTGCGGCCCGGCCGCCCCGCGGGGTGTGCAGCCCGGCGAAGAACTGCCGTTCCTCGTCGAGGAAGTTGACCATGGCGTACGGCGCTCCGGCCACCTGGGCCAGGCGGTCCGCGAAGGCGTCCAGGGCGGGCTCCGGCTGCGCCCCGAGACCGAGCCGGCGCAGCCGGCGGGCACGGGCGGGAGCCTCCTTGTCCTCCGGGGTGAGCAGCAGACGACCGGCCGGGCGCGGCGGGTCGTAGCTCATGGCCGGGTTCCGTCGCTGTGGACGTAGGTCATATACGGCTCCGGGGCGTTGGGGGCGGGGATCACATGTGGGCGCCGCGGCTCGGCTGGGGTGCGGCCGGTGCGTGGGCGATGAGGTGTTTGACGAGGGTGAGCAGGGTCTGGACACCGGACGCGGAGATGCGGGCGTCGCAGCGCACGACGGGGACGTCCGGGGCGAGGTCGATGGCGGCGCGCACCTCCTCGGGGTTGTAGCGGTGGGAGCCGTCGAACTCGTTGATGGCGATGATGAAGGCGAGTCCGCGTTCCTCGAAGAAGTCGACGGCCGCGAAGCACTCCTCCAGGCGGCGGGTGTCGGCGAGGATGACCGCGCCGAGGGCGCCCTCGGACAGTTCGTCCCACATGAACCAGAACCGTTCCTGGCCGGGCGTGCCGAACAGGTAGAGGACGTGGCTCGGGTCGAGGGTGATCCGGCCGAAGTCCATGGCGACGGTCGTCTCGACCTTGTTCTCGATGCCGTCGAGGTTGTCGGTCGCGGCGCTGACCGTGGTGAGCAGTTCCTCGGTGCTGAGCGGCGCGATCTCGCTGACGGCACCGACGAAGGTCGTCTTGCCGACCCCGAAGCCGCCCGCGACCAGGATCTTCAGCGCGGTGGGAAAGGGGTCGGAAACGCCGCCCGCGGGGGCGCCGTACGCGCGGTGCTCGTTGTACTCAGAGCTGTCGTCGTAGTCCATCGAGCACTGCCTCCAGTAGGGCCCGGTCGGTGGGGTTGTGGTGGAACTCGGGGGGCTTGGTGGTCAGCGCCCCGCAGTCGAGGAGGTCGGAGAGCAGCACCTTGGTGACCGCGGCCGGCAGCTTGAGATGGGCCGCGATCTCGGCCACCGACACGGGTGCGCGGGTCAGGTGGAGCGCGGTCGCGTGTTCGGGACCGAGGTAGCCGAGGGGCGTCGCCCCGGTGGCCATCACCTGCGACATGAGATCGAGGGCGACGCTCGGCTTGGTCCGGCCGCCGCTGACCGTGAACGGGCGCACCAGCCGCCCGGCCGCGTCGTCGAGCCAGGGCCCGTCGCCGGTCGCCGCCACGCTCAAGGCCCCATCACCGACGGTTCGACGGCGTGCTGCCGGGGCGCGGTCATGAGATACGGCCGGACGCTCTTGACGAGCATCGACATCTCGTAGCCGAGCACGGCCGCGTCGGCCTCCCGGCCGGCCAGCACCGCGAGGCACGCGCCGGAGCCCGCGGTGGTGACGAACAGCAGCGTCGAGTCGAGTTCGACGACGACCTGCCGGACGTCCCCGCCGTCGCCGAACCGGACGCCGGCGCTGCGGCCGAGCGAGTACAGGCCGGAGGCCAGGGCGGCCATGTGGTCGGCGCTGTCCGGGTCGAGGCCGTGGACCGACTTCACCAGTCCGTCGCAGGAGAGCAGCACCGCGCTCGTGGTGTGCGGCACGCGCTGCACGAGGCCGCTCATCAGCCAGTCGAGATCGGATACCTGGCCGGTCGGCGCATCGCTCGCCATGGTGGATCGACTCCTTGGGGTACGAAGGTCTGCGGGAGCGGTGGGGGTGGGGGTGACCGCGCTCATCCGGCTGGTGCGCTCCCGTCGTGCCGGGCGGTGGATCGGTCGGGACCGGGCAGGTTGGACCCGTCGCCCGCGCCGTACGCCTCGGACGGCGCGGCGGCGGGCGCGGGGTGCGCCTGCGGTATGCGGGACGGCTGCGGAGGCCGTGCGTCGGCGCGGACCGGGAGCGGCACGAGCCGGCCCTGGTCCGCGCCGTGGCCCGAGGCCTCGCCGCCCACGGCGCGGTGCTCTCCGGGCCTGCGGTCGTGCCCCGACGCCGGGTGGGCCGCCGGGTCGAGCAGCACGTCGAGGGGGGCCGGCGGGCGCGACGGCGCCGGGTCCAGGACGTCCGCCTCCAGGCTCTGCTGGGCCTCGGCCAAGCCGATGCCCCGCTGGAAGGCCGCCATCAGGTTGGGATCGTGCCCGGCGGGCTGCTCGGAGTCCTGGCGCGGGGCCGGGCCGCCGCGCAGCTGGGGCACGATGTGCTCCTGGGCGCGGCGGCGGGGCAGCTGGGGCTTGCCCATGGTCCCGCGCACCGTGCCGACGCGCGGGGTGGGCGCGATGCCCGCGTGCTCCTCGACGACGGGCCGGTCGCCGCGCCGGATGCCGGGCACGGCCTCGGCCGGGTTGGGCCGCTCCGCGCGGGCGCCCCGGACGGGCAGGGGCGCGGGTGCGCCCGGCTGCGGGATCGGTGCGGCGGGGGCGGCGCCGAGGCCGGGCCCGTCCGGCGCGGCGACCCGGGCCGGTTCTGAGCCGCTGGGACGGCCCTGCCCGGGCGCGGCGACGAGGGGCGCCCCGGACCCGGGCGTGTCCCGCGCCGGGGTCGGGCCCGCGCCCGTGACGTCCCACGGCTCCGGCGGGCCGGCTGGCGTGGCGCCGCCCCGCTCCCGGGCCCGCGCCGGGCCGAACGACCGCCCGGCGCCGTCGGTGTCGCGTCCCGGGGGCGGCGCCGAGGACCCGCGGGTGCCCGGCGTGTCCTGCGGGTGCGCGAGGCCCGTGGTCGCCCGGCCCGCGTCCGCGGTGTGCCGCGGGCCGGGCGACGACGCGGGGTCGGGTGTCCGGGCGGGGCGGGACCGCGGGGCGGGTGGCAGGGGCGGGCGTGCCGGTTCGGCCGGGGCGGGAGACGCGGCGGGGACGAGCGGCAGACCGGCGCCGTCGGTGTCCGGTCCGTGCGGGGCCGCCCCGGCGATGCCCGGCGCGGAGCCCAGCAGCGCCTGCGGGACGACGAGGACGGCCTGGACGCCGCCGTAGATGTTGTTCTGGAGCCGGACCCGGATGCCGTGCCGCCGGGCGAGCTGGGACACCACGAACAGGCCGATGCGGCCGTCGGCGAGCAGCCGGCCGACGTTGACCTGGTCGGGGTCGGCGAGCAGGGCGTTCATCCTGCTCTGCTCCTCGACGGGCATGCCGAGTCCGCGGTCCTCGACCTCGACGGCGAGTCCCGAGGTGACGAGGTTCGCGCGCAGCAGCACCTGGGTGTGCGGGGCGGAGAACACGGTGGCGTTCTCGACGAGTTCGGCGAGCAGGTGGATCACGTCGGCGACGGCG
Organism: Streptomyces sp. 3330; assembly: GCF_031456635.1. Classification (NCBI taxonomy): domain Bacteria; kingdom Bacillati; phylum Actinomycetota; class Actinomycetes; order Kitasatosporales; family Streptomycetaceae; genus Streptomyces; species Streptomyces sp. 3330. Next base: position 61,120 of record NZ_JAVDVA010000031.1, read on the forward strand.
TGGCCGCGCAGTTCGCCGTCGACGGGCGGGACGAGTTTGACCCGCGCGTACTGCTCGACCTCGGCGATGGCGGAGCGCAGCACCTCGGTCATGGAGACCGGGTTGCTCCACTGGCGCCGGGAGACGGCCCCGCCGAGGACGGCGAGGTTCTCGGCGTGGCGGCGGATGCGGGTGGCCAGGTGGTCGACGTGGAAGAGGCCCTTGAGGAGGTCGGGGTCCTCGATCGAGTTCTCCAGCTCGTCGAGGATCGAGATCTCGCGGTGCACCAGGGACTGAAGGCGCCGCGCGAGGTTGACGAAGACCTCCAGCTTCTGTTCGCTGCCGGCCTGGCTGGACAGCTGCGCGGCCTGTACGACGGCGGTGACGGCCCCGTCGTGGGCGCGGGCCAGGTCGGCGGCGAGCAGCTCGAAGTCGTCGGCGTCGCCGGGCGGGCCGCGACGCGACGTGCGCCGGGGCGGGACCTCGCCGCGGCGCAGCGCCTCGACGACGGCCCGCAGGTCGGCCTCGCCGCGGGCGCCGGCGCGGCGCAGGGCCGCGACGCGGTCGCTGACCGAGCGGGCGGCGCGGTCGGCGGCCACGGCGGCGATCACGATGCCGGCGCCGGTCACCGCGACGGCGCCGGCGAGGACGGCCCACAGGGTCGCGCCGGGCCGGACGCCGGTGGAGCGCACGGTGAACAGGACGACCGCGCAGGCGCTGAGGGCGACGGCGGTCGGCGGGAGCACGGCGAGCCGCAGCAACTGGGGCCGTATGTGTGTCTCGGCCGACGCCGGTGCGGGGCGGACGACCGGCCGCCCGTGCCGTCCGCCCTCACGGCGGTCGGCGCGTGCGGCGGGTGCGCGGAGGTGAGACATCGGTGTCCTCGTACTGGTCCGTCGAGCCTGGCTGTCGGTCGGGAGAGCCGAAGAATTCGGCAAGGTGTCGCCCGACGGCCACTCACAGTAGTCGGCAACGCGTCAGGTGCGGTGGGCAGTTGACAAAGTCACCCGGCGAGCGTCCCGCTCTGGTATGAGGCTTCGCACGACAGACCGATAAGACGACACCCTCCGGGCGGCAACTCGGAAAGAAGTCGATCAGACCTGCTCAGAGGCGGTCCGGAAACGACTGTGCGGGCCGGGGAGTTTCTCGCTCCCCGACCCGCACGGTCGAACATCTCCGGTCCCTGTCAGCCCGCCGGGACCGCCTCCGGCGTATCCCCGCCCTCGACGACACCCCGGCTTTCGTCACTCTCAGTATCGGCTTTGGCCTTCGTTACCGTCGCGATCAGCGGCTGCCATCCGGCGGCCGGGGCGAGTGCCGCCTGACGCCACCAGGGCTCGCCCGGGACCGTCTCGGCGGCGGGCTCGAAAGGCTCACCGGGCCGGGGCAGGGCGGCCCGCGCCCCGACGGCCCGTGCGGCGGCCAGGGTGCCCTCCCCCGGGTCCGTCCACGCGTGGGTGGCGAGGTTGAACGTGCCCCAGTGGATCGGCAGCATCACGCCGCCGGGACCGCCCTGGAGGTCCAGGTGGGCGCGCATGCCCTCCTCGGGGGTCATGTGGATGTCGGGCCAGAAGTCCGAGTAGGCGCCGATCTGGATCATGGTCGCGTCGAACGGGCCGTGATCGGCTCCGATGTCCTTGAAGCCGTCGAAGTACCCGGTGTCGCCGCTGTGGTAGACCCGGTGCTCCTCGCCCGCGACCACCCAGGAGGCCCACAGGGTGTGCTGGGTGTTGCGCAGACCGCGGCCGCAGAAGTGCCGGGCCGGGGTGGCGGTCAGGGTGAGTCCGCCGACCTTCGTCGCCTCGTGCCAGTCCAGCTCGCGCAGCCGGTCGGCGGACACACCCCAGTGCTCGAGGTGGGCGCCGACGCCGAGCGGCACGGCGAACAGGGTGTCCGTGTCCGCGAGGGCCTTGATCGTGGGCAGGTCCAGGTGGTCGTAGTGGTCGTGGGAGATCACGACGACGTCGACCGGGCCGAGTGCGGCCAGCGGCAGCGGGACCGGGTGCAGCCGCTTGGGCCCCGCGAAGGGGAAGGGGGAGCAGCGCTCGCCCCAGACGGGGTCGAACAGGACGCGCCGCCCGTCGATCTCCGCGAGCACGCTGGAGTGACCCATCCAGGTCAGCCGCAGCCCCGTGGCCGGCGGCGCGGCGAGGTCGGCGAGGGTGGTGGGGTGCACCGGCACGGTGCCCGCGGGGGCACGGCGCGGGCGCTGTTCCTTGTCGAAGAAGACCTTGGCGAAGTCGAGCGCGGAGCCTGAGGGACGGGTCCGCGCCGGGCCGCCGGGGTTCTGGAAGACCCCGTCCTTGAAGTGGGGCGATCTGCGGATGCGCGCGAGGCGCTCTCCGCTCGGATCCGCGCCGAAGGCCTCGGGCTGCAGAGCGCGGAGCCCGGAGCTCAGGGAACGGAAACCGGACACGGTACCTCCAGGTGGAGTCGCTGAGGCATTCCATTATGGTCGCCCGCTCCGGCGACGCCCGGGGCCGGTCCGGTCACATCCGGCCGCGCGCCCGCTTTGACACGGTGCCCGCGCTCTTCCGATACTGACCCACTGTTCAGTACCAGCCCGCATCAGGCCCCGCCGGGTCCGCCGGGTCCACCGGTCGAGGAGTCCGTATGACCGCCCCCTTCCTGTCGCTGACCTGGACCGATCACGTCACCGGGCGCCAGGGCCACCTGGTCGTCGACCGGCTCGTGCGGGGCGTGTGCAGCGGCGGGCTGCGCATGCGGGCGGGCTGCACCCTGGAGGAGGTGACCGGGCTCGCGCGCGGCATGAGCCTGAAGGAGGCGCTGCACTACGACCCCGAGGCCCGCTACGTCCCGCTGGGCGGCGCCAAGGGCGGCATCGACTGTGATCCCCGGGACCCGGAGGCGTACGGACTGCTGGTGCGCTACCTGCGGGCGGTACGGCCGTACGTGGAGAGCTGCTGGACCACCGGCGAGGACCTGGGGCTGACCCAGGACCTGGTGGACCGGGCGGTCGCCGAGGCGGGGATGGTGTCGTCCGTGCAGGCGGTCTACCCGCTGCTGGACGACGAGTGCGCCGCGCGCGGGCGGCTCGCCGACGCCTTCGCCGTCGAGGTGGACGGCATCGGCCTGGACGAGCTGGTCGGCGGCTGCGGGGTCGCCGAGTCCGTGCTCACCGCCCTGGACCGGGCCGGAGCGGCGTACGCGGGGACGCGGGCCGCCCTCCAGGGGTTCGGCACCATGGGCGGCGCCACGGCGCGCTTCCTCACGCGTGCGGGGCTGACGGTGGTGGCCGTCGCCGACGTCAAGGGCACCATCGCCTGCCCGTCCGGTCTCGACGTGGAGGCGCTGCTCGCCGCGCGGGACGCCCACGGCACCGTGGACCGTGCGGTGCTGCGCCCCGGGGACCGCGAACTGCCGGGCGACGCGTGGCTGTCGGTGGAGGCGGAGGTGCTGGTGCCGGCCGCCGTGTCGTACGCCATCGGGGTCGAGGAGCAGGAGCGGATCGGCGCCCGGTGGATCGCCGAGGCCGCCAACATGCCCGTCCTGCCGGAGGCGGAGCGGCTGCTGCACGCGCGCGGGGTGAGCGTGCTGCCGGACGTCGTCGTCAACTCCGGGACGAACGCCTGGTGGTGGTGGACGCTGTTCGGCGACATCGGCGCGGACCCGGCGGAGGCCTTCGCGTACACGCGCCGCTCGATGCGCGCCCTGGTGGAACTGGTGCTGGCCCGCGCCGAGGCGGACGGCACGACCCCGCGGACCGCCGCGCACACGATCGCCGAGCAGCGGTTGCCGGTGATCGCGGAGCGCTTCGGGCGGTACCGGCCCGGCCCGTGAGCCCGCGCCGTCACGGACCGGTCCGGCGTCGCGCGCACCGACGGATTAGGGTGACGGCGTGGTGAGGGTCCGGTTGAGCGTGGCCGAGCGGCGCGAGGAGCTGCTGCGGGCGGCCATCGAGCAGATCGAGGCGCGGGGCGTGGCGGCGGTCAGGATCGCCGACGTGGCCGCGGCCCTCGGGGTGAGCAACGCCCTGGTGCTCTACCACTTCTCGACGAAGGAGAAGCTGGTCGCCGACGCGTTCGCCTACGCGGCCGAGGGCGATCTGGCTCGGCTGCGCAAGCTGGTCGGCCGCCGGACCACGGCACTGCGCCGGCTGCGCTCGGCGGTGCGCTGGTACGCGCCCACGGGTCAGGCCAAGGGCTGGCGGCTGTGGATCGAGGGCTGGGCGGTGTCGCTGCGCGAACCCGCGCTGCGCGAGGTCGCGCGGGATCTCGACCGGGAGTGGAAGGCGGCGCTCGCCGAGGTGATCGCGGAGGGCGTGGCCGCGGGCGAGTTCCGCTGCCCGGACCCGGCCGGCACCGCCCTGCGTCTGACGGCCCTGCTCGACGGACTCGCCGTCCAGCTGACGTCCTACGCGGGCACGGTGTCCCGGGCCCGCGCCCAGGAGTGGGTCGACGAGGCACTGGCCCGGGAACTCGATCTGGACCCCGGCACGTTGCCCACCCGGGGCCGCTGAGACCCGCCTCTCCCCGCGACCCCGGCCGCGCGCCGGCCGTGCGTCCGTTCACCGACACCGCCCGCCGCGCCCGCGGGCCGGTCCCGGGCCGGCCCGGCCCGCCGGATCCGGCCCGGCCCGCAACCCGGTCCGGCCGTCGGCTCAGTCCGCCAGCTCGTACACCGCCGTCACCGTCGCCGTCGCGCGGATCTCGCCGGGCGCGACGGGCACCCCGCCGAGGCCGGCGCCGGGGGTGTCCGCGGCCGACGGGACGGGACGCGGGGAGCTGGACGCGTCCTCACTGAGCGAGACGAGCCGGCCCAGGCGGCGGCCGCCGAGGATGGCGTACTGCTCGGCCTTGGCGTGGGCGTCGGCGTGCGCGGCCTCGCGCGCGGCGGCCCGCAGCGGGGCGGGGTCCGCGACGTCGAAGGCCACGAAGCCGATCCGCCCGGCGTCACCCGCGGCGTCGGTGACCGCCTGCACGACCGCGCCGACCTTCGCCACCTCCCGCACCTTCACGGAGAAGGACTGCGCGGCCTGGTACCCCGCCAGGCGGGCGGTGCCGCCGGTGTGGTCGTAGACGGCGTCGAGGGAGATGCGCTCCGTGCGGATGTCCCGGTCGGCGACGCCCTGGGCGCGGACGGCCGCCAGCAGCGCGGCGGCCGCCTTGTTCTGCGCGTCCAGCGCGGACTGCGACGTCATGGCGGTGGCCTCGACGCCCGCGCCGACGACCGCGAGGTCGGGCGGTGCGCTCGCGCTGCCCTCGCCGGTCACCGTGACGGTGGCGGGGCTGTCCGGAGCGAGCGGCCGGGCCGTCGCGGCGGGGCGGGCGGGCAGCGCGGCCGCCGCGGGCGCGGTGAGCGCGGGGACCCCCAGGGCGAGCAGGGAGGCGAGGGCCGCGGCGACGGGCGTACGGGAAAAGGGCATGCGGGACCGGTCCTTGGAGGTGTGGGCGGTGCCGGGCGGGGCCGGGTGCGGGTGCGGTCATCCCAGCACCCGCGCCCGGCCCCGCCCGGGCACCACTCCCGTGCGATCACCTCACTGGTGGAGCGGCCGGCCGTGCGCACTGCGGCGGGCGGCCGCGTCACCGCGCGGACAACGGCTCAGGCGACGGCCGCTATCCGCATCCTGATGTCGTCCGGCGACAGCGTGCCCTTGGCGATCACGTGGTCGCCGGAGGACTCCCCACGCAGCCGTCGTCCGATCCACGGCACCAGGTACTCGCGGGCCCAGTGGACGTCGTCGCGCCGCACGTCCAGGGTGCCGCGCGGCGGGAGCAGCGGCCACGGCTGCTCCGGGTCGGCCGGCACCTCGACGCCGAGCACCTGGCCGGCGCGCAGCGCCACGCGCGTGTGCCCCTCCGGGGAGAGGTGGAGACGGTCGCCGTCCCAGGCCCTGCGGTCCTGGACGGACTTCAGGGACCACAGGTCGAGGACCGGGCAGCCGTAGCGGTCGGCCACGGCGCGGACGTGCCCGTTGTAGGTGGCGATCTTGCCGCGCAGATGCTTGAGCACGGGGACGCCTCGGGTGTCGAAGCCGGTGGTCACCATGACGGTGCCGGCTGCGGCGGTCAGGGCCGAGATCGCGCGTTCGAAACGCTCGGCGACCTCGTCCGGGTCGGTACCGGGACGGAGGATGTCGTTGCCGCCCGCACAGAAGGAGACGAGGTCCGGGGCGAGTTCGACCGCCCTGGGAAGCTGGTCCTCCATGATCTGGTCGAGCAGCTTTCCGCGGACCGCGAGGTTGGTGTAGTTGAAGTCGCCCTCGGGCCGCCGGTCCGCGAGAAGCACCGCGAACCGGTCCGCCCACCCGACGAACGCCCCGTCGGGGCCGGGGTCGCCGACGCCTTCGGTGAAGCTGTCCCCCACCGCCACGTACGACCCGATCACTGATCTGTTGTCACTCTTCGAATCGTCTGCCACAGCAGTTCATCATTCACCTTCGAATGTGACCTACGCGATCGTAGGAAAGGGTTGACGGGCGGTGAGATAAGACACCCTTAAAGACTTTGCCAATCAGGGAATAAGGGACCACACCCGGAAGTCGTTGATGCGGAAATGGCTCCACGTGGTGCGGAAGGCGAAGTGCCCGCCCGTGTACGGCTCGGGGTCGACGTGGTCGAAGACGAGCCGGCCGTTGTTCCACCAGCGGACGACCGGGCCGTCGGAGACGATACGGACACGGTTCGGCTCGTTCGCGACGAGCAGCGGTTCGGTGCGGTCGAGGATCAGCGGACGCACACCCGCCTCGCCGACATAGCGGCGCAGCCTGGTCGTGGTGTTGCTGTTGGCGCCGTAGCCGACGTAGTACGTCTTCAGGTGGTCGTACTCGGCGAGCGCTCCGCCGCGCGGGGTGGCGAAGAGGTCCTCCGGGGAGCGGACGTCGACGGCGTTCCAGAAGTTGTTGAGGTCGGAGACGCGGTCGTTGGCCCCGCCCGCGGCGACGGGCGTCGCGGTGTACTCGAGGACGTACGGCCCCTGGAGCGGTCGCTCGAACCAGATCGTGGCCCCGGCGGGCACGTCGACCTCCAGCGTCCCGCGGGAGGCGGTGACCGTCCCGCCGCCCTCCAGTTCGGCCACCCACCGGCGCAGGCCGTGGCGGAAGTCGTCGTGGGCGATGAGGCGGCGACGGCGGGGCCGGGCGCCCGCGGCGCTCGCGGCGGGCGCCGGGCCGAGGGCGGACAGCGCGGCGCCGGCGGCCAGGGCTCCGAACGCCCTGCGGGTGGTCGTCATGTCGGTCGGCTCCTTCAGCGGGTGGGAGTGGTGAGTCGCGGCACGGGAACGCGGCGGGTCCCGGCGCCGGGGCAGTGGCCGGTGTACGCGGACCGGAGGTGGCCGCGGACGGTCCGGCCGAGGCCGCACGCGGGGTTCCGGGCGAGCCCGTGGACGCGGGCGCCGGTCGGCACGGCGCCGGTGTGCGGCCCCAGGGCCGGGTGGTCGGCGGCCTCGGCGAGGGTCTCCTCGCGCCGGCCGCCGACGAGGTAGCCGTGGAACGGGGTGGCGTCGCGAGCGCGGGAGACGACGCCGGCCGCGGCGCCCTTCATGACGATGCGTCGGTCGACGCCGGACACGGGACCTCCGGGGAGCGATGGAAAGCGCTTGCCCTGACGGAGATCACTCTGCCCCGACCCTCGTCCGCCTGTCGACGGGGCGGGAAGGGCTGCCACAGGACCGCAACAGAACGATCATGAACGCGCAGAGCCCCGCACCGGCCCGGCCCGCCCTCCGCGCTCTCCGGACATGCCGAAGGCCGGACCCGGGGATCGGGTCCGGCCTTCGGCCGCGTGTCAGGCGGGAGGTCGTCGGAGTCGGAGGGGGTCAGCCGACGGAGACGCCGTGCGAGCGGAGGTAGGCGATCGGGTCCACGTCGGAGCCGTAGTCCGGCGTGGTGCGGATCTCGAAGTGCAGGTGCGGGCCGGTCACATTGCCGGTCGCACCGGAGAGCCCGAGCTGCTGGCCCGCGGTCACGGTCTGGCCGGCCGAGACGGAGAGCTGGGACAGGTGGGCGTACTGGGCGTAGTAGCCGTCGGCGAGCCGGATGACGACCTGGTTGCCGTACGCGCCGCCCCAGCCCGCGGAGACGACGGTGCCCGCGCCCACGGCCTTGAGGGAGGTGCCGGTGGGGACGACGAAGTCGGTGCCGGTGTGGTAGCCGCTGGACCACATGCTGCCGGCGGTGTGGTAGGCGGTGCCGACCGAGGCGCCCGCCACCGGGAGCGTGTAACCGCTGGAGGTGTTCGCACCGCTCTCGGCGGCCTGGGTGACCGTCTTCGAGGAGGAGGAACCGGATGAAGAGGACGCCGAGGACGACGACTCGGCTCCGGACGCCTTCGACTTCGACGAGGACGAGGAGGAGGAGGAAGAAGAAGAACCGGACGACGCACCGGTGCCGCCCGTCGCGGCCTTCTTGCCGATCGAGAGCTTCAGGCCGGGATGGATCAGCGACGGGTCGCTTCCGACGGCCTGCCGGTTGTCCTGGTACAGCTTCTGCCAGCCGCCGTCGACGTCCTGCTCGTCGGCGATCTTCGACAGGTAGTCGCCGGACCGCACGGTGTACGTCTTGGCCGTCGTGGCGGTGGCGGACTTCTGCGCCACCGGGACGGACTGCACGGCCTGCTGGGGTACGGCCTGGGAAGCCGCCTGGGCGACGGACTGCGCGGGGGCCGCGTGGGCGCCGGCGGCGCCTATGAGCGGAAGGGCGAGCGCGGCGCCGCCCGTTCCGGCGACGGCGATGGAGCGAGTGAAGCGCTGGGTCTTCGGACGGCGGTGCTTACCCTTCGCGGGCATGGCGAATTCCTCTCCGGCGCCTGCGAGGTGAGCTGTCGGGTGCGGACTGGAGATGTCCGGCCGCGCCGAGGCGCGGCTTTACCCCAAAGCCTGTTCCGGAGACCGGAACAGGCGGTTGTGCCTGTGGGTCCCCCGCTCCTGCCGATACGGGTGAGTGTGCGGGCTCCGGGCGGTGGCAGGATTCGGCGTCCGTCCGGATTGGTGTGGAACGTAAGCGACCAGGACGCACAGGGACAAGCAGAGGTTGCGCCGCCGACGCCATTCTCTTGATCCCCTGTGCGAATCCCCGGTCACACTGGGTGAGCCGAAGGGTCCGTCCGGCGCCAAGCACCCTTGTGACGCATACGAATTACGTGAACATGACGGGCGACGTACGGTCACGGATATGACGCTGCTCACGTGACAGCTCTCCAGGTTCCTTTATTCCAGAGCGAGTTGGAAGGAAGGAGCCAATTCGGACAGAAACCTCAGATGCGACGCAGCCGGATAACCGTCGCATCAAGGTCGCCGCGCAGCCCGGTACGCAGTCCGTGGTGCAGCAGTACGGCCCCTCGATGCACTTCGCCCGTTTCGCGGCATTCGTACGATGCTGTCGGATCGAGTCCGCGCAGCCGCAGCGCCGGAACGGGCTCGCCGAACCGCTGTGCCTGGAGCCAGGCGAGGACAACGCTCTCGTCACCGCGCACGTACTGGACGGCGCTCAGACCGCCTGCCGGGGGCCGCAGCCGGTAGAGGTCCCCCTGCTGCACGAGCGGCCGGATCTCCTTGTAGAGGTCCACCCACCGACGCGCCTCGGCCAGGTCCTCGTCGCTCCACTCGGCGAGGTCCCCGCCGATGCCGAGCACACCGGCCATGGCGCTGACGAACCGGAAGCGCAGCGAGCTGACCCGGCCGTTGAGCTGGGCGTTCGGGCTGTCGGTGACCCAGGCCGCCATGACCCGGGCGGGATGGATCTGACTGAAGCCGTGCTGGATGTCGAGCCGGTCGAGCGGATCGGTGTTGTCGGAGGTCCACACCTGGTCGGTGCGGCTCATGATCCCGAGGTCGATACGGCCGCCGCCCCCCGAGCAGGACTCGAAGGCGACCCCGGGGTGCGCCTCGCGCAGCCGGTCCAGGAGCGCGTACAGGGCCCGCACGTGGTCGACCCAGAGGCGCTGCGGGTAAGGGTCGTCCGGCCATCCCGCGTCGGTGAAGCAGCGGTTGAAGTCCCACTTCACATAGTCGATGGGCGCGCTGGAGAGGAGCCCGTGGAGCTGCTCCCACAGGTACTCCTGGACGTCCTCGCGCGCGAGGTTGAGCATGAGCTGATTGCGGAACTCCGTCCGCTTTCGTCCGGATTGGAACTGCACCCAGTCGGGGTGGGCCCGGTACAGCTCGCTGTCCGGGTTGACCATCTCGGGCTCGACCCAGATGCCGAACTGCATCCCGAGGCCGTGGACGTGGTCGGCGAGGGGCTTCAGCCCGCCCGGGAACCGGTCGGGGTTGGGCTGCCAGTCGCCGAGCCCGGCGTGGTCGCCGGTCCGTGCCCCGAACCAGCCGTCGTCGACGACGAAGAGCTCCACGCCGATCGCGGCGGCCCGCCGGGCGAGCGCGCTCTGCTGCTCCTCGGAGATGTCGAAGTAGGTGGCCTCCCAGGAGTTGAACAGCACCGGCCGGTCCTGCCCTGCGTCCGGGACGACGTACGCGCGCTGGTAGGCGTGCCAGGCGCGGCTCGCCCCGCCGAAGCCGCCGTCGCTCCACAGGCCGGCGAAGACGGGGGTGGTGAAGGACTCCCCCGCGGCCAGCCGCAGCAGACCCGAGTCGTCGTACCCGGCGCCGCCGGTGATCTGCACGCGCGCGTCCGGCAGTTGGGCGACGGCGATCCGCCAGGAGCCCGACCAGCCGAGGGCACAGCCGTAGACCTCGCCGCGCTCCTCGGTCGCGTCGGTGTCCAGGGCGACCCAGGGCAGGTGCTGGTGGCCGGTGTGGCCGCGGCGGCTGCCGATCACCTTCTCGCCGTAGGTGAGCGGGGACCGGGTGAGCCGGGACTCGGCGGCCCAGCGGCCGTGCAGCTGCGACAGCCGCCAGTCGTCACGCTCGGGCAGGGTCCACGTGGCGGAGTCGGCGCGCAGCAGCTCCAGCGGCCGCTCGCCGTCGTTGCGCAGGGTCGTCCAGCGCTCGACGACATCGCCCCGCATCCGGTAGTGCAGGATGACGGCCAGCCCGGCGTCCCGGAACCGCAGCCGCAGCTCGTCGCCGTCGGCCTCGTAGTCCTCGTAGGACCACTCGGTGCCGCGCCCCTCGTCGGTGCGCACGGACAGGGCGGGCCGGACGAAGCGGGGGCCGCCCTCGACCGGGTACTCCTCCCGGCCGTCGAGCGGGGACTCGAAGGACGCCCCCCGCTCCGACGGCGGAAGGGCGGCGAGCGCCTCGGCGTCCGCGAGCGCGATGCCCGGGCCCCAGTGCAGGTGGACCAGCTCGTCGGCCTCGGTGAGGTGGAGGGCATAGCTGCTCGTCGGCCCCGAAAGGAGCCAGGTACGGCCGTTGTCGGCGATCTCGGGCATCAAACCCCCACTGATTCGAACAGGTGCGATCAAGCACCAACATCATCGAATGCCGTCGGCCCGCCGGGCAACTTTCCGCGGACGACTCTTCACCTGGGCGGACGCCCGGAGTACCGCCCGGGGACAACCCGTTGCCCGGGGAATCCATGTCGTATCGTCAGGGAGGTGTTCCCTCGGCCACCACGAGCCGCGCCGACGGAGACCGACAGGGAGGAAGCCCCGTGACGCAGCAGATCCCGTCGACCGAGCCCGAGCTGGCCGGTGTGCGCAACTTCCGGGACGTGGGCGGACTGCCGACCGCCGACGGCCGGCGGGTGCGCCACGGCGTGCTGTTCCGCAGCGGCCATCTCGCGCACGCGACCGACGAGGACGCCGCGTTCCTCTCCGGCCTCGGCCTGCACACGATCTTCGACTTCCGCAACGCCGCGGACCAGAAGCTGGAGGGCCCGGACGTCGAGCTGCCGGGCGTGCGCAATGTGAACCTGCCCCTGTCGGACCCGGCGGACGGCTCCGAGTTCTGGAAGATGGTCCGCGACGGCGAGATCGACCAGCTGCGCGGGATCCTGGGCGACGGCAAGGCCGCCGGCCGCATGATCGCCTCCTACCGCTCGATCATCAAGGAGCGGACGGCCGAGCACGCGCGGGTGCTGCACGCGCTCGCCGAGGACAGCGTCCCGGCGCTGATGCACTGCGCGGCGGGCAAGGACCGCGCGGGCCTGTCCGTCGCGGTGACGCTGCTCGCCCTGGGCGTGGAGCGCGAGGCGATCCTCGCCGACTACCTGGAGTCCAACGCCAAGCACCGCCGCTACCGGGTGCGCCGCAGCGCCTCCTCCGCCGACGCCTACTCCCCCGAGATCATGGAGCTGCTCAGCCCGCTCTTCGACGCGCGCGCGGAGTACCTCGCGGCGGCCTGGGAGACCATCGAGGAGACCTGGGGCGGCGTGGACGCCTATCTGGAGGAGGGCCTCGGGCTCACCCCCGGGACCCGCGCCCGACTGCGCGACCGGCTGCTCGACTGACGCCGGAGCGGCCATCGCGCCCGCCCGGCAGCGCGTCCGGCAGTTCGTCCGCGGTGCGTCCGACGACCCGCCCGGCCCCGCCCCCCGGAGGCCGCACCGGCCCCCGGGGCTCTACTGGTTGGCCCCGACCTCGAACAGCAGCCAGAGGAACGCCGCGAAGACGTGTCCCACCGCGATGTAGATGATCAGCCGGATCCACAGGGTGCGGGGGAACTTCTCCTCGATGTCCTTCATGGCGTCTCTCCGATGTCCGAGGGGGTCGGGCCCAGGCACAGCGTGGCCGTGGGGCTCTGCAGCAGGGTGTGGACGAAGAGCAGCTCGACCCCGTCGGCGTCCTGCGCCGCGAGGCGGTGCGGGGTCAGCGAGTCGAAGTGGGCGCCGTCACCGGGGCCGAGCAGCTCGGTGGTGTCGCCGAGGCGCAGCCGCAGTCGTCCGCGCAGGACGTGCAGCCACTCCTCGCCGGGGTGCACGCGCACGACGTCCCCCTGGGAGCCGTACGGCACATGGACGCGCAGGGCCTGCATCCCGCGCCCGGAGGCGCCCGCCTGCCAGTAGGTCCAGCCGCCCGCGCGGGTCGGCTCCATGGCGGCGGCCCGGACGACGGCGTCCCGGTCGGCGGACGTCTCGCCGAGCAGTTCCGAGACCGTCGTACCGTAGATGCGCGCGAGTGCGAGCAGCATCGGCAGCGAGGGCTGGCGCTGCCCGGTCTCCAGCCGGGAGAGATGGGCGGGCGACAGCCCGGCGGCGCGGGCCGCGGCCTCCAGGGTGAGGGCGGCACGGCGGCGCAGGGCGCGCAGCTGCGGGGCGACGGCGGGAAGAGCCCCGGCGTGTTCCGCCGGATTCTCGGACTCGGGCGAGCTCATGGCTTCATTCCACGCCGGAATTGCCTCTGCGGCAAATTTGTTGCCTCAGAGGCAAAAAGGCCGGGAGACGGGACGGCCCGCCCGGCCGCCCGCGCTCCCGGGCGGCTCAGCGGTTGGCCACCGCCTGCTTCACCAGCGTCCTGCCGAAGTCCCACATCAGCCCGCCGCCGCTGTGCGCGTCGTCCATCACCGCGGTGAAGGCGTCGACGAACCGGTCGACCTCCGCCTCGCCGATGATCAGCGGCGGGATCAGCTTGATGACCTCCAGATGGTCGCCGGAGACCTGGGTGAGGATCCGGTGCCGTTGCAGCAGCGGCACCACCACCATCTGCGCGAAGAGTCCCTTGCGGGCCGCCTGGAGCATGGCCCACCGGCTGCGCAGCTTCAGCGACCTGGGCCTGCCGAACTCGATGCCGATCATCAGGCCCCGGCCGCGGACGTCGGCCAGCAGCTCGTACCTGTCGACCAGCGCCGCCAGCCGGGACCTGAGCAGGTCGCCCGTGGCCCGCGCGTTGGCCACGATCTGGTCGTTCTCCAGCACGGACAGCACCGCGAGCCCGGCCGCCATGGCCTGCGCGTTGGACCCGAAGCTCGCCGAGTGCACCAGCACCCGGTCCATCGACGAGTAGACCTTCTTGAAGATCCAGTCCTTGCCGAGCGTCGCCCCGACCGGCACATAGCCCCCGGACAGCGCCTTGGCCACGCACACCAGATCCGGCTCGACGCCGTCCTCGTGCTGGTAGGCGTAGAAGTCGCCGGTCCGGCCGAGCCCCGTCTGCACCTCGTCCGCGATCAGCAGCGCCTTGTGCCGGCGCAGCAGCTCCTGCGCGGCGCGCAGATGGCCCGGCGGCGCCTCGTGCACGCCCTTGCCCTGGATCGGCTCGACGATCAGGGCGGCGACGTCTCCCTTCCGCAGTTCACGGGCGAGGGCGTCCAGATCGCCGAGCGGGACCGCCGTGTCGGCCAGCAGGGGCGCGAACCCGTCCCGGAACCCCGACTCGCCGTTCACCGACAACGAGCCCGTGGTGAGCCCGTGGAAGGCGTGGTCGCAGTACAGGACCCTCGGCCTGCCGGTGGCGTAGCGGGCGAACTTCAGCGCCGTCTCCACCGCCTCGGTGCCGCTGTTGCCGAAGAACACCCGGTCCAGGTGCGGGCTGTGGGCGAGCAGCTTCTCGGCCAGCAGCCCGGGCAGCGGCTGGCAGTCGAAGCGGGTCAGGTCGGCGAGCCGGGCGTCGAGGACGTCGTGCAGCGCCTTGCGGACGACGGGGTGGTGCCGGCCCAGCCCCATCACCCCGAACCCGGCGAGCATGTCCAGGTAGTCGTTGCCGTCCGCGTCCCAGAAGTACGCGCCCTCACCGCGCTCGTAGACCTTGTCGAAGCCGATCGTGTGCAGCATGCGCGGCAGCTGGGGGTTGAGGTATCTGCCGTGCAGCTCGTAGCGCTCGGCTCCGCGCTCGGCCAGGAGGGCGCCGAGGTCGAACTCCGTGGTCATTCAGCTTTCTCCTTGACTGGGCCGGTCGCCGGAGCGTCGAGGGACCGGACTTCCCCGGCGGCCAGGCTCGCGCTGATCCGGCCGGCCACCTCGACGGGGGTGAGGCCGATGTCGGCGAGCACCTCGCCGCGCTTGGCGTGCGTGAGGAACTGATCGGGGATCCCGAACCGCCGTACGGGCACGTCGACCTCGGCGTCGCCCAGCGCCAGCGCCACCGCCGATCCGACGCCGGCGGCACGGCTGTTGTCCTCGACGACGGCCACCAGCCGGTGCCCGGCGGCGAGCCCGGGCAGGGCCGGGTCGACGGGCTTCACCCAACGGGGGTCGACGACCGTGCAGCCGACGCCGCGGGCCTCCAGCAGCCCGGCGGCCTGCAGGCACACCGGCGCCATGACGCCGACGGCCACCAGGAGCACCTGCGGGCGTTCGCCCCGGTGCAGCACGTCCATGCCGCCCACCCGGCCCACGGCCGGCACCTCCGGTCCGACCGACTCCTTCGGGAAGCGGACCACGGTCGGCGCGTCGTCGACCGCGACCGCCTCCCGCAGCTGCGCGCGCAGCTGCTCGGCGTCCCGGGGGGCCGCGATGCGCAGTCCCGGGACGACCTGCAGCACGGACATGTCCCACATGCCGTTGTGGGACGCTCCGTCCACGCCGGTGACGCCGGCCCGGTCCAGGACGAACGTGACCCCGCAGCGGTGCAGGGACACGTCCATCAGCAGCTGGTCGAAGGCCCGGTTGAGGAAGGTGGCGTAGACGGCGACGACGGGGTGCAGGCCACCGGTCGCCAGCCCGGCCGCGCTCACCGCCGCGTGCTGCTCCGCTATGCCGACGTCCCACACGCGGTCCGGGAAGCGCTCGGCGAACCCGCCGAGCCCCACGGGATGCAGCATCGCCGCGGTGATCGCCACCACGTCGTCGCGCTCCTCGCCGATCCGCACCATCTCGTCGCCGAAGACGGACGTCCAGGACGGCCCCCCGGCGGGCGCGAGCGGCACGCAGGTGAGGGGGTCCATCGCGCCGACGGTGTGGAAGTGGTCCTCCTCGTGCGCGAGGGCGGGCTCGTACCCGCGGCCCTTCTCGGTCAGGCAGTGCACGAGCACCGGCCCGTGGAAGCGCTTGGCGCGCCGCAGCGCGGACTCGACGGCCTTGATGTCGTGCCCGTCGATGGGGCCGACGTACTTCAGGCCGAGGTCCTCGAACATGCCCTGCGGGGCGAAGGCGTCCTTGAAGCCCTTCTTCGCGCCGTGCAGCGACTCGTAGACCGTGGCGCCGACCACGGGGGTGCGCAGCAGGACGTCCTTGCCCCAGGCCAGCACGCGCTCGTACCCGTCGGTGGTGCGCAGGGTCGCCAGGTGGTTGGCGAGGCCGCCGATGGTCGGCGCGTACGAGCGCTCGTTGTCGTTGACGACGATGATCAGCGGCCGGTCCTTGGCGGCCGCGATGTTGTTCAGCGCCTCCCAGGCCATGCCGCCGGTGAGCGCGCCGTCGCCGATGACCGCGACCACATGGCCCTTCTCCCCCTGCACCTGCCGCGCCTTGGCGAGGCCGTCGGCCCAGCCGAGGGCGGTGGAGGCGTGGCTGTTCTCGATGACGTCGTGCTCGGACTCCTCACGGGAGGGGTAGCCGGACAGACCGCCCTTGCCGCGCAGTTTGGAGAAGTCCTGACGTCCGGTCAGGAGCTTGTGCACATAGCTCTGGTGGCCGGTGTCCCACAGGATGCGGTCGACCGGTGACTCGAAGACCCGGTGGAGCGCGACGGTCAGTTCGACCACGCCCAGGTTGGGCCCCAGGTGTCCGCCGGTCCTGGCGACCGCGTGCACCAGGAACTCCCTTATCTCTTCGGACAGTTCACCGAGTTCCGCCTCGGACAGCGCCTTCAGGTCGCGTGGTTGCCGGATGTTCTCCAGGATCGTCACGTCGGGCCCCCTTCGGTCCGTGCTGTTCAACTCACGTTGACGGCCGGCTCCCCCGCCGCGACGCCGTCCTGTTCCATCTGCTCGGCGATCTTCATGGCCTCCTCGATGAGGGTCTCCACGATCTTCGACTCCGGGACGGTCTTGATGACCTCGCCCTTGACGAAGATCTGGCCCTTGCCGTTGCCCGAGGCGACGCCGAGGTCGGCCTCGCGGGCCTCGCCGGGGCCGTTGACCACGCAGCCCATGACAGCGACCCGGAGCGGGAACTCCATGCCCGTCAGACCCGCCGTCACCTCTTCGGCCAGCTTGTAGACATCGACCTGGGCGCGGCCGCAGGACGGACACGAGACGATCTCCAGGC
>NZ_JAVDVA010000032.1:0-78028 GCF_031456635.1 Streptomyces sp. 3330
CCCCCGGACCCCCGGACCCCCGGACCCCCGGACCCCCGGACCCCCGGACCCCCGGACCCCCGGACCCCCGGACCCCCGGACCCCCGGACCCCCGGTCCCCGGACCCCCGGTCCCCGGACCCCCTGACTCCCTGACTCCCCGGACCCCCGGACTCCCCGGACCCCCGGACTCCCCGGACCCCCGGACTCCTGGTCTCCCGGACTCCTGGTCCCCGGTCCCTGGCGACCCTGACGGGTCTCGGACTCCCGGACTCCCGGGCCCTGACGGCCCTGACGGCCCTCAGGGGCGTCGGGCTTCCAGGCCCTGACGGCTCGGCCCTGAAGGGCCTCGTCCTCGGACGCCGGACGGGCCCGCCGACCGGCCGACCGGCCGCCCGTCCGGCGGGCCGGCGGGTCAGACCCCCGAGGTGCTGGTCGGGGACGACGGTTCCGTCTCCGCCACCCGCCGCCTGCGCCGGCGCTTCAGCAGGGCCCAGGGGCCCCGGGGGCCCGTCGGCATCGCCGCGGTGACCTCCGTGCCGGCCTCCGCGGCCGCTTCCGCCGCCGCCCGGGCCACGGGCAGGAACCCCTCGCGGCGGGAGACGTCCGGGCGTTCCTCGTCGGCAGGCCAGAGGCCGAGGGCCGCGCAGACCGTGGGCAGGACCGCCATCGCCGCCGTCGCGTACCCTTCCGCCGAGGGGTGGTAGTGGTCGGGGCCGAACAGCTCGCGCGGATTGGCCTCGAACTCGGGGCCCAGCAGGTCGCCCAGGGAGACCGTGCGGCCGCCCTGCTCCACGGCGCCGATCGTCTGGGCGGCCGCCAGCTGGCGGGACGCCCGGCGGGCCAGCCAGCGCAGCGGCTGCTGGACCGGCTCGATCGTGCCCAGGTCGGGGCAGGTCCCGACGACGACCTCGGCGCCGGCCGTGCGCAGCCGCCGTACCGCCGAGGACAGATGGCGGACCGAACGGGTGGCCGGCATCCGGTGGGTCACGTCGTTCGCGCCGATCATGATCACGCAGACGTCGGGCACCTGGTCGCAGTCCGAGAGGACCAGGGCGACCTGGCGGTCCAGATCGTCGGACTGCGCACCCGGGAGCGCCACGTTGCGCAGCTCCACGGGGCGTTCCGCGACCGCCGCCAGGCCCGAGGCCAGCAGCGCGCCCGGGGTCTGCCCGGAGCGATGGACGCCCTGGCCCGCGGCCGTGGAGTCGCCCAGCATGGTCAGGCGCAGGGGTTCCTTGCCGGGCCCGGGCGCGTCATAGGCGAGGCCGTAGCGGCCGTCCGCCTGCGGGACGTGCGGCTGCGTCCCGTTGTTCACCTGGCGCCGCGCCAGATGCACCTCCGCCAGTACCAGCCCCACGGTCGCCGCCCCGGCCAGCCCGATGCCGCCGCCGCCGTAGGCCGCCCCGGCCGCGATGCGCCGGGCCACTCTCGCCCTCGACATGCTCGTCATGCCTCGACGCCACCTCCTCGTGTCCGTACACCCACTCCTTGCCCCGTACGGACCGTCGCCCAATCTCGACCAGGAGTGAACATGCCGACCCGGCCACCGCCCGGGCCGTACCCTGGCGTCACCACTACGACCACAGTTTTTGCAAGCAACCGGAGACAACGGTGCAATTCCACGACTCGATGATCAGCCTCGTCGGCAACACCCCGCTGGTGAAGCTCAACAGCGTGACCAAGGGCATCCAGGCCACCGTCCTGGCCAAGGTGGAGTACTTCAACCCGGGCGGTTCCGTGAAGGACCGCATCGCCCTGCGCATGATCGAGGCGGCGGAGAAGAGCGGGGAGCTCCTGCCCGGCGGCACCATCGTGGAGCCGACCAGCGGGAACACCGGCGTGGGGCTGGCCATCGTGGCGCAGCAGAAGGGGTACAAGTGCATCTTCGTGTGCCCCGACAAGGTGAGCACCGACAAGATCAACGTGCTGCGCGCGTACGGCGCCGAGGTCGTCGTGTGCCCGACCGCCGTCGACCCCGAGCACCCGGACTCCTACTACAACGTCTCCGACCGGCTGGTGCGGGAGACGCCGGGCGCGTGGAAGCCGGACCAGTACTCCAACCCGAACAACCCGCTCTCCCACTACCACTCCACCGGCCCTGAGCTGTGGGAGCAGACGGAGGGGCGGATCACCCACTTCGTCGCCGGCGTCGGCACCGGCGGCACCATCTCCGGGACCGGGCGCTATCTGAAGGACGCCAGCGAGGGCCGGGTCCAGGTCGTCGGCGCCGACCCCGAGGGATCGGTGTACTCCGGCGGCTCCGGGCGGCCGTACCTGGTCGAGGGCGTCGGCGAGGACTTCTGGCCGACCGCGTACGACCGGACCGTCGCCGACGAGATCGTCCCGGTGTCCGACAAGGACTCCTTCCAGATGACCCGGCGGCTCGCGAAGGAGGAGGGTCTGCTGGTCGGCGGCTCCTGCGGGATGGCCGTCGTGGCCGCGCTGCGCGTCGCCGAGCGGCTCGGCCCGGACGACGTCGTGGTCGTCCTGCTGCCCGACAGCGGTCGCGGATACCTCTCGAAGATCTTCAACGACGAATGGATGGCCGACTACGGCTTCCTGGAGGACGAGGGCCCCAGCGCCCGCGTCGCCGACGTCCTGAACGACAAGGTGCACGGCGCCATCCCGTCCCTCGTCCACATGCACCCCGACGAGACCGTCGGCCAGGCCATCGAGGTGCTGCGCGAGTACGGCGTCTCCCAGATGCCGATCGTGAAGCCGGGCGCCGGTCACCCGGACGTGATGGCCGCCGAGGTCGTCGGGTCGGTCGTGGAGCGGGAACTGCTCGACGCGCTGTTCACCCAGCGGGCCTCCCTCGACGACCCGCTGGAGAAGCACATGTCCGCCCCGCTGCCGCAGGTCGGCTCCGGTGAGCCGGTCGGCGACCTGATGTCCGTGCTCGGCACCGCGGACGCGGCGATCGTCCTCGTCGAGGGCAAGCCCACGGGGGTCGTCAGCCGCCAGGACCTGCTGGCCTTCCTGGCCAAGGGCGGGAAGTAACTTCCGGGGGCGGGGGCCGAAACCTCGGGGAAACCTCCGGTGAACGGCCCTCGCGGGCACCGAACTTCCGTTTGCCTACCGAAGTGGTGGACTTCGCGGAAGTGGTACGAGGGTGTCACGTCCACGCAGCACTCGGTTAACACACGTCCGGCATATTTATGGGTGTCGGCAGGGCGGGAGCGGCTCCCCGCCCCACCGGCACCGAAACGGCGTCACGGACCTCCGGAGCGGCTCCCGGACCTCCACCGACGCCACGGACGCGCAAGCCCGGCCTGACCCGGCCCGCGTCCCTCGCGGGGACCGCCGTCGTCCCGCCCCCCGGTAACGGGGGTGCGGCGGTCCCCGCGCAAGCTTTCACCAGGGCCTGTCCGCCGGACAGGCCCTGGTGCCGTGTCCGGACTCCGTCGCCGCGCGGCCGCCCGGGAGCCGCGGCCGCTGCGGGTGCCGGATCCGCTCCACCCGTACGCGCGCTCCCGGACCGGATGGCCGGCGGGTGCCGCCGGCCCGGCAGGCGCGAACCCCGGCGCCCGGCCCGGGTCAGTCCTCCCAGCCGCCGTCCTTCGGGGAGCGGCGACGGGTGCCGAAGAGCCCGGGGTGGGAGCGGGCGGCCTGGACCACGTTGACGCCGACGATGCCGACCCAGGAGACGATCAGGCCGGGCAGGTGCCCGGTGCCCGCGCCGATCGCGGACAGCGGGATCGCCAGCACCAGCGAGACGATGCCGAAGCCGAAGCGCTCGCCCCACGAGTCCGTCGCCCCGGGCGAGCGGGCGTCCCGGGCCGCCACCATCTGCTGCTCCGCGAACTGCCGTCGCACCCGGCGCTCCACCGCGCCGTCGATGCGCTGGTCGACCTTCTCCAGGAACGAGTCCACCAGCGCGGACTCGTACTCCTCGCCCAGTTCCCTGCGGGTCGCCAAGGTGGCGTCGAGTTCCTTCTTCAGGTCCGTGTCGCGCGCTTCCATGGTGGTCTCCCGTCCCGTCGTCGTGACCAGGCTAGGGAGCCGGAACGCCCGCCGCACTGGGGATAGCCCCCCTGTACGGCGTCGGGTTCGCGGGAGGGACGCGCGTCGCACCGGATCACGCGTCGCCCCTTGCCCGGCTGTATGACGTCATGCAGAGTTCTCGGTAGGTGAATAGCCCGCCGGCGGCCCGGTGGCGATCCGGGGCGGCGGACGACCGGCGGGCAGGAGCGGGTGTCCGGACCGATGGGAGTGCGTGGCCTCATGGCGACTCGGGTGAGGGGAGCCCCCTCCCGGGTGGGCTGCGCCCCCGCCGTCCTCGACGGGGAGGCTCCGGGCGTCGCGGACGGCGTGCGCCTCACCGGCCCGGGGCCCGCGTCCCCCGGCAGGACGACCCCCGCGTACGCCGCCGCGGCCGCCCCCGGTGACCTGCAGGCCTGCTCGGCGCCCGCCCCGCCCGGCCACGCTGTACTCTCCCGGGGCGTCGAGGAACAGGCCGGGCTGCCGGACCGGTTCAGGGACATCTGGAGGGGGATCGGGGCATGAGCGCGGAGACGGACAGCGGTGGGGGAGTGCCGGGACCGGAGGCGCCGGGTGCGCAGGCGCCGGGCGCCGCTGTGCCCGACAGTCCCGCCGCCCGGCTGCAGGCGCTCTTCGAGGGGCACCGGCTGACGCCGACCCAGCGGCGCATCGCGCACAGCATGGTGCGGCGCGCCGCCGACGTGCCGTTCCTGTCCAGCGTGGAGCTGGCCGAGCTCGCGGGCGTCAGCCAGCCGTCGGTGACCCGCTTCGCGGTCGCCCTCGGCTTCGACGGCTACCCCGCCCTGCGCAAGCACCTGCGCGAGGTCGCCCCCGCCGAGCAGACGGCCGGTCCGGTCTCGTACAACGAGTACCAGCAGGCCGTCGAGGCCGAGATCGAGAACCTGAAGCACCTCGCCGACCTGCTCGCCGATCCCCGGCCGGTGCAGCGGGCGGGGAGGCTGCTGGCCGCCTCGCGGCCGCTTCCCGTGCTCGGGCTGCGGGCCGCCGCCTCCCAGGCGTACGGGTTCGCCTACTTCGCCGCCAAGGTCCATCCGGACGTACGGCTGCTGAACGAGGGCGGCACGATGATCCACGACCGCATCGACGCCGCCGTCCGGGCGGGCGCCTCGGCCCTGCTCTGCTTCGCGCTGCCGCGGCATCCGCGCGAGGTCGTCGACACCCTCGCCTACGCCCGGGAGGCGGGACTGAGCGTGGTGACCGTCGCCGACTCGGCGTTCGCGCCGGTCGCCAAGGTCTCCGACCTGCTGCTGCCGGCCGCCGTCGGCACCGGCCTCGCCTTCGACACCGCGTGCGCGCCGATGCTGCTCGGCCGGGTGCTGCTGGAGGCGATGTGCGACGACCTGCCGGACGCGCAGGCCCGGTTGGAGGAGTTCGACGCGCGGGCGGCGGCGCGCGGGCTGTTCGTCGAGTAGGACCTTCGTGTTCTCTCAGACTCGTCTCACGTTCGCTCACTAGTCTGAACGGTCACAGAATGGTGCCGGAGAGACCAGGAGGCGGAGTGGCGCGCGGAGGGCAGGGGCTGGCTCGGGTGGCCGTCGTCGTACGGGCCGGAGCCGCGCCGTTGTGGTGGTGCGGGGTGTTCGCGGCGGGGGTCGGCGTCCTGGTGCCCGGCCTCACGGGACGGCGGATCGGGGTGCTGGCCGGCGCCGCGCTGTTCGTCGTCGCCGTCGCCGTGGCCGCGTGGCGCGGCCGCAAACGGATCGCCGGGCTCGGACGCGGCGCCGCCCGGGCCGGCAAGCACGACGTGCTCCAGGACCGGGCGGTGACCGTGCGCACCTGGCGGCGAGGTCACCGCTGGTGGCTGCTGCTCGCCTTCGTGGCCGCGCTCGGCAGTTCCTTCGTGCTGCCCGCGGCCGCCGGCCTGCTGCTCGCCGGCTGGGGGACGGGACTGCGGCTGAAGGCCGCCTGGCTGGGGCGGCGTGAGCGGGCCGACGACGCGCTGCTGTGGGTGCGCGTCGACTGGCTCGACCGGCGCGGCGGACGCCCGGCGGGCAAGGCCGTCAAGGCGTACCGCAGCACCGGCATCGCGGCCGGCGACGCGGCCCCGGGCGGGTCCCGCCGCCGCACCGCGGCGCTGGTCTAGCCACGGACCGGTCCGGCCGGTCCGGCCGCTCCGGCTACACCTCGAGGTCCTCCTCGATCTTCTTCAACTGGTGGCGGGCCATCGCCAGGTTGGCCCGCTTGGCGTCCAGGACCAGGTACATGAAGAGCCCGTTGCCGCCGCGGCCGCTGATCAGCCGGATCAGGTGGTACTGGTCGTTCAGCGTGATCAGGATGTCCTCGATCTGGCCCTTGAGCCCCAGGTGCTCCATGGTGCGCATCTTGGCGCGCACCACGTCGGTGTTCCCGGCGGCGGCGACGTTCAGGTCGAAGGTCTTGCTGCCGCCCATCGTGCCCAGCGCCATGCCGCTGGTGTAGTCGACGAGTGCCACGCCGGTCGCGCCCTCGATCGAGGCGAGACACTCTTTCAGTGTGGTTTCGGTGTTGGCCATGACTGTGCTCCTCGGTTCCTTCTCAACTTTCCGTGGTGGTGCGCGCGTTGGGCGTCGCCGATCCGCGCGCCGATCTGGTCCGTACGACGGGTGGCTTGGCGGGCGTCCGCACGGGCGCCTTCGCGGGGGGCTTCGCGGGGATCCTGGCGGCCGGCGCGGCGGCGTTCGCCTCCCGCACCTTCGCCTCCCAGGCGTCGACGAGCTCCCCGATGCGGGCCCCGGCCCGGCGGCCCTCCAGATGCAGCCGGCCGACGTTGACGCGGTCCTGTGCGAGCAGGGTCAGCACGGCGCTCTCACCGGCCGCGTAGGTCGCGACATAGCCGTAGACCCCGCGCACGAGCAGCTCGCGGAAGTCGCCCTGGCCGGTCGTGTCCGCCATCCGCACCGCGACGCCGAGGGCGGCGGCGGTCAGCGCGGCCACCACCTCCGGCTCCACACCGGGCGTGTCGTGGGCGAGGACGAGCCCGTCCACGCCGGCCGTGAGGGCGCCGGTCAGCTGGGGCACCCGGGCCCGCAGGCGCCGGAGTTCGTCGAGTATCTCGGGCTCGGACACCATCAGCTCGCTCCTCTCGGCGCGCGGTCGCTGCCGTTCAAAGGGCCTCCAGCGCATCCCTGAGCCTTTTCAGCAGGGTGATGTCGGGATCGTTGACACGGGGCAGGGTGATGCCCGGTGGCGGTTCGGGGTCGGGGGCGACGGGGCTCACGGCGGGACCTGCGGCCGGCCCGGGGCGGAGCGGGGGCGCGGCGGGCTGCGTGCGCGGCGGCCGGGGCGGCGGGAAGAGGGCGGTCAGCAGACCCGCCGCGGCCAGCCGCCGCACGTCCACCAGGGTGTGGAAGGCCTGCCGGCCCAGTTCCCGGGCTATGTCCGACGCGGTGCGCACGCCGTCCACCGAGGCCAGCACCGCGCTCTGCCGGGCGGTCGGCGCGGGCGCCGCGACGGTCTCGGCCCGCCGCAGCGGGGCCCCGTCGGTCAGCGGGTCCGGCCACAGGCGGTGCAGCAGTTCCCGCCGGCGCAGCGTCTCGCGCTCGACCGCCGCGACCGGGACCGGCCGGAGCGTGCCCAGCCAGTGCCCGGCGCCGTACCGGAAGCGGCCGGGGGTGCTGCTGGGGGTGAGCGCGAAGTACGCCGCGTCGTAGACCGCCTCCAGGTGGCACAGTTCCAGCGCGCCGCGCGGGACGCGCCCGGCGTCGAGCAGCAGCCGGGCGACGCCGTACTCCTCGTCGGCCCGGTCCACCGCGTCCTGCCAGACGGCGGGCGCGAGCGTGCCGTGGGCCAGGAGGAGCACGTCGAGGCCCGGGGCGAGGGGGCTCTCGGCGTGCACCACGCGGCCCTCGGCGAGGTAGAGCGAGCCGCGCTCGCGCTCCAGGACACCGGTTGCCCGCTCGGCCGCGAGACGGGTCAGCATCGGCGAAAGGCCGCCGCCGCGCTCCCGGGCGGCGGTCTTCTCCCGCACGGGCAGCCGGGGCGGCGGGGTGGTCCCCTGCGGGGTCGTTCTCACCGCGGTCACCCCAGCACCAGCCGCCCGGCCATCTCGCCCAGCCGGATCCGGGCCAGCGCGAGGTTGCCGTCCGGCCGGGCCAGCCACACGTGCAGGAACACGCTGCTGTCGAAGGACGTCGGTACGAAGCGGAGCACGTGGTAGCTGTCCCGGTTGCTGATGATCAGGTCCTCGACCGGAGGATCGGCGACCCCGCCCCCGCTGCCTCCGCCCTCGGGGCCGCCGGGGCCGTCCTGACCGTCGTAGCCGTCGGGTGCGAACGCCCGCTGTTCCGCCGTGAGCCGGGCCACCTCGGCCGCCTCGGCGGCCGCCGCCTCGTGGTCGCCGCCGGGGAACTCCCCGACCGCGCCCAGGGCGAGCCCGCTGGTCCAGTCGACCAGCGCGGCACCACGGGCACCGGGCAGCCGCATGGCCTCCAGGAGACACTCGTCGATTCCGGGCACCGTTCGGCTCCCCTCCCGCCTTCGGTTCGGATGAGTGAGGAAGAAGCTACGCAACGTAGGCGAGGCGGGGTGAGTGTTCTGGCATTTTCCAGCGGAACATGCGGAGGGCGGCTAACGTGGGTCGACTGACCCCGTTACGGGCTGAATCGGCGCCCCATGCGCCCCTCCTCCACCGTTCAACACCGGCCCACCGGCGCGCGTCAACGGCGCGCGTATTGCTGCGGGGTGGTGAACGTGACAGCGCGCGCCCTCTCTTTCGCTCCCGCGTCCCCGTGTGCCGTGACCCCGGTGCTGCGGCCCGCTGTATTGACTAGTCCTATTCATCAGGTCAGGATGTGAATAACAACAGCAAAAACCGCCGGGATCACCCATCCGCAAGGAGGCCGACCATGTCAGGACCCCGCCCCGTACGAGCGCCACGCGGTACGGAACTGAGCGCCCTGGGATGGCAGCAGGAAGCCGCCCTGCGGATGCTCCAGAACAACCTCGACCCCGAGGTCGCCGAACACCCCGACAAGCTCGTCGTCTACGGCGGCACCGGCAAGGCGGCCCGCGACTGGCGCTCCTTCGACGCGATGGTCCGCACGCTCAGGACCCTCAAGCAGGACGAGACCATGCTCGTGCAGTCCGGCCGCCCGGTCGGCGTCATGCAGACCCACGAGTGGGCCCCGCGCGTCCTCATCGCCAACTCCAACCTCGTCGGCGACTGGGCCAACTGGGAGGAGTTCCGCCGCCTGGAGCAGCTGGGCCTGACCATGTACGGCCAGATGACTGCCGGTTCCTGGATCTACATCGGC
The DNA here is from genome assembly GCF_031456635.1 of Streptomyces sp. 3330. Taxonomy (NCBI): domain Bacteria; kingdom Bacillati; phylum Actinomycetota; class Actinomycetes; order Kitasatosporales; family Streptomycetaceae; genus Streptomyces; species Streptomyces sp. 3330. The sequence goes on from NZ_JAVDVA010000032.1 coordinate 9,215, forward strand.
ACCCAGGGCATCCTCCAGGGCACCTACGAGACCTTCGCCGCCGTCGCCGCGAAGAAGTTCTCCGGCACCCTCGCCGGCACGATCACCCTCACCGCCGGCCTCGGCGGCATGGGCGGCGCCCAGCCGCTCGCCGTCACGATGAACGACGGCGTGGCGATCTGCATCGACTGCGACCCGCGCGCCATCGAGCGCCGCATCGAGCACCGCTACCTGGACGTCAGGGCCGACGACCTGGACCACGCGCTCCGGCTCGCCGTCGAGGCCCGTGACCAGCGCAGGCCGCTCTCCATCGGCGTCCTCGGCAACGCCGCCGAGCTGGTGCCGCAGCTGCTCGCGACGGGCGCCCCCATCGACATCGTCACCGACCAGACCTCCGCCCACGACCCGCTGGCCTACCTGCCGACCGGGATCGCCTTCGAGGACATGGCCGACGCCGCCGAGAAGGACCCGGCCGGCTTCACCGCCCGGGCCCGCGAGTCGATGGCGAAGCACGTCGAGGCGATGGTCGGCTTCATGGACGCCGGCGCCGAGGTCTTCGACTACGGCAACTCCATTCGCGGCGAGGCCCAACTCGCCGGATACGACCGGGCGTTCGCCTTCCCCGGTTTCGTCCCCGCCTACATCCGCCCGCTGTTCTGCGAGGGCAAGGGCCCCTTCCGCTGGGCGGCGCTCTCCGGCGACCCGGCCGACATCGCCAAGACCGACCGGGCGATGCTCGACCTCTTCCCGCAGAACGAGTCGCTGGCCCGCTGGATCAAGCTGGCCGGTGAGCGCGTCCACTTCCAGGGCCTGCCCGCCCGGATCTGCTGGCTCGGCTACGGCGAGCGCGACCGGGCCGGCGAGCGCTTCAACGACATGGTGGCCTCGGGCGAGCTGGCGGCCCCGCTGGCCATCGGCCGCGACCACCTCGACTGCGGTTCCGTCGCCTCCCCGTACCGCGAGACCGAGGCGATGCTCGACGGCTCCGACGCGATCGCCGACTGGCCCCTGCTGAACGCCATGGTCAACGTGGCGTCCGGGGCGTCCTGGGTGTCGATCCACCACGGCGGCGGCGTCGGCATGGGCCGCTCCCTCCACGCCGGCCAGGTCTCCGTGGCGGACGGCACCAAGCTCGCCGGCGAGAAGATCCGCCGCGTCCTCACCAACGACCCCGGCATGGGCGTCATCCGGCACGTGGACGCCGGGTACGACATCGCGGAGTCGGTCGCGGACGAGCGGGGCGTGCGGGTGCCCATGCGTGAAGGTGACGACGCGTGACCTTCCACAGCATGTGGGCGGAGCTGCTGCCGGTCGGCCGCAGCTCCGCCTCCGGCGGCTACCGCCGCTACGCCTGGACCGCCGCCGACGCCGACTGCCGGGCCTGGTTCAGGGACCGGGCCGAGGCACGCGGCCTGACGTACGAGGTCGACCGCAACGGCAACCAGTGGGCCTGGCTCGGGGACCCGGCGGCCGGCGACGCCGTCGTCACCGGATCGCATCTCGACTCGGTGCCGGACGGCGGCGCCTTCGACGGGCCCCTGGGCGTGGTGTCCGCCTTCGCCGCGCTCGACGAACTCCGCGCGCGCGGCGTCACGTTCACCAAGCCGCTCGCTCTCGTCAACTTCGGGGACGAGGAGGGTGCCCGCTTCGGACTCGCCTGTGTCGGCTCCCGGCTCACCGCGGGCCGGCTCACCGTGGAGCAGGCCCACCGGCTCACCGACGGCGACGGGATCACCCTCCCGCAGGCCATGGAGACCGCCGGTCAGGACCCCGACGCCATCGGCGCGGACCCGGAGCGGCTCGCCCGGATCGGGGCCTTCGTGGAACTGCACGTGGAGCAGGGGCGCGCCCTCGACCTGAGCGGCGACCGGGTCGGCCTGGCCAGTGCCATCTGGCCGCACGGACGCTGGCGGTTCGACTTCCGGGGCGAGGCCAACCACGCCGGCACCACCCGCCTCGTGGACCGGCGCGACCCGATGCTGCCGTACGCCGAGACCGTGCTGGCCGCCCGCCGCGAGGCACGGCTCGCGGGCGCCGTGGCCACCTTCGGCAAGATCTCCGTCGAGCCGAACGGCGTCAACGCCATCCCCTCCCTGGTGCGCGGCTGGCTCGACTCCCGCGCCGCCGACCAGGCCACCCTCGACACCGTCGTCGGCGGTGTGGAGAAGGCCGCCCGCGAGTACGCCGAAGGCCACGGCATCGACCTGGACGTCGTCCGCGAGTCGTTCACGCCCGTCGTCGAGTTCGACCACGCCCTGCGCGACGAACTCGCCCGCATCCTCGGCAGCGACACGGACCTCAAGGTCCCGGTCCTGGGCACCGGCGCCGGACACGACGCCGGAATCCTCTCCGGGACCATCCCGACCGCCATGCTGTTCGTGCGCAACCCCACGGGCGTCTCGCACTCCCCGGCCGAGTTCGCCACCGAGGACGACTGCGTGGCCGGGGTGCACGCCCTCGCCGACGTACTGGAAGGACTGGCCTGCCGGTGACCCCCACGCAGCGGACACGGACGTACTGGCTGGAGCACGCCTGGCTCGACACGAACGTCGAGCCGGGCGTCGCCCTGGAGGTGACGGACGGCCGCATCACCGCCGTCCGCACCGGCCTCGGCACCCCGCCGCCCGGCGCCGAGATCCTGCGCGGCCTCACCCTCCCGGGCCTGGCGAACGCCCACAGCCACGCCTTCCACCGAGCCCTGCGCGGCACCGTCCAGGTCGGCTCCGGCACCTTCTGGACCTGGCGCGAGGTCATGTACTCCGTCGCCGACCGGCTCACCCCGGACACCTATCACCAGCTGGCCCGTGCCGTGTACGCCGAGATGGCGCTGGCCGGCATCACGGCCGTCGGCGAGTTCCACTACCTGCACCACGCGCCCGGCGGCACCCCGTACGCGGACCCCAACGCCATGGGCGAGGCCCTGATCGAGGCCGCCGCCGAGGCCGGTGTCCGCATCACCCTCCTCGACACCGCCTATCTGTCCGCCGGCTTCGGACAGCCTCCCGACGCCCACCAGCTCCGCTTCTGCGACGGTGACGCGGACGCCTGGGCCGAACGCTGTTCACTTCTCAAGGAACGGGATCACGCGAGGATCGGCGCGGCGATCCACTCCGTACGGGCCGTGCCCGCCGGGCAACTGGCGACCGTGGCGCGCTGGGCCGAGGAGCGCCGGGCGCCGCTGCACGTGCACCTGTCCGAGCAGACCGCCGAGAACGACGCCTGCCGCGCGGCCCACGGCCGCACGCCCACCGAGCTTCTCGCCGAGCACGGCGTCCTCGGACCGCGCACCACCGGTGTCCACAACACGCACCTCACCGACGAGGACATCGCCCTCCTCGGCCGCTCCGCCACCGGCACCTGCATGTGCCCGACGACCGAACGGGACCTCGCCGACGGCATCGGCCCGGCCGTGGCCCTCCAGGCCGCGGGCTCACCGCTCTCCCTGGGCTCCGACAGCCACGCCGTCATCGACCTGTTCGAGGAGGCCCGCGCGATGGAGCTGAACGAGCGGCTGCGCACCCGCACCCGGGGTCACTGGACCGCCGCCGCCCTGCTGCGCGCCGCCTCCGCCGACGGCCACGCGGCCCTCGGCAACCCGGACGCGGGCACCCTGGAGACCGGCGCGGCCGCCGACTTCACGACGATCGCGCTCGACTCGGTCAGGACGGCGGGCCCGGCGCCCAGGCTCGGCGCCGAGACGGCCGTCTTCGCGGCGACCGCGGCGGACGTACGCCACACGGTCGTCGCCGGGCGCCACGTCGTACGCGACGGGGCGCACACGCTCGTACCGGACGTGCCGCAGGCCCTCGCGCGGGCCGTGGCCGCTCTGCACGCGTAGCGCCCCCCACCGGATCCCGCCCCCACGAGGACACCACGATGAGCAGCAGCACCGGCACGACCACCGTCATCAGCAACATCGCCACGCTGGTCACCAACGACCCCTCCCTCGGTGACGGTTCTCCCCTCGGCGTGGTCCGGGACGCGGCCGTCGTCATCGAGGGCGACCGCGTCGTGTGGACCGGTGAATCAAGCAAAGCACCCGCCACTGACAACCGGGTCGACGCCGGCGGCCGGGCGGTCCTCCCGGGCTTCGTCGACTCCCACTCCCACCTGGTCTTCGCGGGCGACCGCACCGAGGAGTTCAACGCCCGGATGTCGGGCCGCGGTTACACGGCGGGCGGCATCCGCACGACGGTGGCGGCCACCCGGGCGGCCACCGACGGGGAACTGGAGGCGAACCTCACCCGTTTCCTCTCCGAGGCCCTCCGCCAGGGCACCACCACCTTCGAGACCAAGTCGGGTTACGGCCTGACGGTCGCCGACGAGGCCCGCGCCCTGCGTCTCGCCGCCGCCCACACCGACGAGGTCACCTACCTCGGCGCGCACATCGTCTCCCCCGACTACGCCGACGACCCGGCCGGTTACGTGGCCCTGGTCACCGGCGAGATGCTCGACGCCTGCGCCCCGCACGCCCGCTGGATCGACGTCTTCTGCGAGAAGGGCGCCTTCGACGGCGACCAGGCCCGCGCGATCCTCACCGCGGGCCGGGCGAAGGGACTGCACCCCCGCATCCACGCCAACCAGCTCTCCTACGGCCCCGGCGTGCAGCTGGCGGTCGAGCTGGACGCGGCCAGCGCCGACCACTGCACCCACCTCACGGACGCGGACGTGGACGCCCTCGCGAGCGGCGACACGGTCGCCACGCTGCTGCCCGGGGCCGAGTTCTCCACCCGGGCCGCGTGGCCGGACGCGCGCCGGCTGCTGGACGCGGGCGTCACCGTCGCCCTGTCCACGGACTGCAACCCCGGCTCGTCCTTCACCTCGTCCGTGCCGTTCTGCATCGCGCTCGCGGTGCGGGACATGGGGATGACGCCCGACGAGGCGGTGTGGTCGGCGACCGCGGGCGGCGCGGCGGCCCTGCGCCGCACGGACGTGGGGCGCGTGGCCCCCGGCGCCTACGCCGACCTGACCCTCCTGGACGCCCCGAGCCACGTCCACCTGGCCTACCGGCCCGGTGTGCCGCTCGTCTCGGGGGTGTGGCGGCGCGGCGTGCGGGTCGTCTGAGCCGGTTCCGGCCCGCTGCCGCGGTCGGCCACCGAGCGGCCCCAGCCGGTGCCGAGCAGCACCAGCACCGCGCCCACGAAGCCGAGCCACCCCGGCCGGTCGCCGGCCAGCGCGATGCCGACCGCCGCCGCCCACACCGGCTCGGTGCCCAGCAGCAGGCTGACCCGGGACGGCGAGGTGCGGCGGACCGCCCACATCTGGACGAAGAACGCGAACAGCGTGCAGAACACGGAGAGGTAGACCAGCCCGAGCCAGTCGCCGCCGTCGAAGTCCGCGGCCGCCGCCCAGGGCGAGGCGCCCGCCCCCGGCAGCGCCACCAGCACCGCGAACACGGCCACCGCGGAGCCCAGCTGGACCGTGGTCAGCGACAGCGCGTCGGCCCCGCGCACCGAGTCCATGCGCGCCATGGCCAGCACGTGCACGGTCCGGGCGACGGCGGCCCCCAGCATCAGCAGATCGCCCCCGGACGGAGCGGTGAACCCGGCGCCCTGGGTCAGCAGCCCCACGCCGAGCACCGAGAGACCCGCCGCCGCGACGAACGCCCGGGGCAGCCGTACGCCGCGCACCCGGCTCTCCGCGAGCGGCGTGAACACCATGGTCAGGCTGATGATCAGCCCGGCGTTGGTCGCGGAGGTGTGCACGACGCCGTAGGTCTCCAGCAGGAAGATCCCGGCCAGGATCAGGCCCAGCACCCCGGCCCCGCGCCACTGCGGCCCGCTCAGCGCGCGCAGCCGCCGCCACCCCACGACCACCAGCACCGGCAGGACCACGGCGAAGCGCAGCACCAGCACGGCCGGCACGGTGTCCGCCGTGGTGACGCCCTTGGCGGCGAGATAGCTGGAGCCCCAGACGACGGCGACGAGCAGCACGGGAAGGTCGGCGAGCCGCCCGGGTCCGGAGGGACCGCCCGGGGAGGCGGGCGCCGCGGGCGCGGACAGGGGGGAGTCGGACATGGGGCTCCTCATGAGCAGATGACGCGGCTGGCCCAGCGGCTCTGCTGGTCGGAGGGCTGAGCCAGCGTAGTCACCGACGAAGATCCGGCCAGGCGGTTTTCACCATGAGGACACCCGGCATCCGGCGCCGACTCGGCATCCGGCGCCGACCCGGCATCCGGCGCCGACCCGGCACCCGGCACCGACCCGGCACCGGGCACCGACCCGGCACCGGGCACCGACCCGGCACCCGGCACCGACCCGGCACTCGATCCGGCGCTCAGGCCGCTCCCGCCCGCCACAGCTGGTCCCGGCCTTCGTCGAGCGGCTCCAGCGACACCCCGCCGCCCGCGTCCGACGTCAGCGCCGTCAGGATCGCGATCGCCGGGCGGACGGTCCCGTCGTCGTCCACGGTGAACCGCAGGTTCGCCCCGTGGTCGCCGTCCACCGAGGCGCACTCCCAGACCCCCACGCCCTTGTCCACGGATCCTCTGCTGTCCAGGCAGAAGTCCTGGTCGGCGTACGACTGGAGGACCCCGCGCGCGGTGTCCACCCGCCACCGCTGGCTGGGCGAGGCGGAACACGGGACCGTCACGACGTCCGTGCCGTTGTCGAAGTCGCCCGCCACCTCCAGACAGCGCCCGTCGGCCAGGTTCACGACCTGGGCGAACGTCCCGCCGGGCGCGCGGGTCGGTGCCGGGGTGGGCGTGGGCTTCGGCGGGGCGCTCGTGCGGGAGGGGGACGGACGCGGCGTCGAGGACGGCGAGGGAGAGGCGGGGGAGGAGACGGGCGGCGCGGCGACCGTCGCGGTCACGGTCACCGGCGGCACCGTCGACGGCCCGGTGACGACGGCTCCCGCCGCGTCCTGCTGGTCCCCCGGGTCCCCCGAGGTCAGCAGCAGGGCCACCGCCAACGGCACGACGGCCACCCCCAGCGCGGCCGAGGCCAGCGCCACCCGCCGCGACGGCCGTCCCGCGGCCGCCGGTCCGCGGTCGCCGGACGGCTGCCGTTCGTCCCTCACGTACGCCGACCCGCCCCACACCAGCAACCCCTCCGCCAGCGCCTCGCGAGGATCGTCGCGCAGCGCGCACTGTTCCTCGTAGGCGGTCGCGCAGTGCGGGCAGTGCGCCCTGTGGGCTTCGAGGTCGGGGCTGTGCCGCGGGGCGTCCGGCCGGACCGACTGCTCGATCAGCCGGCGGAAGTCCGCGCAGCGCGGGTCGTCCGAGGCGGCGAGCCGGTGCCGCAGGCAGGCCTGGGTCAGGAGCTGGAGGGCGGGGCCGGTGCCGTACGTGACGTCCTCGGGGGTCAGGCCGAGCAGCGCGGCCGTCCGTTCGGCGGGCTCGCGTTCCACGACGCCGTACCAGACGAGGCCCTGCGTGCGGGAGGGCAGCGAACGGAACGCGGCGAGCAGGGGCGGCACCGGGCCGCCGGGGGCCGCGGTGCGCAGGACGAGCAGCAGTCCCGCGTCCAGGCCGCCGGCCCGGTCGTCGAGGGCCCATTCGGTGGTCACCTGCCCGCACAGCAGCAGGAGCCGGTGCCGCCAGGAGCCGCCGGGGTCGTTGCCGCGGGCCGTCTCGCGGGCCGCGAGGGTGAACGCCTCGGCCGCGAGGCGCCGCGCCGCCGCTTCGCCGGTCGTGCAGCGGCGGGCGTAGGCCAGGACGGCCGGGTGGTGACGGGCGCGCAGGGCGCGCAGCGCCGGGTACGCGGCGGCGGGCGCGGCGCGCAGCCGGTCGGTGAGATACGCGTCCGGGGCGTCGGCGCTCATGTCGCCGCCGCCGTCGCCGTCCACGTCGGCACGGGCCATGGGGGTCGCCTCCTCGCCGGACGCGCGGCGCGCCCGGTTGCTGACGTACCGGTCAGTCTGTGGTGGAGGTGACCCTAGTGGCCCAGGGGGCGCCGTGGGGAGGCTTCGGGAGGTAACAAGAGGGGGTCGGAGGCGAGGGGCGGGGTGACACCGGCGTCCGTGCCCGGGAGAGCGCCCGGACACGGACGGGACGGGTCACTCCTCGACCGTCAGCCCCTTCCGCAGCCGCACCAGCGTCCGCGACAGCAGCCGCGACACGTGCATCTGCGAGATGCCGAGTTCCTCGCCGATCTCCGACTGGGTCAGACCGGCGACGAAGCGCAGGGACAGGATCTGCCGGTCGCGGGACGGGAGTTCCGCGATCAGCGGCTTCAGCGACTCCACGTACTCGATGCCTTCGAGTCCGTGGTCCTCGTAGCCGATGCGGTCGGCGAGGGCGCCTTCGGAGTCGTCGTCCTCCGGCTGCGCGTCCAGCGACGAGGCCGTGTACGCGTTGGAGGCGGCCATGCCCTCGACGACCTCCTCGTTGGAGATGCCGAGCCGCTCGGCCAGCTCCACGACGGTGGGCGCCCGGTCGAGCTTCTGGGCCAGTTCGTCGCCCGCCTTGGCCAGGTCGAGCCGGAGTTCCTGGAGCCGGCGCGGGACGCGCACCGACCACGAGGTGTCGCGGAAGAAGCGCTTGATCTCGCCGATGATGGTCGGCATCGCGAAGGTCGGGAACTCGACGCCCCGTGACAGCTCGAAGCGGTCGATCGCCTTGATCAGGCCGATGGTGCCGACCTGGATGATGTCCTCCATCGGTTCGCTGCGCGAGCGGAACCGGGAGGCGGCGAACTTGACCAGGGCGAGGTTCAGCTCGACGAGGGTGTTGCGCACGTACGCGTACTCGTACGTGCCCTCTTCGAGGGACTCGAGCCGCGCGAACAGGGTCTTGGACAGGGCCCGTGCGTCGACGGCGCCCACCTCGTCGTACGGGGGGATCTCCGGAAGTCCGGCGAGGGCGTCGGTGGGGTCGACGTCCGGCGCCGCATCCTGTGCGATGGGATCCAGATGTTCTTGTTCCGGAGGGGGTGTCGACGTCGCTCCGCGGGTAGGCGGTGCGTCGAGCCGGGGTGACATGATGTCCTCCATCGTTCTCGGCGTATGGCTGCCGAAGCCAGTGAGCGCACTGCGGTGTGCGGCGCCTCCAAAGCCGGCCGTGTCGGTTACGTGCTTCTCCTAGCCCTACCCGCTTTACTTGCCCCGCCGCAAGTGCATTTTGTCCGAGTATGTCCGTTTGTGTGTGATTGTTCGGGTGTTGAGGCGCGGGCCGAGGGCGTAGGGTGCGAGGGCGTCAGGAAGCAGTCAACGACCCCAGGAGAAGAGACGGCATGGACCGCGGGACGGTCGGCAGCGCACAGTCTGGCCGGCTTCTGGTCGAGGTGCGGCAAGAGGGCTCCAGCGCCGTGGTGACCCCGGCGGGTGAGTTGGATCACCACACCGCCGATCTGTTGCGTGAGCCACTGGAGGACTGCCTCTCCAAGGGGCTCAGTCGCCTGGTGGTGGATTGCGCCCGTCTGGAGTTCTGCGACTCCACCGGGCTCAACGTGCTGCTCGGCGCCCGCCTGAAGGCGGAGGCGGCCGGTGGCGGGGTCCATCTGGCGGGCATGCTGCCCGTGGTGGCGCGGGTCTTCGAGATCACCGGAGCGGACGCGGTGTTCACCGTGCACGAGACGGTCGAGGCGGCCCTGAGCGACGGGCACGACGAGCGTGACGCGGACGGCTGACTTCCGCCGTCCGCCGGCAACGGGTGCGAACGGACGGGAACCGGGGGTGTTCCGGCGGTTCTCTCGGGCAGGAGACATCCTGAACCCGAACACGTCGGCGGCGATGCCGACGCGAACGCCGTCCGCCCATGGACAGACTTGCAGTGATCCGACTTGTGAATTGTGAACCGGTGAATCGGGGAATCGGTGAGGTGAAGCGCTGATGAGCACCACCCGGCCTTGTTCGCCGGGCGACCGCGGCCCGGAGTCCGGCGACGCACCTGTGGCGTCCGCGGGCACCGCATCGGGAGCCGAGGCGTCCTCAGGGGGCGCGGCGACCGTGGCGTCCGCGTCGCCGGGCGGCCGCCAGGTACGTCGGCTGAGCTTCGACGGCGCCAGCGGGGTCGTCCCGCTCGCCCGCGACTTCGCCCGCCAGGCGCTCTACGCGTGGGACTGGCTGCCCGCGCCCACCGCCGACCGGCGGGCCGCCGCGGAGGACGTGCTGCTCGTCGTCTCCGAGCTGGTCACCAACGCGTGCCTGCACGCCGAGGGGCCGGACGTGATGGTCCTCACCTGCGACAACAAGGTGATCCGCGTCGAGGTCTCGGACCGCGGCGCGGGCCAGCCGGCGCCCCGCACCCCGCACCGGGCGGGCCGCCCCGGCGGCCACGGCATGTTCATCGTCCAGCGTCTCTGCCTGGACTGGGGCGTCGTACGGACCCCGGACGTCGCGGGCAAGACGGTCTGGGCGGAACTGGGCGCCCCGGCCTGACCGCCCCGGCCGGCCTGACCGCCCCGGCCTGACAGCCCCCGGGACCGCGGACGTCCCGCGTCTTCATGGTCCGGGGGCTGCCGTTCTCGCGGCCCGGGCCTGCCGTCCTGGAGTCCGGGGCCTGCCGTCCTGGAGTCCGGGGGCTGCGGTCTCCAGGGCCCGTGGCCTGTCGTCCTCATGGCTGAGCTCCGTCGTCTCCAGGGCCTGGGGTCTGCCGTGCACAGGGGCCCGGGGTCTGTCGGTCGTCCCCAGGGACCGTTTCCGGCCGCCCCGTTCACCCGGTTCCCGGGGACGGGCGGTGAGCCGGACCGGCTGTTCCGCGGCGGCGCCCGCCGCCGACGGCACGGTCGCGTTCCCGCCGCCCGGTTCCCGGAGCGCCGCGGCGGCGCGGAGTTCCTCCCGTTCCCGAAACCCCCTGAACCCACGCGCCGGATCGCCACAACTCCGGCGCGCACCTTCTCTTCCCTCCTCATCGCCCCGGGCGTACCTTGACGGCTCAATCTGATGCCTCGTCAGTAAGGGCGGGGCGGTGGGAGTGAGGGGACGGGACCGTGTCGAACCGGAAACGAACCGCCGCGCTCGCGACTGCCGCGGCCCTGGCCGGCTCGGCGGTGTGGATGGCCGCCCCCGCGGCCATGGCCCAGGTCGTGAACGTGAACTACGCCTGCAAGACGCCCATCGGCGACAAGAGCGCCGTGTCGCCCATCGACATCAAGGGTGTCAGGAGCGGCGACGGCTACAAGATCACCATGTCCTGGCAGAAGGGCGTCTCCTCCAGCCCCGTCGAGCTCGGCGCGGGCTCCATGAAGCCGAGTGCCACGATCAGGCTGGGCGGCGCCGACAGCGGCACCCTCCAGGTGACCGGCCCCGCCAACCAGGCCGCGATCCCGGAGAACACCCCCATCAAGATCAACGACCTGAGCGGCACGTACACGCCGAAGAAGACCGGCAAGGTCACCTTCACGCCCGGCGTGCTCACCATCAAGGCGCTCGGTACGACCACCACCTGCACGCCCACCAACAACGCCGGCCCCGCGCTGACCCTCGACGTGACCGCGTCGGGCGGCGGCGGCACCAGCGGCGGCAGCAGCGGCGGCGGTACCAGCGGTGGCACGGCGAGTGACGGCGGTTCCGGCGGCGGCCTCCCGCAGACCGGCCCCGAGGACTCCGCCATCGCCCTCGGCACCCTCGGCGGCACGGTGCTGCTCGCGGGCGCGGCCGGCACCCTGTGGCTGACCCGGCGGGGCCGGACGGCACGCGTCCACCGCTGACCGTCCCCCCGTACGAGTGCTGGAGCCGCCGATGCCGTACGCCGCCGCCCGTGCCCTGCTGCTGACCCTGTCGCTGCCGCTGCTGCTCGCGGCCACCCCGGCCCCGCCCGGCGGCTGGTCGGTCGCGCCCTCCGGCGGGGGACGGCCGTCCTTCTACGCGGAGGGCACGCCGGGGGCGGTGCTCCAGGACACGCTCGCCGTGACCAACCGGGGCACGCGGCCGCTCACCGTACGGCTGCGGGCCACCGGCGACGGGCTCCGCGTCGCCTTCGCCGAACCGGCCCTCGGCATCCCCGCCCGCACCCGCGCCGAGGTGCCCTTCACGGTGACGGTCCCGGCGGACGCGGCCCCCGGCGACCGCGCCGGTGACTTGCTCGTACGGGACGCGGCGGGCCGTGAGTCCGCCGTCCGGGTGCTGATCCGGGTCGGCGGTCCGGAGCTGGCCGCGCTGACCGTCGAGCACGTGGCCGTGCGCGGCGACCGCATCACGTACGAGCTGGTCAACCGGGGCACCACGGCCCTGGTCCCGCGGCTCGCCGTGCACGCGGACGGCGTCCTCGGCGCCGTCCTGGACCGCGCCCCGCGCACCCTGCCGGTCCGGCTGCCCCCGGGCCGCCGCCTCGCGCTGGACGAGCCGTGGCCGGACCGCCCCGCCCTGGACGCCGTCACCGTCCGTCTCACGGTGACCGCGCCGGGCGCGGCGCGGGCCACCGGGCGGGCGTCGGCGCGGTTCGTGCCGTGGGGCGCGGCGGCGGGCACGGCGGCCGGCGCGCTGTCGGTCGCGGCGGCCGCGGTGGCCGTACGGCGACGCCGCCGGACGACGGCCACGGCGGCGGCCACCCCGGCGGCCATGGAGAGGGGAGGACGGACATGAGAGGCACGCCCCGGATCGCGGCGCTGCTGCCCGCCCTGCTGCTGACGCTGCTCCCGCTCGCCCCGCCCTCGGCCGGCCCGGCCGCCGCGGCGGAGGGCAAGCCGGCCGTCACCCTCTCGGCGGCGCAGGCCGGGACGGGCGGTTCGGTCACCGTCAACGGCACCGGCTGGCCGTCGCGCACCCTGCTCATGCTGCTGATCTGCGGGCGGGCGACACCGGCCCGGGGCGTGGTCGGCGGCACCAACTCCTGCGCCAACGCCGACGGCCGCGCCGTCACCACCGATGCCGACGGCCGTTTCAGCCGGGCGCTGCCGGTGACCGAGCCGCCGGCGCCGTGCCCCTGTGTGGTGCACGTGGCCACCGCGACCGGAGCGAAGGCGCAGGCCGACGCGGTGTTCCAGGTGGCCGGGCACCCGGTCGAACCGCTTCCCGCGCAGACGGCCGGCGGACGCCTGTCCGTGCTCACCGACACCCGGCTCGACGGCTCCGGCTCCCTGCTGACGTGGTTCGGCGCGCCGCCCTCCCGCACCCTGGCCTTCACCGTCGGCAACGTGGGCACCGCGGCCGTGGAGAACCCCGTCTTCCAGGTCGGCACCGCCCACGGGGTGTTCGCCCCGCAGTGGGACGAGCGGGAGTGGCACGGCACGCTCCGGCCCGGCGAGAAGGCCCGGGTCGAACTGCCCGTCGAGCTCGGCGCCGGAGCCCACGGCGACTACACCGTCTCCCTGAAGTACGGCGGGAAGGTGCTCGCCGAACAGCCGTGGGGGGTGGGCCGCCCCTGGGGCGTGACCCTGTTCTGGATCCTGCTCTGCCTGGTGGTGCCGACGGCGGTCTTCCGCGTCGGGATGGCGGTCGTCGACCGGGTGCGCCCGCTCCGCGCCGCCCGGCGGCCCGCGCGCCCCCCGGGCCACGGACGCAGGCGCAGGACGGCGATCGCGCCCCCGAGGCCCGCGCCCCCCACCTCGAACGCGACCCTGCCGTGGTTCACCCCGGACACCGGTCCGGGCCCGGCGGGCCGGCTCTCCGCACCGCACGACGACCATCCGACGAGTCCCACGACTCCCACGACTCCCGGCAGGAAGGGATCCACGTGAGTGAGAGAGCCGCATCACCCGACCGTGCGCCCGCACGCAAGCGAGCGGCGGCGGCGGGCGCCGTCGTCCTGTTCACCGGGGCGGCCGTCCTGCTGGGCGTGAGCGCCGGGCAGGCCCAGGCCGCCGAGGTCGCCTACGCCACCAAGTGCGTTCCGCCCTCGGGCATCGGCCTGCCCGACGTCAACGGCACCACCAAGGTCGAGATCACCGCACCGGCGACGGCGAAGGTCGGCGACACCGTCGACGTCGTCTGGAAGTTCACCCAGGCCGCGTCGAAGAACCCCGACATCATCGACCTGCCCGCGAACTCGGTCCAGCCGTCCGGCACCCTCAAGGCGGCCGGGGCGCAGACCGCCGACATCGCGATGCAGGGGCCGCGCGAGAACCCGGCGATCCCCAAGGGCGGCGCAATGACGCTGTCCGACATGAAGGGCACGCTGAAGCTGACGGCGGCCGGACAGGTGACGCTGACCCCGGACGCGTACGTCGTCAACGCGCTGTCCACGGACACCAAGTGCGCGCCGACCGAGGCCGTCCAGCCGGCGGCGACCATCACCGTGACGGCGGGGGAGGGGAGTTCGGGTACCGGCTCGGGCTCGGCCTCGCCGAGTACGTCCCCCGACCCCTCGCAGAGCGCGAGCCAGTCCCCCTCGGCGAGCGCCTCCGGCACGCCGAGCACCTCCCCGTCGGCGTCCGGGACGAGCGGCGGCACCGACTTCACCGGCAAGGTCGTCGACATCCCCTACACGTGCCAGTCGCCGATCGGCGAGAAGAGGGCGACCTCGCCGATCCAGATCAACGCCAAGAAGAACAGCGGGAGTTACGACCTCACCGTGCAGTTCAAGAAGTCGGTCATGGACAGCCCGATCGACATCCCGGCCGGCAAGGTGAAGCCGACCATGCAGATCGTGCTGGGCGGCGCGGACTCCGGTTCGGTCAAGGTGGAGGGCCCGCTGAACTCCGCGCCGATCCCGCAGAACGAGCCGATCGAGATTCCTGACCTCACGGGCGTCTACAAGCCCGGCGCGACCGGCGAGTCCACGCTCTCCCCGGGCGTCCTCACGATCGAGGCCATGGGGACGACCACCACCTGCACCCCGGACAGCACGGCCGTCTCGCTGACCCTCGACACCGCGGAACAGGCGAGCGGCGCGTCCGGCGGCGGCTCCTCGTCGTCCTCGGGCGGGTCCGCGTCGACCGGCGGCGGCCTCGCGGAGACGGGCTCCGGCGACCACGGCGCCCTCAAGGCGCTGGGCCTGGTGGCGGGCACGGCGATCCTGCTGGGCGGCGCGGTCTTCACGTTCATGCCCAGGAGAAGGGCGGACTGAGCCGCGCGAGCCGGAACGCCGGAGGGCCGCCGTACCCACGCGGGTACGGCGGCCCTCCGGCACGCGGCTGAGCGGACGTCAGTGGACGTCGCCCATGAGGGTCTTGACCTTCTTGCGGTACATCCACACCGCCACACCGGCGATGACGGCGAGCACCGCCTCCAGGGCCACTATCCCCGTCTTGTTGAGGTCGACGCCGGCGATGGACAGCAGACCGGTCGTGGCGTCACCGGCGGTGACGGCCAGGAACCAGACGCCCATCATCTGCGAGGCGTACTTCGCCGGAGCCATCTTCGTGGTGACCGACAGGCCGACCGGGGAGAGGGTCAGCTCGCCGACGGTCTGCACGAAGTAGATCGCCGCCAGCCACAGCGCGGCCGCCTTGTGACCGCCCTCGGCGATCGCCAGCGGGGCCAGGAAGAGGAAGAAGGACGCGCCGACCAGGACGAGGCCCATCGCGAACTTCGTCGCGGTGCTCGGCTCCTTGCCGTGCCGGGCCAGGGCCAGCCAGGCCCAGGCGAAGAGCGGGGCCAGGGCCATGATCAGGACCGGGTTGACCGACTGGTACCAGGAGACCGGGAACTCCCAGCCGAGGACGCTGTTCTTGGCCGAGGACTCGGCGAACAGGGACAGCGTCGAGCCGCCCTGGTCGTAGATCATCCAGAACACGGCCGCGGCGACGAAGAACCAGATGTACGCGGTCAGCTTGGACTGCTCGGCGCGGTCCAGCTCCTTGTCGCGCTTCATCCGGGCGATGACGAGGACCGGGATGACCAGGCCGGCGACGGTGATCGGGACCAGCAGCCAGTTCAGCGTGTAGACGCCGGAGACGCCGACGACGGCGTAGAAGACGATCGCGACGGCCGCCCAGAACGCGGCCTTCCGCAGCGTGGCCGCCTTCTCCTGCGCGGACAGCGGCGTGGGGACCACGTCCGAACGGGAGCTCAGGTGGCGGCTGCCGAGCAGGAACTGGGCGAGGCCCAGACCCATGCCGAGCGCGGCCAGCGCGAAGCCCAGGTGCCAGTTGACGTTCTCACCGATGGTGCCGATGATCAGCGGCGCGGCGAACGCGCCCAGGTTGATGCCGATGTAGAAGAGCGTGAAGCCACCGTCGCGGCGCGGGTCGTCGGGCCCGTCGTAGAGGTGGCCGACCATCGTCGAGATGTTGGCCTTGAGCAGACCGGAGCCGATGGCCACCAGGCCGAGACCGCCGTAGAAGGTGCCGGCGTTCGGCAGCGCGAGGGTCAGATGGCCGAGCATGATGATCGCGCCGGCGACGGCGACGGTCTTGCGGGGGCCGAGCACACGGTCCGCGAACCAGCCGCCGGGCAGGGCGAGCAGGTACACGAGCGACAGATAGACGGAGTAGATCGCCGTCGCGGTCGCCGCGCTGAGGTGCAGGCCGCCGGGGGCGACCAGGTACAGCGGGAGCAGGGCCCTCATGCCGTAGTAGGAGAAACGCTCCCACATCTCGGTCATGAAGAGAGTGGCCAGTCCGCGGGGGTGGCCGAAGAAGGTCTTCCCGGAGCCGGGTGTGCCCGGGCGGACCGAGTCCTTCGTCAGGCTGGACGCCATGTCGTTCCTTGCTGCTCGGGACGCGCGCCGCAGTGGAGCCTTGCGCGCCCGGTGGGGGGCGGCCGGCACCGGCGAGCCGCGTCGTCCACCCCCACGCCCCGGGGGAGTCCGCTCCGGGTCTCGGAGCGGCGGACGGCGACCACCGGGATCCACGCCCCCTCGATGCGGGGGCCCGGCCACAGGTCATTCCTTTGGAGGCCGGCGGGGACCGGCCCGCACACGAAGGAGACCCTCGGCGTCGAGCCGACCGCCGAAGGTCCATGCGTGCTACAGGCGTTACCTCACCATACGGCAGCACAATGCCTGATATGGAAGGACTTGAGACGCGGATCACAGGTGATCAAGGAACCGCGAGCAAGGTTTCGAAGGTCTCCACCAGGATGCCATCGCCCGACCGTAGGTCCGTACCAACATCGGCGGAGGGGTGGCCGGCCGCCCGGCATGCCGTCTGTCCGGCATGTCCGTGAGTAAGAAACAGCCGGGCGATCACACTTCGGCCGCCGCCCGGCGCGGACTACCATCAGCTCATGACCCGTGTACTGCTCGCCGAGGACGACGCGTCCATCTCGGAGCCGCTGGCCCGCGCCCTGCGCCGGGAAGGTTACGAGGTCGAGGTGCGTGAGGACGGCCCCACCGCGCTCGACGCCGGAATGCAGGGCGGCGTCGACCTGGTCGTGCTCGACCTCGGGCTGCCCGGCATGGACGGTCTGGAGGTGGCCCGGAGGCTGCGCTCGGAGGGCCACGCCATCCCGATCCTCATCCTGACCGCGCGCGCCGACGAGGTGGACACCGTCGTCGGTCTGGACGCGGGCGCCGACGACTACGTCACCAAGCCCTTCCGGCTGGCCGAACTGCTGGCCCGGGTCCGGGCCCTGCTGCGGCGCGGCGCGTCCGAGCCCCAGCAGCCGCCCGCCACGCACGGCGTCCGCATCGACGTCGAGTCGCACCGCGCCTGGATGGGCGAGGAGGAACTCCAGCTCACGGCCAAGGAGTTCGACCTGCTGCGGGTCCTCGTCCGGGACGCGGGCCGGGTCGTCACCCGCGACCAGCTGATGCGCGAGGTCTGGGACACCACCTGGTGGTCGTCGACCAAGACCCTCGACATGCACATTTCCTGGCTGCGCAAGAAGCTCGGCGACGACGCGGCGAACCCGCGCTACATCGCCACGGTGCGGGGCGTCGGGTTCCGCTTCGAGAAGAGCTGAGCGCTCCGCCGGGCGGCCCCGGCCATGCGCGTCGCGTGGCCGGGTGCGGGTCGGCGGGGTCGGCCGGGCAGTTCCCCGCGCCCCTGAGCCGGTTTCCCGCACCGGTCTTGTGAAGTCACCGTCCGGAGGGCACCGTGCGTCGCCGTCTCATCCAGTCCACCCTCGCCGTGGTGCTCGTGGTCATCGCCGTCTTCGGGGTGTCCCTCGTCATCGTCGAGACCCGCACGATCAGCAACAGCGCCCAGGAACGGGTGGACTCCGAGGCGCTGCGGCTGGCCAGCATCGTGGACAGCCGGCTGGTGGGCTCGGAGGACGTCACCGCCGAGATACTGCGCGACCAGGTCACCCAGGACCGCTACGCCGAGATCCGGATCCCCGGCCGGACGGTCATCCGGGTCGGCACCGAGCCCCGGGGCGATGTGATCAAGGCGACGGCCCGGGGCGAGGAGGGCGAGACCGTCCTGGTCCAGGAACCGCGCTCCACGGTCACCCGGGAGGTCGGCCGCACCCTGCTGATCATCGGCCTGGTGGCGCTGCTCGCGGTGATCGCGGCGGTGCTGCTCGCCATCCGCCAGGCCAACAGGCTCGCCTCCCCCCTGACCGACCTCGCCGAGACCGCGGAGCGGCTGGGCTCGGGCGACCCGCGGCCCCGGCACAAGCGGTACGCCGTGCCCGAGCTCGACCGGGTCGCCGACGTGCTGGACGCCTCCGCCGAGCGCATCGCCCGCATGCTGACCGCCGAGCGCCGCCTCGCCGCGGACGCCTCACACCAGCTGCGCACGCCGCTGACGGCCCTCTCCATGCGCCTGGAGGAGATCACCCTCACCGACGACCCGGAGACCGTGAAGGAGGAGGCGACGATCGCCCTGACGCAGGTGGAGCGCCTGACGGACGTGGTCGAACGCCTCCTGACGAACGCCCGGGACCCCCGCACCGGCTCGGCGGTCACCTTCGACCTCGACGAGGTCATCCAGCAGCAGCTCGCCGAGTGGCGCCCCGCCTACCGCGGGGTGGGCCGGGCCATCGTCAGCTCCGGAAAGCGCCATCTGCGGGCGGTGGGCACGCCCGGCGCGGTGGCCCAGGTGCTGGCCGCCCTGATCGAGAACTCCCTCATGCACGGCGGCGGCACGGTGGCGCTGCGCACCCGTGTCACCGGCAACCAGTCCGTGGTGGAGGTCACCGACGAGGGGCCCGGCGTCCCCGCCGACCTGGGCGCCCGCATCTTCGAGCGGGCCATCAGCGGCCGCAACTCGACGGGCATCGGCCTGGCGGTGGCCCGCGACCTGGCGGAGGCGGACGGCGGCCGGCTGGAGATGCTGCAGGCCCAGCCCCCGGTCTTCGGGCTGTTCCTGTCCCGCACGGCCCCGCAGAAGCGGGCCGCGGAGGAAGGCGGGCCGACGGTCAGGTAGCCGGGCGGGCCGACGGGCGGGAAGCCGACGGCGGTCGGGCGGGCCGACGGGCGGGAAGCCGACGGCGGTCGGGCAGGAAGGCAGGGGCGCTCGGTCGCCGCCGGGCGGCGCTTTCTCGGCCGGCCCGGGGCTCGGCAGGTCAGCCGACCCGCTGGCCGGCCCTGGGCTCGGGCCCCCGGGACTGCTCGGTCACCGTCAGGAACGACTCGGCGCCGACCACGGTCTCCGGGACCGGCAGCGCCCGGAACACCCAGGTGCGGTACGACCAGAACCGGAAGAGCGTCGCGATGCCGATGCCGACGAACTTGAACACGTTGCTCTGGAGCGGGCTGTCCCAGCCGAAGCCGTACGTCGCCGCGAACAGCAGGCCGTTCTCGATGACCAGGCCCACCGCGCTGAACAGCAGGAACAGCGTCATTTCCTTCGTCCGGCCGCTCTTGTCGCGGTCACGGTAGGTGAAGTAGCGGAACCCCACGTAGTTGAAGGCGATCGCCACGACCGTGGCTATGACGCTCGCCCGCACCACCTGGAGGTCGGTGAGATGCCGGACGAGATTGAAGACTCCGAGGTTGACCAGCAGCCCCGCGCCGCCCACGGCCCCGAACTTGGCGAGCTCGCGGACGACCCTCCTCAGCCCCGAGGAACCATGCGCCATGGTCGTACAGGCCCCCGTCCGGGTTCGGTTTCGTCAACCCAGCCATGCTAACCACCACTCTTGTCGGTTTCCTGTGGTCGGGCTCACGGGCCGGTGACCAGCGGGGCAGAAGCGCGGAAACGGTCGGTATGAGACGGGAAAGGCCCCGGTAAGAGGCGCGGAATTCGGCCGCGCCGACGTGGCCGATACTCTGGGGTCGTGACGTTCCCGGTAGTCGGCATGGTCGGCGGGGGTCAGCTCGCTCGTATGACACACGAGGCGGGCATCCCGCTCGGCATCAGGTTCAAGCTCCTCAGTGACACCCCACAGGATTCCGCGGCGCAGGTCGTGAGCGATGTCGTCATCGGCGACTATCGCGATCTCGACACGCTCCGTGAGTTCGCGCGCGGGTGCGATGTGATCACCTTCGATCACGAACACGTACCCACCGAGCACCTCAGGGCGCTGGAGGCGGACGGCATTCCCGTCCGCCCGGGCCCCGACGCGCTGGTGCACGCCCAGGACAAGGGGGTGATGCGCGCGCGGCTCGACGCCATCGGCGCCCCGTGCCCCCGGCACAGGATCGTGACCGACCCGGCCGACGTCGCCGCCTTCGCCGCCGAGGGCGACGGCTTCCCGGTGGTCCTCAAGACCGTCCGCGGCGGCTACGACGGCAAGGGCGTGTGGGTGGTCGACTCGGTCGAGGAGGCCGCGGATCCCTTCCGCGCGGGCGTCCCCGTCCTGGCGGAGGAGAAGGTCGACTACGTCCGCGAGCTCGCCGCGAACGTCGTCCGCTCCCCGCACGGCCAGGCCGTCGCGTACCCGGTCGTCGAGTCGCGGCAGGTGGGCGGCGTCTGCGACACCGTGATCGCGCCCGCGCCCGGCCTGGACGGGGCCCTCGCCCTGCGCGCCGAGGAGCTGGCCCTGCGCATCGCCAAGGAACTCGACGTGGTCGGCCACCTCGCGGTCGAGCTCTTCGAGATCCGCCACGCCGACGGGACTCCCGGGGTCCTGGTCAACGAACTGGCGATGCGCCCGCACAACTCGGGCCACTGGTCGATGGACGGCGCGATCACCTCGCAGTTCGCCAACCACGTCCGCGCCGTCCTCGACCTCCCCCTCGGCGACCCGCGCCCGCGCGCCGGGTGGACGGTGATGGTCAACGTCCTCGGCGGCGACTACCCGGACATGTACTCCGCGTACCTGCACTGCATGGCCCGCGACCCCCAGCTGAAGATCCACATGTACGGCAAGGACGTGAAGCCCGGCCGCAAGGTCGGCCACGTCAACACCTACGGCGACGACCTGGACGACGTCCTCGAACGCGCACGTCACGCAGCCGGTTACCTGAGAGGCACGATCACCGAATGAGCGCTGTGAGCCCTGTGGGCCCTGTTGTCGGCATCGTCATGGGGTCGGACAGCGACTGGCCCGTCATGGAGGCCGCCGCGCAGGCCCTCGACGAGTTCGAGATCGCCTACGAGGTCGACGTCGTCTCCGCGCACCGCATGCCGCGCGAGATGGTCGCGTACGGCGAGCAGGCGGACGGCCGCGGACTCAAGGTGATCATCGCGGGCGCCGGCGGCGCCGCCCACCTCCCCGGCATGCTCGCCTCCGTGACCCCGCTGCCGGTGATCGGCGTCCCCGTGCCCCTGAAATACCTGGACGGCATGGACAGCCTGCTGTCGATCGTGCAGATGCCGGCCGGCGTGCCCGTCGCCACGGTCTCCGTGGGCGGCGCCCGCAACGCCGGTCTGCTGGCCGCCCGCATCCTCGCCACCCAGGACGAGGAGCTGCTCGCCCGCATGCGCGAGTTCCAGCAGGAGCTGAACGACCAGGCCACCGAGAAGGGCAAGCGACTGCGCGCCAAGGTCGAGGGTTCGAACGGCTTCGGTTTCGGAAAGTGACGGAGATGACCTCACTGGACGCGGCCCGCGAGCTCCTGCGCGAGTTCCCCGTCGTCGACGGCCACAACGACCTCCCCTGGGCGCTGCGCGAACAGGTCCGGTACGACCTCGACGCCCGCGACATCGCCGGCCACCAGCACGCCCACCTGCACACCGACATCCCCCGGCTGCGCGCGGGCGGCGTCGGCGCGCAGTACTGGTCGGTGTACGTGCGCGCGGACCTGCCCGACGCGGTCCCGGCGACGCTGGAGCAGATCGACTGTGTGCGGCGGCTCATCGCCCGCCACCCGCGTGACCTGAGCGCCGCGCTGACGGCCGCGGACATGGAGACGGCGCGCGCGCAGGGCCGTATCGCCTCGCTCATGGGGGCGGAGGGCGGTCACTCCATCGCCAACTCGCTCGGCACCCTGCGCGGCCTGTACGCGCTCGGCGTGCGCTACATGACGCTCACCCACAACGACAACGTGGACTGGGCGGACTCGGCGACCGACGAGCCCAAGGCCGGCGGCCTGTCCGCCTTCGGCCGCGAGGTCGTGCGCGAGATGAACCGCGAGGGCATGCTGGTCGACCTCTCGCACGTGGCGGCGACGACGATGCGGGACGCGCTCGACGCGACGGCCGCGCCGGTGATCTTCTCGCACTCCTCGGCGCGGGCGGTGTGCGACCACCCCCGCAACATCCCGGACGACGTCCTGGAACGCCTCCCCGCCAACGGCGGCATGGCGATGGTGACCTTCGTGCCGAAGTTCGTCCTCCAGGCGGCCGTCGACTGGACGGCCGCCGCCGACGACAACATGCGCGCGCACGGCTTCCACCACCTCGACACCACGGCCGAGGCGATGAAGGTCCACCGGGCCTTCGAGGAGACGCATCCCCGCCCCGTCGCCACCGTCGCCACGGTCGCCGACCACCTCGACCACATGCGCGAGGCCGCCGGCATCGACCACCTCGGCATCGGCGGCGACTACGACGGCACCGCCTTCACCCCCGACGGCCTCGACGACGTCTCCGGCTACCCCAACCTGATCGCGGAGCTGCTCGACCGCGGCTGGTCCCGGCCGGACCTCGCCAAGCTGACCTGGCAGAACGCGGTCCGCGTCCTCGGCGCGGCGGAGGACGTGGCCCGCGGCCTTCAGGCGACCCGGCCGCCGTCCCACGCGACGATCGAGTCGCTGGACGGCTGAACCGGCCCGTCGGCCAGGGCGGGGCAGTCGGTGTAGCCGACCGCCCCGCCCACGTACATCAGGTACCGGTCCCGCAGGGGGTTCAGCGGCGCCCCGAGGCGCAGCCGGTCCACCAGATCGGGGTTGGCCAGGAACGGCCGCCCCAGGGCGATCAGCTGCTGAGCGCCGACCGCACGCCCGGCGGCCACCGGGACTACCCGGAGCGGGCCGTCGAGCGGGTCGTGCTCATCGAGGAGCTGTTCGCCGCCGGGCTGCACAGCGCCAAGATCGCCCAGCTGCTGCCGTGCATGCGGGACGCGGACGGGGGCCCCTCCGCCGTCGCCACCCCGCGGCTGGGGGCCGACCTCACGGCCGAACGCGACCGCATCGACCGTACGATCGCCGACCTGGTCCGCTCCCGGGAGACCCTGGACGAGGTGATCCAGGTGGCGGAGGGCGCCTGACCGGGGCGTCCGGCCCCCGGACGCCCCGTCCCCCGAACGCCCCGTCCACCAGGAAGCCGGCCGTCCGCCGTGCGACGGTGACCGTACTGCTGATCGACGTACGGAGACCGCCATGGCCGACCTCCATGACGAGCCGCGCACCCTGCCCGAGGTCGGTGAGCTCGACGGCGAGGTGCGGGCGGCCGCGTCCGGCCCGTACGCGCCGCTCAGGACGGAGAAGGCCGCCGCCGAGGACGGCCGGGCAGCCGGGACCGCCGAGGACGGCCGGGGCGACGGCCGGGACGACGGCCACGACGGCCCGGAGCCCGAGAGCACCCCGCTGGAGCGCGCCCGCGCCCTGCTCGCCGCGCACCCCGTCGCCGACGGCTACAGCGGGCTGCCGTCGGCCCTGCGGCACCTGCCCTGGTACGACCTCCAGCTCGGCGAGAGCGCCGTCGACACCGACGTGCCCCGGCTGCGCCGCGGCAACGTCGGCGCGCTGCTGTGGTCGCTGCACCTGCCCGAGGGCCTCGCCGCCGGCCGGCCCGTCGGCGCCACCCTGGAGCAGCTGGACCTCGTCCGGTCGGTGATCGCCGCGCACCCCGAAGGGCTGCGGCTCGCCCACAGCGCCGGACAGGTCATCGACGCACGCAACTGCGGCCGCGTCGCCGTGGTCCTGGGGCCGGCCACCGCCGCCGCCCTCGACGACTCCCTGGCTGTCCTGCGCATGCTGCGCTCTCTCGGCCTGCGCGTCCTCACCCTCACCGGGACCTCCTGGGCGGGCGAGGCGGGGCTGACCCGGTTCGGCGAGGAGGTCGTGCGTGAGATGAACCGGCTCGGGGTGCTCGCCGACCTCTCCGGCGCCTCCGACGCCACCGTGGGCCGCGTCCTCGCCCTCTCCAAGACGCCGGTCCTGTGCACCCGCTCCGCCGCCCGCGCGCTGCGCCCCCACCCCGCCAACCTGTCCGACGACCTGCTCGCCGGCCTGGGGGAGGCGAGGGGCCTCTGCCTGGTGCCGCTGACCGCCGAGCAGACCGGACCCGGCCTGCGGGACGTGGCCGACCACCTCGACCACGTCCGCGCGATCGCCGGCCCGGCCTGCGTGGGCCTGTCCGGCCTCTACGACTCCGGCGCCGCCCACCCGCAGGGCCTCGCCGACGCCTCCGGCTATCCGCACCTGATCGCCGAGCTGCTCCGCCGGGGCTGGCCGGAGGCCGATATCGCCCTGCTGACCTGGGGCAACGTCCAGCGCGTGCTGCGCACCGCCGATTTCGCGGCCCGAGCGGCCCAGGACCGCAGGGAACCGTCGACGGTCAGGATCGCCGAGCTGGACGGCTAGGGCGCCCGGGCCGGGCCGCTACGGGCGCTCGATGCGGCACAGGCAGAACGGATGCCCCGCCGGATCGGCGTACACCTGGAAGTCCTTCTTCTCCCGGTCCTCCAGATCCAGCGGCCGCGCGCCCAGCGCCAGCACCCGCTCGTGGGCCGCGTCGATCTCCGCCCAGGTGGCGCCGCCGTCGAGATCGAGGTGGAACTGCTGCGGATTGCGGTCGGCGCGCGGCCACTCCGGCGGGGTGTACCCCTCCACCTGCTGGAACGCGATCCGGGGACCGCCGGGCACGTACAGGACGACCCAGTCGTCCTCGCCGTCCTCGGCCTCGGGCGTGCCGCCCAGGACCGCCGCGTAGAAGTCGGCGAGCGCGCGCGGGTCGGGACAGTCGAGGACGACGGAACGGAAGCGGGCGACGGGCGGCATGGAACCTCCTGGTTCGAGCGCGGTACGGACGTCGGCGGTCGTGCGGGCGACGGCGGTGGAGCGGGCCCGGGCCGCCGTCGTGCGGGCAGGGGCGGCGGGACGGGGATCGGCCGTCCGCCGCCTCAGCAGGCGCACAGGCAGAACGGGTGCCCCGCCGGATCGGCGTACACACGCCAGGCGCGCGAGCGGTCCTCCGCGTCCAGCGGCTTCGCGCCGAGCGCCAGCACGCCCCGCTCGGCCGCGTCCAGGTCGCCCACGGTCAGGTCCAGATGGAACTGCTGCGAGTGCTCGGGCGCGGGCCACGCGGGCGGTACGAACCCGGCGGCGGCCTGGAAGGCCAGCGCCTGGCCGCCGGGCAGCTTCAGGTCGACCCAGTCCCCCTCGCCCTCGACGGTGCCGCCCAGCACCTCGGCGTAGAAACCGGCCAGCGCGCCCGGATCGGGACAGTCCACAACGACGACACCCAGCTCGGCGAGAGCCATGACTTCCTCCAGCGGTCGGGCCGGCGGGCGGGACGGCCCGAGCCGGCCATGGGTTACCCCCAGATGCGGGCAACAGGTAACGGTTACTGCATGCTCCCCCATGGGCGGTAACGTCGCAAGCATGAATGACCGATCGGCGGCGCCCGGCAGCCTGGCCCTGGTCGAGGCCCTGGTGAACACGCTGGACCTCGAGTCGGGCGCGGACGCGCTGGACACGGCCGAGGGCCGGGCGCGACTCGGGCTGCCGGAGGACACCGGGGACGCCGCTGAGGAGCTGGCGCGCGTCCGTGAGCTGCGGGAGTCCCTGCGCGCGGCTCTGCTGGCCCACGCGGGCCATCCGCCGCACCGCGAGGTGACCCCGCTGGGCGAGCTGCTGGCGGCGGCGCCCCTGCTGGTGACGGTCGACGAGCGGGACGGCTCGGCCCGCCTGGCCGCAGCCGGACCGGCCTCGCTGCTCTCCCGTACGGCCGACGCCGTGGCTCAGGCGCTGATCGCTGGCACCTGGACCCGGCTGAAGGCCTGCGAGGCCGTCACCTGCCACTGGGCGTACTACGACCGCAGCCCGGCGGGCCGGGGCCGCTGGTGCTCGATGCAGGTGTGCGGGGCGCGCGCCAAGATGCGCCGGTACCGGGCGAAGTAGTTCACCGGCCGCGGCACAGGCCGGTGGTGCAGAATGCAGCAAGGCGCCGGTTCGGCCGACTGAGCCTCGGCCGAACCGGCGTCGCCCTGTCTGCCTGTGCCCGCGCCCCGCCCGTGCCGGCCGGCGGCCGTGCCCGCGGGCGTCCAGCCACGAGGCCCGGCGGCTACGCGGCCGGGCGGCCACGTGGCCGGGCGGGCGCGGCCGGGCGGCCGGGCGGCTACGCGGTCGGGCGGCCCATCGCCCGGTACGTCCATCCGGCCTTGCGCCACAGGACCGGGTCGAGCGCGTTGCGTCCGTCGAGGACCAGCCGGGTCGTCGCGACCTCCCCGAGCTGCGCCGGGTCGAGCTCGCGGAACTCCTGCCACTCGGTGAGGTGCAGTACGGCGTCGGCGCCCCGGACGGCCTCCAGGGCCGAGTCCGCGTACGCGAGCGTCGGAAAGACCCGGCGGGCGTTGGCCATGCCCTTCGGGTCGTACACCGTGACCTGTCCGCCCTGGAGGTGTATCTGACCGGCGACATTGAGGGCGGGCGAGTCCCGTACGTCGTCCGAGTCGGGCTTGAAGGTGGCGCCTAGCACGGCGACCCGCTTGCCCAGGAAGGAGCCGCCGCCCAGCGCCTGCCGAGCCAGCTCGACCATCTGGCCGCGCTGGCGCATGTTGATGGAGTCGATCTCGCGCAGGAAGGTCAGCGCCTGGTCGGCCCCGAGCTCGCCGGCCCGGGCCATGAAGGCCCGGATGTCCTTCGGCAGACAGCCGCCGCCGAAGCCGATCCCCGCCCGCAGGAACTTCTTCCCGATCCGGTCGTCGTAGCCGATGGCCTCGGCGAGCTTGGCGACGTCGCCGTCCGCGGCCTCGCACACCTCCGCCATGGCGTTGATGAAGGAGATCTTGGTGGCGAGGAAGGAGTTCGCGGAGGTCTTCACCAGCTCGGCGGTGGGGAAGTCGGTGACGACGAACGGCGAGCCCTCGCCGATCGGCGTCTCGTACACCTGCCGCAGCAGCGCCTCGGCCCGCTCGCTGCGCACCCCGACGACGATCCGGTCCGGGTGCAGGGTGTCCTGGACCGCGAAGCCCTCGCGCAGGAACTCCGGGTTCCAGGCGAGCTCGGCGTCCGCGCCGGCGGGCGCCAGCTCGGCGATCGTGCGGGCCAGCCGGTCGGCGGAGCCCACCGGCACGGTGGACTTGCCGACGACCAGCGCGGGCCGCGCCAGATGCGGCGCGAGGGAGCCGATGGCGGACTCGACGTACGACATGTCGCACGCGTACTCACCGTGCTTCTGCGGGGTGTTCACGCACACGAAGTGGACGTCGCCGAAGGCCCCCACCTCGGCCCAGTCCTGGGTGAAGCGCAGCCGTCCGCTGGACCCCTCGAACCCGGGGACGTGCCGGCGCAGCAGCTCCTCGAGCCCCGGCTCGTACATGGGGGTCTCGCCGCGTTCCAGCATCTCGATCTTCTCGCGCACGACATCGAGAGCGAGCACCTCGAATCCCAGCTCGGCCATGGCCGCGGCGTGCGTGGCGCCGAGATAGCCGGTGCCGATCACGGTGATCTTGAGGGCCATGAATGCTCCAGGTGGGGATGTCGTCGCTGCGCGCCCGAGCATAGTCGGGGCGTGCCGGCTCCCCTCACCGGGCAGTTGTCAGGTGAAGGCGCATCCTTGTCGCCAAACTCACGTATCACTCGGGTCGGCGGCCCCCTAAAATTTGAGTTACTTAACGGTAATTAGCGTCGGTGAACGTAGCGTTTTTGGAGCGTGAGACACCTTGGCCGGATCGGCTGACTTCGACCTGTACCGCCCGTCCGAGGAGCACGACATGCTCCGCGACGCCATCCGCTCGCTGTCCGAGGCGAAGATCGCGCCGTTCGCCGCCGCGGTGGACGAGGAGGCCCGCTTCCCGCAGGAGGCGCTGGACGCGCTGGTGGCGAGCGACCTGCACGCGGTGCACGTCCCCGAGTCGTACGGCGGCGCGGGTGCGGACGCCCTCGCCACGGTGATCGTGATCGAGGAGGTCGCGCGGGCCTGTGTGTCCTCCTCGCTGATCCCCGCGGTGAACAAGCTGGGCTCCCTGCCGGTGATCCTCTCGGGCTCCGAGGACCTGAAGAAGAAGTACCTGACGCCGCTCGCCAAGGGCGACGCGATGTTCTCGTACGCCCTCTCCGAGCCGGACGCGGGCTCGGACGCGGCCGGGATGAAGACGAAGGCGGTCCGGGACGGCGACCACTGGATCCTGAACGGCGTGAAGCGCTGGATCACCAACGCGGGCGTCTCCGAGTACTACACGGTGATGGCCGTGACGGATCCCACGAAGCGCTCGAAGGGCATCTCGGCCTTCGTCGTGGAGAAGTCCGACGAGGGAGTCTCCTTCGGCGCCCCGGAGAAGAAGCTGGGCATCAAGGGGTCCCCGACCCGCGAGGTCTACTTCGACAACGTCCGGATCCCGGCCGACCGCATGATCGGCGAGGAGGGCACGGGCTTCCTCACCGCGATGAAGACCCTGGACCACACCCGCATCACCATCGCCGCGCAGGCGCTGGGTGTCGCCCAGGGCGCCTTCGACTACGCCAAGGGCTACGTCCAGGAGCGCAAGCAGTTCGGCAAGGCGATCGCCGACTTCCAGGGCATCCAGTTCATGCTCGCCGACATGGCCATGAAGATCGAGGCCGCCCGTCAGCTGACGTACGCGGCGGCGGCCAAGTCCGAGCGGCTGGACGCCGACCTCACCTTCCAGGGCGCGGCCGCGAAGTGCTTCGCCTCGGACGTGGCGATGGAGGTCACCACGGACGCGGTGCAGCTCCTCGGCGGCTACGGCTACACGCGGGACTACCCGGTGGAGCGGATGATGCGCGACGCGAAGATCACGCAGATCTACGAGGGCACCAACCAGGTGCAGCGCATCGTCATGGCGAGGAACCTGCCGTGACCCGTCGCTGAGCCGACACGTGGAGGGCGCCCGTGGGGACAGGGGCGTCCTCCGCCGTTCCCGGCCCGCGGCCGGCGGAGGCCCGTTCCGCGTGGTGGCGGAGGGCGCCCGGCGGGCCGGGGGCGGGTCTCCCGTGCCCGGGCGCCCGCCCGCTCAGTCCTGGAGCCCCTCGGCGACGCGGCGCTCGCGCAGTTCCCTGATGGCCCGGCGCCGGGCCAGCCGGTGGGTGCGGCGGATCTGGGCCTCCTGGTACCGCCGCTTGTCGCGTTCCGTCTCCGGGAGGACCGGGGGGACCACGCGCGGCTTGCCGTCGGCGTCGACGGCGGCGAAGACCAGATAGGCCGAGCCGACCTGGGTGGGCGGAGTCGACTCGTTCCAGCGCTCGGCCAGGACCCGGACCCCGACCTCCATCGACGTCCGGCCGGTCCAGTTGACCTGGGCCTTCACATGGACGAGGTCGCCGACGCGGACCGGCTCCAGGAACACCATCTCGTCCATGGACGCGGTGACGGCGGGCCCGCCCGAGTGCCGTCCGGCCACCGCGCCCGCCGCGTCGTCCACGAGTTTCATGATCACACCGCCGTGCACCGTGCCCAGCAGATTGGTGTCGTTGTGGGTCATGATGTGGCTGAGGGTGGTGCGGGACGCGGATGTGGGCTTGCCCGGGATGTCCGGGGTGCTGCCCGAGTCCGCCGCGGTGACCTGGTCTGTCATGTCCTCCACCTTATGCCGACGGGGACAAGCCGGGACTTTGTGTCAGCTTGGCAACAGCGGGGCCCTGATTCTCCGACGGCCCTTGTAAGGCACACAGCCCTGCCCTGCACACTGGTCCGCATGAACGATTGGCCCGAGGGATGGTCCGACAGCGACCGCGGCAACCGGTACGGCGGCGGCAGCGCCAACGCGCAGCCCGAGAGCCCGCGTGTCATGCGGCAGGTCCGCCGCGGCCCGGCCGCGCCGCCGCAGGGCGCCGGCGTCCCGCAGCAGCCGTCGTACGTCAACGGCCAGGGATACGGCGACTACACGAACGCCCAGAACACCGGGTACGACAGCGGCTACAGCTCGGGCGAGGTCTACGGGGGCGGGGGCGACCCCGGCGGTCCGGGGGCCTACGGCACCCGCGCCCCGCGTCCCGCGCCGAACTGGCGCCGGCGCATCAAGTGGACGGCGATCACCGTGCTGACCGTGCTGGTCGTCACCTCCGTGGGCACCTACTTCTGGGCCGACGGCAAGCTGAACCGCGAGGTCGACCTGTCGAAGGTCATCGACCGGCCCGAGGCGGGCGAGGGCACGAACTACCTGATCGTCGGCTCCGACAGCCGTGAGGGCATGTCCGCCGAGGAGAAGAAGGAACTGCACACCGGGTCCGCCGAGGGCAAGCGCACGGACTCGATGATGATCCTGCACACCGGCTCCAACGGCGACACGCTGATCTCGCTCCCGCGCGACTCCGACGTGGAGATCCCGACGTTCGTCGGCTCCGAGTCCGGCAAGACCTACAAGGGCACCGGCCGGCACGTGAAGCTGAACGCGGCGTACGCCGAGGACGGCCCCGAGCTGCTGGTGCGCACGGTCGAGTTCAACACCGGTCTGCGCATCGACCACTACGTGGAGATCGGCTTCGCCGGCTTCGCGAACATCGTGGACTCGGTGGGCGGCGTCGAGATCGACATCCCGCAGGACATCAAGGACACCAAGTCGGGCGCCGACTTCAAGAAGGGCAAGCAGACCCTGAACGGCGAGGAGGCCCTCGCGTTCGTCCGCACCCGGTACGCGCTCGCGGGCTCCGACCTGGACCGTACGAAGAACCAGCAGAAGTTCCTCGCGGCCCTGGCCAACCAGGTGGCCACCCCGGGCACGGTCCTCAACCCGTTCAAGCTCTACCCGACCCTGAGCGCGGGCCTGGACACCCTGATCGTCGACAAGGACATGGGCCTGTACGACCTGGGGTCGATGTTCTTCGCGATGAAGGGCGTCAACAGCGGTGACGGCAAGTCGATGAACATGCCGATCTCCGGTTCCACCGGCGGCAACCTCGTCTGGGACAAGGCGAAGGTGAAGACCCTGGTCAGCCAGCTGAAGAACGACGAGAAGGTCACCGTTTCCGGCAACTGAGCCGGTCGCGCGGCCGCATCACCATCACCAGGGGCACCCCGTACAGGGTGCCCCTGAGTTCGTCCGGGGCGTTCACATGGTGGCGCCCGCCATCGTGCGGCACATCTCGGCGCAGCGGCGACAGGACTCGGCGCAGCGCATCATCTGCGGATCGTCCGGCATGGCCATACACGCCTCGGCGCACATGTCGCAGGCCTTGGCGCACATGGCGCACATCTCGGCCGACATGGGCGAGCGCCGCATCATCATGTCGGCGCACATGCGGGTCGTCTCGGAGCAGTCCATGAGCGCGCGCATGATCTGCATCTGGGCCTGGCCGCCCCTCTGCATGCAGGAGCTCATGGTCTCCTCGCACATGCTGTGGCAGGACATGCACGCCTCGACGCAGTCCTGCATCTCCTTGCTCATGGTGGTCATGGTTCCGGGCTGGGTCATGGCTCCTCCAGGGGGTGAGGGGGCCCGGCGGGCCCCGTGCCTGCCCTTCCGTCGTACGCCTCCCGGGCACCCCGCGCCATCGGGCGGACGGATCCGTTCCGTACGTTTCGCACCAGAAACGCACATCCGCCTAGGAGCAGCCCACTTCGTCTCCCCGGACCACCGACGGTTCGCCCTGCTCGACCTGGGCCCCGCGCACCTTGCGGACATGGTGGAAGTCCGTCCCCGCGATGACCTTCAGCGTGGACCCGAGGCCCTTCACCGCCCGCAGTTCGCTGCCCGGCAGGGCCGTCGCGAGCGACTTCGCGGAGCGGTCCCAGCGGGGGTCGTAGGCGACGACCGTGCGCCGCGTCGAGGGGTCGGCCGCGCTGACCGGCTGCCGGGTCGTGCGGAAGCCCGTCGCCGCCAGCGCCGCGTCCACCCGCCGGCCGAGCCCCGCCGTGCGGGTGCCGTTCTCGACCTGGACGCGGATCTGCTGCGGGGCGACGTCCACGCGTGCGGCCCCGCCGTCGCGCGGCCGGGCTCCCGCGGCGGCGAGGGGTTCGTCGTCGCGCAGGGCCCGGAAGAGCCGCTGCGCCTTCTCCGTGTCCCACTTCAGCGTCGAGCCGAGGCCCTTCACCATGTATCCCATCCGGCCGATGGGGACGGTCGTGAACTCGGAGGAGGAAGGGGAGAAGCTGCGCATCGCCCGGCCGAGGTCGAGGAGTTCGTCCGTGCCGAAGCCCCGGTCGGCCCGTACCGAGCCGAGCACCGCCCGCGTCACGTCCCGGAACCTCAGCGGGTTCAGCAGCACGCCGGAGGAGGTGGCCCGGTCCACCAGGGCGGCCAGGAAGCGCTGCTGCCGCTTCATCCTGCCCAGGTCGGAGGAGGCGTCCGTGTGCCGGGAACGGACGTACTGGAGGGCCTCGCCGCCCATGAGCGTGTGCGCGCCCGGCGCCAGGTCCAGGCCCGTGTAGCGGTCCTTCAGGGGCTCCGCCGTGCAGATCCGCACGCCGCCGAGCACGTCCACCGTCTTCATGAAGCTGGTGAAGTCGACCTCCAGGTAGTGGTCGATCTTCACGTGCGTCATGTTCTCGACCGTGCGGACGGTGAGCTGCGGACCGCCCTCGGCGTAGGCCGAGTTGATCTTGATCGGGTGGCCGCTGTGCTCCTTGCCGGTGACCTGGTCGGTGTGCGGCGGCGTCTCGGCGTAGGAGTCGCGCGGGAGGCTGACGACACTGGCCCGCTCCCGGTCCTCCGAGATGTGCACGATCATGATCGTGTCCGTGCAGTGGCAGGGGGCCCCGCCCAGCCGGTAGCGGCGGCGCTCCGCCTCCGTGATGTGGTCGCGGCCGTCGGTGCCGACCAGCAGGACGTTCATCCCGTGACCGGCCCGCGGACGGTTCTTCATGTCCTTGAAGGGGTCGACCCGGGCGATGTCCGCGTCGAGGCCGGCGACCACCGAGTGACCGATCCCGGCGGCGGCCAGCAGCACCACCGAGAGCGTGGTCGTCGCCCGCATGGCCCAGCGGGGGCGCCCGCGCCGGACGGAGCGACGCGCCCGCATGGCCCAGCGGGGGCGCCCGCGCCGGACGGAGCGACGTGGTGAACGGCGTGCCGGGTCAGGGCGACGCGGGGACCGGGACGGGGTGGGGGGCATAGGGGGCACCTCCGGGCGGCGGCCGTGGGCGGTGGTGGCCGTTGGAACGGTAGGCCCATACGATCTGCCGACCGGCGCAGCGCACCCGGCGGGGCGGGCCCTGTCCCCCGTTCGCGGTAACGTGAGCCCTCTATGAACGCCAAGCCCGACGTGCAACTCCCCGCGGTGTCCGTCATCATGCCCGTCCTGAACGAGGAGCGGCATCTGCGCGGAGCCGTCCAAGCGATCCTCGCCCAGGAGTACGCCGGCGAGATGGAGGTCGTGATCGCCATCGGTCCCTCCACGGACCGTACGGAAGAGATCGCGGCCCAGCTCGTCGCCGAGACGGCCTCCGGCTCCCAGCGCGTGCAGACGGTCCCCAATCCCTCCGGGCGCACGCCGGCCGCGCTCAACGCCGCGATCAAGGCGTCCCGCCATCCGGTCGTCGTCCGCGTCGACGGGCACGGCATGCTCTCCCCGGACTACATCGCCACCGCCGTACGGCTGCTGGAGGAGACCGGCGCGCAGAACGTCGGCGGGATCATGCACGCCGAGGGCGAGAACGACTGGGAGCACGCGGTGGCCGCGGCCATGACCTCGAAGATCGGGGTCGGCGACGCCGCCTTCCACACGGGAGGGCAGGCCGGCCCCGCGGAGACCGTGTACCTCGGCGTCTTCCGGCGGGCGGCGCTGGAGCAACAGGGCGGCTACAACGAGGAGTTCGTCCGGGCCCAGGACTGGGAGCTGAACTTCCGGATCAGGGAGGCCGGCGGTCTCATCTGGTTCTCGCCCGAGCTGAAGGTGTCCTACCGGCCGCGGCCCAGCGTCAGGGCGCTCGCCAAGCAGTACAAGGACTACGGCCGTTGGCGGCACGTCGTCGCCCGCTACCACGAGGGCTCCATCAACCTGCGCTACCTCGCCCCGCCCACCGCGGTGTGCGCGATAGCCGCCGGGATCGTCGTGGGCGCCGCGCTCACCCCCCTGGGCTTCGTGATCCCCGCGGGTTACCTCGCGGCGATCGTCGCCGGGTCGCTGCCGGCCGGCAAGGGGCTGCCGCTGAAGGCGCGGCTCCTGATCCCCGTGGCCCTCGCCACCATGCACATGTCGTGGGGCTTCGGCTTCCTGACCAGTCCGAAGGCGCTGGCCAGGAAGGTCATCGCCGCGCGGCGCCCCGCGGTCCTCACCGAAGCGCACTGAGCACCCCGCGCCGCTCCGGCAGCGCGGGGGGCGCGCTCCCGGAGCACGTCCGGAGCGCGCCCCCGGGACACCGAGGGACCCGGGCTACCAGGTGTAGTTCGGGTCCACGTGCATGCACTGGCTGGTGTCCGACGCGTTGATCGCCCCGGCCGTGTCGGGCGTGGTGTCGTCCTTCACCGGCGCCTTGTACGTCGTCCCCGACCGCCAGTCCGCGCCCACGACGACCGTGACCCCGGAGACCTCGGTGGACTTCTTCACCTGGCCCGTCGGGATACCGAGGGCCTTGGCGACCGCCTCGGCGTCGCCCTCCAGGTCGGCGCTCGGATAGCGGACCACCGTGGCGCCCACGGCCGTGGCCGCCGAGGTGTCCGCGACGGCCTCGGTGAAGCCCTTGCCCGTCAGCAGGTCCTTCACCGCCGTCGCCCGCCCGCGGACCGCCGCGAGCGTGCTCGTGGACGTCCCGTTGTGCACCTGCACCGCGATCTCGCCGGGCGCCGCGGCCGGGTCCGTGACCGTCGGCGACGGGCTCGCGGTGGCCTTCTTCGCGTCCTTGCCGTCCAGGGCGATGTCCTCGCGCACCAGCCGGAACAGCTGCTTGGCGTCCTCCGTGGGCACCACCCGGCTGCCCTGGTACCGGTTCGGCATCGTCGTCATCGTGATGCGCTCGGTGGGCACCTTCTTCAGCTCGCCCGCGAGGTCGTACATCTTGGTGATGGTGTCGAGGCCGTCGTCGACGGTGATCGCCTTCGTGGCGGCCTCGGCGAGCTTGCGCAGTTTGTTGGGGTTGGTCAGCTTGGCGTTGGCGCGCAGCTCGCGGACCATCGAGTTCATGTACATGTGCTGCGCCTTGGCGCGGGCCAGGTCGGTGTCGTCCTCGAAGCCGTAACGGGTGCGCAGCCACTGCAGGGCCTGCTTGCCCTTGACGGCGTGCGTGCCCTTCTCCAGCTTCAGACCGGAGCCCTTGCCGGTGCTGGTGTGCGAGTAGACGTTGGCGTCCACACAGACGGGGACGCCGCCGATCGCGTCCGCCATCGACACCACACCGGAGAAGTCGATCATCATGAAGTGGTCGATGTGGATGTCGGTGAGCTTCTCCCAGGTGGCCACCGTGCAGCCCGGGCCGCCGCGGCCGAGCGACACGTTCGTCATCTCGTCGGTCAGCGCCCCGTAGGTGGTCCCGTCGTCGGGGTCCGTGCACTTGGGGATGTCCAGCAGCGTGTCGCGCGGCATGCTCACCACCGACATGTTGCTGCGGTCCGCCGATATGTGCAGCAGCATCTGGACGTCCGCGAGCGGGGGACCGTCGAAGGTGTCCTTGGCGCCGCCGAGCTTCTGGTTCTCCGCGGTGTCACGGGCGTCCGAACCGATCAGCAGGATGTTCAGCGCCGTCTGCCCCGCGGAGTTGGCCTCCGTCCTGGCGGCCCGGTCCTTCTCGTCGCCGATGTTCAGGTCGTCGCTCTTGATGTTCGCGTTGAGGTGTTCGTAGTAGAGGTATCCGGCCCCCGCGCCGCCGAGTATGACCACCGCGAGCACCGTCGCCGACCAGCGCAACGCGCGTCGACGCCGGCGTCTGCGATCCGCGGTGCGGCCCGCGCCGCGTCCGCCGCCCGGCCCGCCGTCCTCCTCGGACGCGGGCTCGTGCTCCTGTTCCCGTCCCGCCGGGGACCCCGTGTCCTCGACCGCGGGAACCTCTCTCCGCACCCCACTGCTCCCCGCCAATTCCCCTGCCCCTCCCCGCCGTGCGCCTGACACGGGCCCGTCCCGCGTCAAGTCAGACGCACGACGGGCCCGAAGGGTTACCTACTTGGCGCACTCGACCTTGTCCGCCGTGGACTTCTGGACCGTGTCCGGCACCTTGGTCGGAGCGGTGAGCGAGACGCCCGCGCCCTTGAAGTCCTTGCCCAGCGTCAGCGTCATCGTCGGCAGACCCTGGGAGTTCTCGACGCTCTTGCCCGGCTTCAGAGCGGTGCCCGGCAGCCCCATGATGGCGGCGAGCTTGCGTGCCTGGTCGGCCTGGTCGGGCGCGTACTCGAGCGTCGTCTTGCTCAGTGACGCGGGCGCGTTGCCCGCGTTCTCGGACTTCGTCACGCCCTCATCATTCTGCAGCCAGTTAAGAGTTTCCTGTGCGCTGCCCGCCGGGGCGCCGCCGTTCATCACCTGCACCCGCACCGCGGAGGCGGCGGACTGGGTGCCCTTGAGGCGGGCCGCGGCGGCCGCGGCGGCCGCGTTCTTGGACGCCGCCGCCTGCTCCTTCACCTCGGTGAAGGAGACGTCGTCCTTGATCATCTGGAACACGGTGGGCGCTGTCGAGCTGTTCACGACGACCGTGGCCGCGACCTTCTCGGCCGGGTTGTCGACCACCGGCACGGTGGTGAAGGTCAGGTTCTTCACGTTGAGCTTGCCCAGCTCCAGACCCAGGTCCTTGAGCTTGTCGATGGTGTCCAGCTGGGAGTCGACGGTCAGCGCCTTCGTGCCCGCCTCCGCCAGCTTGATCATCTTGGTCGGGCTGGTGAGCGTGTCGTTCGACTTCAGCTTGCGCATCAGCGCGCTGAGGAACTGCTGCTGGAGCTCGATCCGGCTCAGGTCGCCGCCGAAGCCGACGGAGTGCCGGGTGCGCACGAAGGCCAGCGCCTGCTCGCCCTCGATGGTGTGGGTGCCCTTCGACAGCTTCAGGTGCGAGTCCTCGTCGTCGATGTCCTTCGCCAGGCACACCTCGACGCCGCCGACCGCCGTGGTCAGCGTCTTGACCGCGTTGAAGTCGGCCACCATGAAGTTGTCCGCCTGGATCCCGGTCAGTTCGGTGACCGTGCGCACGGTGCAGCTCGGCGTGCGGTCGTCCTGCCCGAGGCTGGTGTTGAAGCGGACGTTGTCCGAGCCCGGGATGACCTTGGTGGAGCCGTCCTCCTGCTTGGTCTCGCAGTCCGGGACGTCCACGATCAGGTCGCGCGGGATGCTCAGCGCGGTCGCGTTCGTCCGGTCCTTGGAGACGTGCAGCAGGATCGTGGTGTCCGCGTGGCCCACGCTGCCGGAGTCGCCGTAGCCCTCGTTGCCCGAGCCGGTGCGCTTGTCCGTGCCGATCACCAGCAGGTTGATGGCCTTGTCCTTGCTGAAGCCACCGGTGCTCGCGCCGTCGTCGGAGACGGACGTGATGTTGTCGTTGAGGTGCTCGAGATAGAGATAGGCCGCACCCGCCGTACCCACCAGGACGAAGGCCATGATCCCGCCGGTCCACAGCAGGACCTTCTTCGCCTTCGACTTCTTCTTCACCGGCCGGCGGCCTCGCCGGTTCGCCGCCGCGTCCTCCGGCGGCGCGCCCCGGCGACGGCGCGGCGAAGGCACCTCCGGGTCCGGCGTCTCCTCGGGCGACGACGACTCCCGGCCCTGCGCCGGCTTACGGCCGCGCGCCGGACCTCCCGCGCCACCGGTCCGGCCGGAGTCGGATCTGCGCGGTCCCGGCACCGCTGATTGCGGTGCGGAAGGGGTCAGTCGCAGTTCGTATTCACCGGTGTTCGGATTGAGCACCCACTGGTCTGCGGGGTCGATGTTGTCCGCCCGCCCACGGCCTTGCGCGTCCACGGTTGTCCGAATCCTCCGTCGGGGCCACGCGGCGCCTTTCCCCCTCGAGGCGCTCGGGTCTCGGTCACTCGGTGCGCGACCCCAGGAAGACCTCGTGGCCGGGGGCACCGGATCGCTCACACTATCCGCCAGGTTCGGCGCCGAGCGACGGCCGTGACAAATTCCACGCCCCTACAACCGGGCAATCCGCCCTATTTCTTTGAACTTGTGTTCGTGGCGAGAGGTCGGCTTGGCAAGCGCTTTACCCGCAGCCGTCCTCGGCGGCGGTGTTCCCGCGGAACGTCGGGGCGGGCGGAGTGGGCGAAACCGCCCCGGAAGCCGCAGGCCCCGGCGCCAGGAAGCCGAACGGACCGTAGTCGCCCGACTCCGTGGGGGTGGGGTTCGTGGGAATTTCCTGAGAAACCACCACCGGCGCGTCCGTTCGCAGCCGTTCGAAGAGTTTCTCCGCCTCCGGCTCCACCAGTTGGTCGCGATTGGCGTTGTAGACGTACGACTCCCGTGGAACGGTCAGGAATTGCACATGTTCGGTGGGAATGTCCCGCAATCCGCGCACGAGTTCGTACAGTCCGCGCAGACTCGCCAGATCCGGGTCGGTGGTGAGCGAGGAGGTGGCCGCGTCCAGCAGCGGATACAGCTTCACCGGATTCAGCAGGACGTCATTGCTCTGCACCTTGTTGACGAGCGCCCCGAGAAACCGCTGCTGCCGGTCCATCCGGTCGGTGTCGCTGCCGTTGCCGAGGGACTTGCGGGCCCGCACGTACCCGAGCGCCTGCTCCCCGTCGAGCGTGACCCTCCCGGCGGGCAGCCGCAGCTTCGCCGCCTTGTCGTCGATCGGCTCCTTCAGGCACACCTCGACCCCGTCCACGGCGTCGACCATGTCCTTGAACCCGCTGAAGTCGACGACCATGTGGTGATCGATCCGCACGCCCGTCAGCTTCTCCACCGTCCGGATCGTGCAGGCCGAACCCCCGCTCTGGAAGGCGTAGTTGAACATCGCGAACATCGGCTCGGTCCGCTTCCCGTCCGGCCGCAGGCAGCCGGGCACGTCCACCATCAGATCGCGCGGGAGGGAGACGGCGGTGGCGCTGCGCCGCCCGGCCGCCAGATGCAGCAGGATCGTCGTGTCCGAGCGCTCGGTGCCGGAGTCCCGCCCGTACTTGCGGTTCCCGTCCCCCGACCGCGAGTCGGACCCTATGAGCAGGATGTTCTGCGCGTCCTTCACCAGCGAGGTCGGCCGCTCCCGCGCGTACCGCTCGAGCTCGGCGGCTGCCGTGTCGTCGGGCGTGATGTTCCCGTCGAGCTTCGCGTAGACGACCCACCCCGCGACCCCGACCCCCAGGACCACCACCCCCACCGCCACCGCCCCGTACCGGATCCATCGCCGCCGGCGCCGCCGTATGAGCCCCCGCCCGTCGGCGGACGCCCCCACTCCCGGCCCGAGGGGCCCATCGGTACCCGCCGCTTCCCTCACGTCCGGTCCACCCCTCCCGCCTCCGGGCCCGCTTCGGCCGTACGAGCGTGTAGAGCTGTCCCTACGACGATGCCGCGAAGCGGGCGGCGAGGGGCGGCGGGCGTGGGCCGAACGGGTGAGGTGGGCCTCGGGGGAGGTCGCGGGCGGGGCACGCGGGACCGGCCCGTCTGCGGTGCGGGTGCGGGTGTTGTGGAGGGGAGGGGGTACGCGGATGCGGCCTGTCCGGTGCCGAGGGGGGGTGTGGGTCCAGCCCGTCCGGCCTCGGGCGATGAGGCCCCGGCGCGGCCGAAGGGAGGGCCGGGGCGCCGGCCCTCCCGCCCGGAGGGCTACCGCGCGGTCGCCGTCACCCGCTCGCTCTCGACCCGCTTGGCCAGGGTCTCCTCGCCGGCCTCCGCCAGGTTCCGGCACAGCACCACGGACCCGCCGCTCGCCAGCGGCGCGTACAGCCCGGCGCTCAGCCCCTCCCACGTGTCGTACCCGAGACCCGACAGCAGCCGGGAGCCGGGCCCCGTCAGTCCCAGCCCGGACGCCTCGGCCCGCGCCCGCTCCACGACCTCGGCCCCGGTATACCCGGCCCCGGCCACGATCAGCGCGGGCTCCTCGGGGTCGACGGGAACGTACGGCGCGAAACGGTCCCCGAAGGTCGGGACGTTCACGGCGTAGTCGTCGTACCCCTCCGGCGGGCCGGGCACGAAACGTCGGCCGAGCGGCGCCAGCGACAGCGCGTACCGCTCGCCCCGGCACGCCAGCCCCGCCTCGAACGAACCGGGCCCGGCGACGACGAAGTCCGCCCGCGCCGGATCCCCGGCCACGTCCGCGACGACGCCCACCGACGAACACGCCAGCAGCCACACCGCCGTCTGCCAGTGCGCGGGCAGCAGCAGTGCGACCCGGTCGCCGGGCTCGGCGGACAGCCCGTCCTGGAGGAGATTGGCGGTTTTGGCCACCCAGTTGGCGAAGGTGGCCACGGACAATTCGACCCGCTCGCCCGTGGCGTCGTCGTAGAAGGTCACCAAGGGGCGCGCGGGGTCCGCGGCCAGCGCGGAACGCAGCAGGTCGGCCGGGGTGCGATCGGTGGCAGTCACCCGCGCAAGCGTACGCGCCGCCCGCGGCGCGCAAGCGGTCGCCGGGCCCTCCCGGAGCCACCGGTTCGGCCGAACGCGCCCGACGGCCCGTCAATTCCCCGATGGACAGAAATCTATGGATATGTCCAGGATCGTTGGCATGCGCGGATTGCTTGCTACCTCGATCGGTGTCACCTGTGCGGCGGCACTCGCCCTCCCGCTGACGCCGCCCGCCAACGCGGCGACGGCGCGACCGGCGCCGGCCGCGGAGGCGGCGCCCAGCGGGAAGGCCAGGGCCACGAGCCCCGACACCCCATCCCTCTCCGACCGACCGGCCCACCCGGCTCGGTCGGCCCACTCGACTCTCCCCGACCTCCCGGGCAGCACCCAGTCGCTGCCCCTCACCTCCCTGGCCCGCGACCGGGTTTCCGGCTCCGCCGATCTGGGCCTGCCCCGCCGGGACGTACGGCACTTCTCCCTCCTCGGCGTCGTCTGGGACGACCCGGCCGCCGAGCTCCACGGCCGCGTCCAGGTCCGTACCCGCACGTCCGACACCGGCGCCTGGTCCGGCTGGCAGGACGTCGAGACCCACAACGCCGACCACGGCGCCGACCCCGGCACCGCCGAGCGCGCCTCGGGCCGGGTCCGCGGCGCCACCGCCCCGTTGTGGGTCGGCGACTCCGACGGCGTCGAGATCCGGGTCCATCCGGACACCGAACGCCGTACGGAGGAGACGGCGGCCGCCGCCCTGCTCCCCTCGGGCCTGCGCCTGGAACTCGTCGACCCGGGCTCGGCGCCCCCCGAGCACGCCCCCGCGGGCCCCCCGCGCAACCGGACACCGACCACCGGGTCCGGCCCGGCCGACGCCCCGGAGGCGCCGGACGCGCCCGACGCGGCGACCGAGAAGACGGCCGAGGAGGCCGCGGCAGGCGAAGGAACCGAGGACGCCGAGGGCGTCGAGCCCGCGGCCATGACGCCCATGACCGCCGGGGCGACCGAGTCCTCCGCCGCCAACGCGCCCCTCGCCCCGCTCGGCGCCACGGAGATCCCGGCCCTGGACCGCCTGGGCACCGAACGCGAACTCCTCGCCCTGCGCGGGGC
The DNA here is from genome assembly GCF_031456635.1 of Streptomyces sp. 3330. Classification (NCBI taxonomy): domain Bacteria; kingdom Bacillati; phylum Actinomycetota; class Actinomycetes; order Kitasatosporales; family Streptomycetaceae; genus Streptomyces; species Streptomyces sp. 3330. The sequence continues at coordinate 50,790 of NZ_JAVDVA010000032.1, forward strand.
CGAGTTGACGTCGGCCCAGCGGGCGAAGCCGTACATCGGCCCGCGGCCGAGCATCGTCACGCGGCGCGGCTGGGGCGCCGACGAGAAGCTGCGGGAGAGCGGCTTCCGCTACACGACGAAGGTCAAGGCCGCCTTCGTGCACCACACCGCCTCGGGCAACAGCTACAAGTGCTCACAGGCCCCGTCGGTCATCCGTGGCATCTACCGCTACCACGTGAAGAGCATGGGCTGGCGCGACATCGGCTACAACTTCCTCGTCGACAAGTGCGGGAAGATCTACGAGGGTCGCGCCGGGGGAGTGGCGAAGCCGGTCCTCGGCGCCCACACCCTCGGGTTCAACACCAACAGCATGGGCATCGCCGTCCTCGGCACGTTCACCTCCGCCAAGCCGACCACCGCCACGGTCGACGCCGTCGCGCGTCTGACGGCCTGGAAGCTCGGCCTGTTCGGGGCGAATCCCCAGGGGAAGACATACCTGAAGTCCGGAGGTGGCAATCTCTACGGAAAGGGAAAGAACGTACGACTGAATGTGATCTCGGGTCACCGGGACGGGTTCGCCACGGAATGCCCAGGCAGGCAGCTCTACGGCAAGCTCGGCCCGGCCCGCTCCACCGCGGCGCGCTACCAGGGGCGCTGAGGCGGACGATCCGGTTCGGGAGCTCCGGGGCCCTGGGGAGGCCCCGGAGGCCGCGCGCCCCCGGACGGCCGGAGCGCACATCCAGAAGGGGGCACATTCAGCAGCCGTCGGGGGGGACAGTCTCCTGGGACTGGGACGGAACACCAACGGCCTGGAAGTCGCCACACAACGGTCTGCATACACTGGCCGGTCGAATGACGGTTCGACCGGTCCCGGCAGGAAGCAGAGACGACGGTGACAGAAGCGATCCTCCTGGTCGGCGGCAAGGGCACCCGGCTGCGCCCGCTCACGGTGCACACGCCCAAACCCATGGTCAGGGCGGCGGGGGTGCCGTTCCTCACGCATCAACTGGCGCGGGCGAGAGCGGCGGGCGTGGACCACATCGTCCTGGCGACGAGCTACCTCGCGGAGGTCTTCGAACCGTACTTCGGCGACGGCTCGGCACTGGGCCTGCACATCGAGTACGTGACCGAGGACGAACCCCTGGGCACGGGCGGCGCCATCCGCAACGTGGCGTCCCGCCTCCACTCGGGCCCCGACGACCCGGTGCTGATCTTCAACGGCGACATCCTCACCGGCCTGGACATCCGAAGGCTGGTGGCCACCCACGAGGCGACGGCGGCGGACGTCTCCCTGCACCTGACGAAGGTGACGGACCCGAGGGCCTACGGCCTGGTCCCCACCGACGGGACGGGCAGGGTCCTGGCGTTCCTGGAGAAGCCGCAGACCCCGGAGGAGATCGTCACCGACCAGATCAACGCGGGCGCGTACGTCTTCCGCCGCTCGGTCATCGACACGATCCCGCAGGGCCGCCCGGTGTCGGTGGAGCGCGAGACGTTCCCCGACCTCCTCTCGGCCGGAGCCCATCTCCAGGGCATGGTCGACTCGACGTACTGGCTGGACCTGGGCACCCCGGCGGCCTTCGTCCGGGGTTCGGCGGACCTGGTCCTCGGCCGCGCCCCGTCCCCCGCGGTCCCCGGCCGCTGCGGCGACCGCCTGGTCCTCCCGACGGCCAGGGTCGCCCCCGACGCGAAGCTGACGGGCGGCACGGTGGTGGGCGAGGGCGCCTTCGTGGCGGAGGGCGCGAGGGTCTTCGGCTCGACGATCCTCCCCGGCGCCGTCATCGAACCGGGCGCCGTCATCACCGACTCGCTCATCGGCACCCGGGCCCGTGTGGGCGAACGCTCCGTCCTCACGGGCACGGTCATCGGCGACGGCGCGATCGTCGGCCCCGACAACGAACTCCGCGACGGCGCGCGCGTGTGGTGCGACGCGAGGATCCCGGCGGGCGCGGTCCGCTTCTCGTCGGACCAGTGACCGGCACGGCCCATGCGGCCCGTGCGGTCCGTGCGGACCGTGACGACGGCGATCGTCCGGCGTGCCCGGACCGGCGGTCCGTCACCCGGCGCCCCGGGTGAGGACGGGACGGACACGGCCAAGGCGGGGCGGGGGCGGAAGTTACCCCGCCCCGCCCTCGCGTGAAACCCTCGCGTGAGGCCCCCCCGCGCGGTCCCCTCCGCGCAGCCCCTCACAACCTCCCGATGTCCCACCGGGGCATCTTCGGCACCCGGCGGGGCGGCACCCGTCCGCTCAGCAGGATCAACCGGGCCGCCCGATGCCGCTGTCCCGCATAGGGCTCCAGCAACTCCAGCATCACGGAGTCGTCGGCTTCCCGGTCTCCGGCCAGCGCCCACCCCACGATCCCCGGCAGATGCAGATCGCCCACGGTCACCGCATCCGCCGCCCCGTGACTGCGCTGCACGGTCTCCGCGGACGTCCACGGCCCGATGCCCGCGACGAGCTCCAACCGGGCCTGGGCCTCCGCCGGCGCCATCCGCACCGCTTCCTCCATCCGCCCGGCGACCCGGACGGCCCGCAGAATCGTCGACGCCCGCTTGTCGTCGACGCCCGCCCGATGCCACTCCCAGGACGGGATCAGCGCCCACGTCCGGGGCGCCGGCATCACCTGGAGCCGCCCGTCCGCCGCGGGTCCCGGCGCGGGCTCCCCGAACTTGCGCACCAGCAGACGCCAGGCGCGGTACGCCTCGTCGGTGGTGACCTTCTGCTCCAGCACGGAGGGGATCAACGACTCCAGCACCAGCCCGGTCCGCGTGAGCCTGAGCCCGGGCCGCCGGTGCCGGGCGGTCGCCACCACGCGATGCCGGGGCACGAACGCCTCCGGCGTGTCCGAGGCCCCGAGCAGTTCCGGCAACCGGTCCAGCAGCCACTCCGCGCCCGGACCCCACGCCTCCCCGCGCACCGCTCCGCCGACCGCGGTCACGCGCAGTGTGCCCGGCCCGGAGGGGGTGAGACTGGCCCGCCACACGGATCCGTCCGGCGTCGTGCGGAACGTCGGATCGCCCGGCCCGCGCCGCAGGGGCCCGAGGACCAGTCCGAGGTCGAGCGGCCCCTCCGGCACCCAGTTCCGCACCCGCCCGGCCGCCGAGGCCTGCCGCGGCACTCCGGCGGGCACGCCGACCTGCCCACCGCGCACGGTCGTACGCGTGGGCCGGGGAGAGAACCGTCCTGACAAGTGAAGTCCCGGAGAGAGGAGAAGAGGATGCTACGAGAGTAGGCGCAGCCAGGCACAGTCCACCGCACGAGGCCCGTCACGTTCCCCACACCTCACCGCCGGCCCGGTTCACCGCCCGCCGGAAGCCATGTCCCGGCGCGGCCGGTCGCTCCCCGCCGGGGATCATGTCCCGGCGCGGCCGGTCACCGCCCGCCGGGGATCATGTCCCGGCGCGGCCGGTCGCTCTCCGCCGGGACACAGGCCACTCCCGCCGGAAGCCATCTCCCGGCGCGGCTCACCGCTCGTCCCGCACCGCCGGGCCGTGTCGCTCACCGCACCTCGACGAAGTCCGCCACATCCCGCTCGCCACGGGCCCGGGGCTCCGCCGCCGCGTGCCCGACCGCCACCGCCCCCATCGGGTCCCAGCTCTCCGGCAGCTCCAGCACCTCCCGCACCACGTCCCGGCAGAACATCGTCGACGACACCCACGCGGACCCCAGCCGCTCCCCGGCCAGCGCCACCAGGAAGTTCTGGACGCCGGCCCCGGTCGCGACCACGAACATCTCCCGCTCGGCAGCGTCCCGCCGCGCGTCGCCGTAGGTGTGCGACCCGTCCGTCACCATGCACGGCACGACCAGACAGGGCGCGTCGCGCAGGACGTCGCCCCGTCGCACCCGCTTGGCGATGGACTCCTCGGACTTCCCGTCCCGCCGCAGATCCGCGATCCACGCGTCCCGCATGGCGTCCAGCAGCCGACGCCTCGACCCCGCCGACTCGAGGAGCACGAACCGCCACGGCGTCGTGTGATGGGGCGCCGGCGCGGTGACGGCCGCAGCCACCGCCCGCCGCACCGCCCCGGGATCGACCGGCTCGTCGGTGAAGGAGCGCACCGTCCGCCGCTGGGTGACCGCCAGCCGCACCGCCTCGGACGTCCCGAGCCGGAACATGTCGTCCCGCGCGCCGCGCACCAGGGCCCGTGCCCCGGTGAGCCCGCCCCCGGCGTTCTCCGCGTGGCCGCTCGCCGCACCGTCCGCGTTCGCCGCACCGCCGGTGTTCTCCGTGCCGTCGGTGTCCTCCGCCACGACGACGTGCCCCAGCCCCCGCACCACGGCCACCGGCAGCCCGGCGGCCTTCCCCTTCACGAGGTCCCCGGCGCCGGCCAGCTCGTCCGCCGTGGCGACGACCGTCGCGTTCAGCGGATTGCCGTACGCGTCCGTGCCGCCGCGCAGGTCGTCCAGCACCCGCACCCCGGCGGCGCCGATCGCCACGTCGGTGAGCCCGGCGCGCCAGGGCCGTCCGAAGGTGTCGGTGACGACGACCCCGACGTCCACACCGAGCGCGTCCCGCAGCCCGGCCCGGATCGCGCGCGCCGAGGCGTCCGGATCCTCGGGCAGCAACAGCACGGTCCCCGGTGGGGTGTTGGAGGCGTCGACACCGGCGGCGGCCATGATCAGCCCCTGCCGGTTCTCGACGATCCGCAGCGCCCCGCGCCGGGCCACGACCCGTACGGTCTCGGCGTCGATCGCGGCCTCCCGGTCGTCCGCCCGGACGACCCGACCCTCCGCCTTGGACACGATCTTCGAGGTGACGAGCAGGACGTCACCGTCGGCCAGGCCGGGCTCGGCGGTCGCGATCAGCTTCGCGAGGTCGTCCCCGGGGCGCACCTCGGGCAGTCCGCTGACGGCCCAGACCCGGTACCCGGTCTCGAAGGACCCGCTCATGCCCCGCGCACCTCCTCGGCCAGCGCCAGCGCCTCCCGGGCCATCCGCGCGGTCGCGTCGAGGTCGCTCATCATCAGCGGGACGGCCCGGCAGCGGATGCCCGCCGCCTCCACGCGCTCCACGGCGCCCGCGTCCACGGTGTCGACGAGCCATCCGTCGAGCAGACCCGAGCCGTAGTGCTCGGCCACCGCCGCGGCCGTCGACTCCACGCCGACCGCCGCGAGCACCTTGTCGGCCATGCCGCGCACGGGCGCGTCCCCGACGATGGGGGACAGGCCCACGACCGGCACCCCGGCCTCGGCGATCGCCTCGCGGATGCCCGGCACGGCGAGGATCGTGCCGACCGAGACGACCGGGTTGGACGGCGGGAAGAGGATGACGTCCGCCGCCGCGATGGCCTCCAGCACCCCCGGCGCCGGCTTGGCCTGTTCCGCGCCGACCGGCACGACCGCCTCCGCGGGCACCGACGCCCGCAGCCGCACCCAGTACTCCTGGAAGTGCACGGCCTTGCGCTCGCCGTCCACCTCGACCGCGACATGGGTCTCCACCCGGTCGTCGGTCATCGGGATGAGCCGCACGCCCGGCTGCCACCGGTCGCAGAGCGCCTCGGTCACCGCGCTGAGCGGATACCCGGCGCCGATCATCTGCGTCCGCACGATGTGCGTGGCGAAGTCCCGGTCGCCCAGCCCGAACCACCCGGGCCCGGCGCCGTACGCGGCGAGCTCCTCCTTCAGATGGAAGGTCTCGTCGGCCCGCCCCCAGCCCTGCTCCTCGTTGATGCCGCCGCCGAGCGTGTACATCACCGTGTCGAGGTCGGGGCAGACCTTCAGCCCGAAGAGGTGGATGTCGTCGCCGGTGTTGCCGATGACCGTGATGTCCGCGTCCGGCACGGCCTGCTTCAGACCGCGCAGGAACCGGGCACCGCCGATGCCGCCTGCCAGAACCACAATGCGCATGAGGGCAAGTCTCGCAGGCGGCGACGCCGGCCCGTCGGCCGGTTGTGGACAAGCACCCGCCTGTGGATATCCGGTCCACCCGTCCGTGCCGACGGCGGACGGCGCCCCGCTCACGAGCGGACGGCGTCGACCTCTTCGTACGCGTCGAGGGCCGCGCAGGCCACGGGGGTCCGCCCGGCCGAGCCGAGCCGGGCCCGGGGGTGCATGGGCATGTCCGTCAGTCCCGGGAAGTAGACGTGCAGGCTCACCGCGGGCTCCAGCGCGTCGTTGACGACCTCGTGCGCGTAGCCCGGCGCGAACACCCGCTGCACGCCCGCCCCCAGCACCCGCGTGCCGCGTTCCGTGCGCTCGGTCAGCTCGCCGTCCAGCACGGTGAGCACCCCGGAGGAGCCGCCGTGGTCGTGCAGCCCGCTGCCCTGGCCGGGCACCCAGGACAGCAGCCACACCTCGTAGCCGGGCCCGGTCCGCAGCCGGTGGTACCAGCGGGTCGTCGCGTCGTACCGGACCAGGTGTGCCCACGGGGCGCGGTCCGCGGCGATCGAACGGGCCAGGCCGACGAACTCGGCGACGGTGGCCGGGTGCTCGCGCGGTGCCTGGAGGAGGTGCGGGACTTCGAGGATGTCGCCCGCGATCTGGAGGTCGCTGTCGCTGTTCATGGGGTGCGGTGGTTCCTCGGCGGAAGAGGCGGAAGAGTGGGGGGCCTGCTGGGTGTCGCGTACCGTCCGCCCGGATCACGGGTGGAACAGGAGCGCCCTGGTGTGGGCCGATGGGAAACAGCAGCCGAGTCGCGGTGGACTCAGGAGGAGCAGCCGGAGCGCGTTGGGCTCAACAGCTGGAACGACGACAACAGCTACAGCGAGCGCGGGCAGCACCGTGGGACCCGGCGGAGCCGGTCGAGGTGAGTGCCAAGTTCGCGAGCATGCCCACAAGGACAGCGGTTCACACCTTCACTGTCAACTCGACGCCCGGTATGTGGGACACGGTTCACCTCATCCGGTCCATCTGAGAGGTGAAAGGTTTGTGCACACGTTCTTCGGGACACATGGCGCACAAGCCGGGCGCGCAAGCCGCGTGGCGATGCCGTGATCCGACTGTGATCAGGTTCGCTTCCGCGCGCATGCCGCAACGGGATCGCATCTGTGGGCGTCCTTCCCCGTACAAGCGCTGTGCGGGGCCGGTGGCCCTCCGGGGCTTCATCTGCTTGTCAAGGTTTATGGCGATTTGAACACTTACCGCATGGCCTTGGTTCCGCAGAGTGAATAAGGGGCCCAATAGCAGATCTCGGCTTGACTCGCCCGGAGCAGCACACTTGTAATTTCACTCGTGTCGTTCAGCCGAAATCGGTAACGGCCAGGTCACGGGGACGCGAAAGACAGAGCGAGGGGCGCACATGACCGAGCTGGTGCAGCAACTGCTGGTCGACGTCGACGACGCGGACGAGGAACTCGGCTGGCAGGAGCGCGCGCTGTGCGCCCAGACCGATCCCGAGTCCTTTTTCCCCGAGAAGGGCGGCTCCACCCGCGAGGCGAAGAAGGTCTGCCTCGCCTGTGAGGTCCGCTCCGAATGCCTTGAGTACGCCCTCGCCAACGACGAGCGCTTCGGCATCTGGGGCGGACTGTCCGAGCGGGAGCGCCGCCGGCTGAAGAAGGCGGCGGTCTGAGGACCGCCCGGTTCGACAGCACAAGGGCGTCATGGCGTCGCGGTACGCAGAGAAAAGGGTCCGAACGGCCCGTCGCACGTGGGTTGTCCACAGGCGGCGGGCCGTCGTCCTGCCCAGCCGATAGTGTGGGCGCTCGTCCGAGACACCCCGCCGCCCCACACGGCGCAGGCGTCCACCGCAGTCCACCGAACCGGGGCCCGTACCTCGATGTCCGTGCACAGCCACACGGCAGCCCATCAAGACCGCGCTGCCACACCTGAGTTCCCGCGTCATGTAGTGACCGCGGTGATCGTCGCCCACGACGGCGCCCGCTGGCTGCCCGACGCGCTCGCCGGGCTGCTCGGCCAGGAGCGCCCCGTCCAGTCCGTCATGGCCGCCGACACCGGCAGCTCGGACGACTCGGCACGCCTGGTCACCGAAGCCCTCGGCGACGACCGCGTCCTGCACCTCGCCCGGCGCACCGGGTTCGGCCAGGCCGTCGAGGAGGCCAACCGGACGGCCCCGGTCCTCACCCCCGAGGAACTGCCGTACCTGAAGCGCCCCAGCGGCTGGGACCCCGTCACGCGCACGTGGCGCGACGACACCTACGACCTGCCGGAGCTTCCGCACGGAGAGCCCGTCCAGTGGCTGTGGCTGCTGCACGACGACTGCGCCCCGGAGCCGGACGCACTGGCCGAGCTGCTGCGCGTGGTCGACAACGAGCTCGAACTGGGCCGGGACGACGTGGCCGTCGTCGGCCCCAAGCTCCGCGGCTGGTACGACCGCCGCCAGCTCCTCGAGGTCGGCGTCACCATCGCCCACTCCGGCCGCCGCTGGACCGGCCTGGACCGCCGCGAGCAGGACCAGGGCCAGCACGACCACGTCCGGTCCGTGCTGTCCGTGTCCACCGCCGGCATGCTGATCCGCCGCGACGTCTTCGAGCAGCTCGGCGGCTTCGACCGCCGGCTGCCCCTGATGCGCGACGACGTCGACCTGTGCTGGCGCGCGCAGGCCGCGGGCCACCGGGTCCTCATCGCCCCCGAGGCCGTCGTACGGCATGCCGAGGCCGCCTCCCGCGAGCGCCGCACCGTCGACTGCGCGGGCCGCACCAGCGCCTCCCCGCACAAGGTCGACAAGGCCGGCGCCGTCTACACCCTGCTGGTCAACAGCCGCACCGCCCTGCTGCCCTGGATCCTGGTGCGCCTGGTCCTCGGCACCCTGCTGCGGACCGTCGCCTACCTCGTCGGCAAGGTCCCCGGACAGGCCCTCGACGAGATCCGCGGTCTGCTGGGCACCCTGCTGCGGCCCGAGCGGATCATCGCCGGGCGGCGCAGGCGCGGGAAGCCGGCGGTCGACAAGGATGAGCTGCGCCCCCTGTTCCCGCCACCCGGCGCGACCGTACGGGCCACCGTCGAGCAGGTCGCCGGCGACTTCTTCGGCTCCTCCGACCCCGAGGCCACCTCCGGCGCGGGCCGGCACGGCGGCGCCGTCGAGTCCGGACCCGGCGGCGACGACGCCGACTTCCTGGAGATCGAGCAGTTCGCCCGCCTCAAGCGCATCGCGCGCAAGCCCGGCCCGGTCCTCTTCCTGGTCCTGCTGCTGGTCTCCCTGGTCGCCTGCCGCAACCTCCTCGGCGGCGGCGCGCTCGCGGGCGGCGCCCTGCTGCCCGCCCCGGCCGACGCCTCCGAGCTGTGGTCGCGCTACCTCGACGCCTGGCATCCGATCGGCGCGGGCGGCACCCCGTCCGCCCCGCCCTACCTCGCGATCATCGCGACGCTGGCCACCCTGCTGTTCGGCTCGACCGGACTCGCCCTCACCCTGCTCCTCGTCTGCTCGGTGCCGCTGGCCGGCCTCACCGCCTACTTCGCCTCCCGCCCGCTCGTCGAGTCCCGCCTCCTGCGCGCCTGGGCGGCCGTCGTCTACGCGTTCCTGCCCGCCGCCACCGGCGCCCTCGCCGGCGGCCGGGTCGGCACCGCGGTCCTGGCGGTCCTGCTGCCGCTCATCGCCCGCGCGGGCGTCGCCGCGAGCGGCCTGACCCACGCGTCCGGCGCCCGCGGCAGCTGGCGCGCCACCTGGGCGTACGCGCTGCTGCTGACGATCGCCACCGCGTTCACGCCGATCGTCTGGCCCGTCGCGCTCGTCCTCGGCATCGCCGTCCTGGCCGTGCGCCGACGCGAGCTCACGGCCTACGGCCCGCGCTTCCTGGCCCAGCTGGGCACCCCCCTGCTGATCCTCGCGCCCTGGTCGCTGTCCCTGCTGCCGTTCGGCTTCTTCACCCAGGCCGGCCTCGACTACGGCGCGTCGACCGCCACCGCGCTCGACCTGCTCGGCGCCAGCCCCGGCGGCCCCGGCACCGTCGACGGCCTGATGCTCATCGGCATCGTGCTGGCCGCGCTCGCCGCGCTGCTGCGCTCCGAGCGCCACTTCGGCGTGTGGGCGGCCTGGGCGGTCGCCCTGGTGGGCCTCGTCTTCGCGGTCCTGTCCAACAGCTCCACCTGGGCCGGACCCGCCACCCTCGTCTACGGCATCGCCCTCCTCGCCGCCGCCGTCATCGGCGCCGACGGGGCACGCACGCGTGTCGCCGAGCAGAGCTTCGGCTGGCGCCAGCCGGTGGCCGCCCTCATCGCCTTCGCCTCGGCCGCGGGCCCGCTGCTCGTCGCCGCGGGCTGGATGATCGGCGGTGCCGACGGCCCGCTGGAGCGCCGCGACCCCGTACAGGTGCCCGCGTTCGTCGCCGAGGAGGCCGGCAACCGCGACCAGGCCCGCACCCTCGTCCTCGACAGCGACTCCGCGGCCCACGTCGCCTACATGCTGGTCCGCGGCTCCGGCGCCCGCCTCGGCGACGCCGAACTCGCCGCGGCCGACGGCGAGAACAAGCAGCTCGACAAGGTCGTCGCCAACCTCGTCGCCGGCTCCGGCGCCGACCAGGCCGACCAGCTCGGCAACTTCGCCGTGGGATACGTCCTCGTCCACAAGGGCGCGCCCCGCGAGGTCACCCGCGTCCTGGACGCCACCCCCGGCCTGAAGCGGCTCAGCCAGCAGGACGGCAGCGCCCTGTGGCGGGTCGACCAGGAGGTCTCCCGCGCGGCCGTGGTCGCCGACTCCGGCAAGGGCGCGGTGACTCCGGTGGCCGCGGGCCCCGTCGACATCCACACCACCCTCCCCGACGGCTCCGGCAGCCGCGTCCTGCGCCTGGCCGACACCGCCGCCGACGGATGGACGGCGACCCTCGACGGCAAGCCCCTCACCCCCACCACGATCGACGGCTGGGCCCAGGGCTTCGAGCTCCCCGCCGAGGGCGGGAAGCTGGACGTCACCTACGACGACCCCTTCACCCACACCGTCTGGCTGTGGGCGCAGGGCTTCCTCGCCCTCGTCCTCGTGGTCCTCGCGCTTCCCGGCCGCCGCCGTGACGTCGACGACGACCTTCCCGAGGAGGAGCCGGTCCCGGCCCAGGCGGTCGACGGTGAGGGCCGCCGCGCCCGCCGCCTGCGCGCGCAGGCCGAGGCCGAGTCCGAAGAGCCGGGCCGCCACGAGGAGTTCCCGGCCGCGCCGCAGGAGGAGACCCCGGTCGTGGTCCCCCAGCAGCAGGCGTACGACATGGGAGTCCCCCCGGACGGACAGGGCGGGAACTGGGGCGGGGACCGGGCGGACTACGCGGGCGCCGAGTACGGCGGTTACCCGGGCGAGCAGTACCAGGGCGCCCAGCAGTACCCGTCGGGCGGCTACGACCAGCAGGCCTACGACCCCTACCAGGCCGGCCAGTACGACCCGTACGCCTACGACGGCCAGGCCCAGCAGACGCCGTACGACCCGGCCTACCCGCAGCAGGGCTACGACCCGTCGGCCTACGACCAGGGCGGCTACGACCCCGCCTACGACCCGGACCGGCACCCCCACGGCACCGGCAACGAGCGCCCCGACGGGAGCCAGCAGTGAACCGCACCACCCTGTCCCTGATCGCCGGCACGGCCGCGCTCGCCGCGGTCACCGGGTTCGCCACCCTCAGCGAGCCGGACCCGGCCGCCCCCGACACCGCCCGGGCGGCCGCCGAACTGCCCGTGGAGCGCACGAGCCTGCTCTGCCCGGCGCCCAGCACCTCCGACCTCGCCGACACGTCGTACACGTCCTTCACGCCCGTCACCAAGGGCACCGACGGCGACGGCACGGCCGAACTCGTCGCGGCCACCGAGGAGTCGGCGGCCGCCACGACGGACAAGGCCACCGACAAGGCGACGGACAAGGCGAACGGCAAGAAGAAGGCGGCCAAGCCCGTCGTCACGCCCAAGGCGCCCGGCACCCCGGCCGTCGGGGAGAGCACCGGCGGAGAGGCGCCCGCGCTGGTGGGCACCGCCGAGGGCAAGTTCGCGCCCGGCTGGACCGTCCAGCAGACCACGGAGGTCGCCGCCGGCAGCGGCCGCGGCCTCCAGGGCGTCACCTGCACCGCGCCGGACACGGAGTTCTGGTTCCCGGGCGTCAGCACGGCCGCCGACCGCACGGACTACGTCCACCTCACCAACCCGGACGACTCCGCCGCCGTCGCCGACATCGAGCTCTACGGCAAGGACGGCGCCCTCTCGACCACCGTGGGGGAGGGCATCACCGTCCCGGCGCACTCCAGCGAGCCGATCCTGCTGTCCACGCTCACCGGCGAGAAGCAGGAGGACCTCACCGTCCACGTCAACGTCCGCAGCGGCCGCGTGGGGGCCGCCGTGCAGGCCCTGGACGAGAAGCTCGGCGGGGACTGGCTGGCCGCCTCCACCGACCCGGCGGGCACCCAGGTCGTCCCGGGCATCCCCGAGGACGCCACGGCCGTCCGCCTCATCGCCTACGCGCCGGGTGACGCGGACGCCGACCTGAAGGTCCAACTGGCCTCGCCCTCGGGCCTGATCACCCCCGCCGGGCACGAGACGCTGCACGTCAAGGCGGGCATGACGGCCTCGGTCGACCTGGGCGACGTCACGCGCGGGGAGGCGGGCTCACTGGTCCTGACCCCGACGGGCCAGTCGGTCCCGGTCGTCGCGGCGGTACGGGTCCTGCGCGGCAAGGGCGCCCAGCAGGAGTCGGCGTTCATCACCGCCACCGCCCCGGTCGGCACGCGCGCGTCCGCCGCCGACAACAGCGCCAAGGGTTCCACCCTCTCCCTGACCGCCCCCAAGGGCACCGCCAAGGTCAAGGTCACCGCGTCCGCGGGCAGCGGTGGCGGCACGGCCGCGTCCAAGACGTACACGGTCAAGGGCGGCACCACCCAGAACGTCGAACTGCCCGTGCCCACCGGCCTGAAGGGCACCTACGCGCTGACCGTGGAACCCCTCACGGACACCCCGGTCTACGCCTCCCGCACCCTGACGGCCACCCAGGACGGCGTCGCGGGCTTCACCGTCCAGACCCTGCCGGACGACCGGGGCACGGTGGCCGTCCCGGAGGCCGACGAGGACGTCGCGGTGCTGCAGAAGTAGCCCGGAAGGGCTGTCGGCGGCGGGGCTCAGTCCTCGCCGTAGCGCGGGTCGACCGTCTCCGGGGTCAGCCCCAGCAGCTCCGCGACCTGCTCGACCACCACCTCGTGCACCAGTGCGGCCCGCTCGTCGCGCCCCTTGGTGCGGATCTCGACCGGACGCCGGTAGACGACGACCCGCGCCGGCCGTCCCTCGCGCGAGGGAATCGTCCCGCCCAACGGGACCGCCTCGTCGTTCCACGGCTCCGGCGCGGCGTCCAGACGCGGCACCTCCAGCACCATGAAGTCGATGTCGGCGAGCTGCGGCCACCGCCGCTCCAGCCGTTCCACGGAGTCCTGCACGAGATCCGCGAACACATCGGCGCGACTGGCGGCCAACGGGACCTGGGGCGGCGCGATCGGCCCCCGCATGCCCCGGCCGTGGCGGTCGCGACGACGGGGTCCGGGGCCTGCGGCGGGGGGCGGTACGGGGGTCTCCATCACTACTGAAGCGTAGTCCCCGCCGTCACCCCGCGCCCGGCCCCCACACGGCGACCCGGCCACCATCGGCCACTGTGCCGCGCCTGTCGCGGGATGACCATTCCAGCCAACGTTGGGCTCGATTCCGTATCTCTCCGAGACCGGCGAACTCATCGCAATTGATGCCGTTTGTGTCGAGTGGTGACCGTCGGCCGAGGTCTTCCTGCGTTTAAGGACTGGTGTTCGCGCAGGTCAGCGGGGTATGACTGGAGAGGCGCGTGGGGCGTTTCACAACCCGACACGGTGGAGTGACCTGGTGGAGAGTCGTCGCGGCCCGCTCAAGAGTGCGGTACCGTCCAACGTCGTGAGCCCTGTACGTCGCTGTTCGCGCACTGCCTGCGGCCGACCCGCCGTCGCGACGCTGACGTACGTCTACGCCGACTCGACCGCGGTCCTCGGCCCGCTCGCGACCTACGCCGAACCCCACTGTTACGACCTGTGCGCCGAGCACTCCGAGCGCCTCACCGCCCCGCGCGGCTGGGAGGTCGTCCGGCTCCTCGACGGTTCGGCTCCCGCACGCCCCAGCGGTGACGACCTGGAAGCGCTTGCCAACGCCGTCCGTGAGGCGGCCCGTCCGCAGGGACGCGCGGCCGGGGCCGGCGGCGGGCGGGCGATCGATCCGATGGAGGTCGCGCGCCGCGGCCACCTGCGGGTGCTGCGCTCACCGGACAACTGAGCCGGTTTCCCCCTCACGTCCGCACGGACCGACGCGCACCCGTTGACGCGCCCTTGTCGCGGACACGACCATTTCGTTTCGGTCGAAGAACGAGAAATCGCCTTCCGCAGGACGGAATCAAGGCCCGAAGCGCGGCCGGAAGCCCGACCGGCACGACCGCCGGAAGCGCGACCGCCGACGCGAGCGCCGACGTGAACGGGAGCGCGGCACCGCGGAAGGCGACCGGAACCGTGACCGGGATCGGGGGACACCCGTGTACGTCCAGGAACTGCGACCCGTCGCCGACTCGCTCGGTCTGTCCGCCCTCGTCGCGGCCCTGCCCCTGGTGATCGTCCTCGTCCTGCTCGGCGGCGTCCGCCTCAAGGCCCATCTGGCGGGCCTCACAGGACTGCTGGCCGCCGCCCTCGTCGCCTGCCTCGCATACGGCATGCCCGTGGGACAGACGCTCTCCGGCGCCGCCCAGGGAGCCGCCTTCGGCCTCTTCCCCATCCTGTGGATCGTCGTCAACGCCCTGTGGGTGTACCGGATGACCGTCCGCACCCGGCACTTCGACGTCCTGCGCCGCTCCTTCGGGCGGCTCTCCGACGACCCGCGCATCCAGGCCCTCGTCGTCGCCTTCTGCTTCGGCGCCCTCCTGGAGGCGCTCGCCGGGTTCGGCGCCCCGGTGGCGATCTGCTCGGTCATGCTCGTCGCCCTGGGCTTCGACCCCGTCCGCGCGGCGGTGGTCGCCCTCGTCGCCAACACCGCCCCCGTCGCCTTCGGCGCCATGGGCACCCCCGTCGTGACGCTCGCCCAGGTCACCGGCCTGCCGCTGGACACCGTGGCCTCGGTGGTGGGCCGTCAGACACCGCTGCTCGCCCTCGTCGTGCCGCTCGTCCTGGTCGGCCTGGTGGACGGCCGACGCGGCCTGCGCGAGACCTGGGTCCCCGCACTGGCCTGCGGAACCGCCTTCGCCGTCGCCCAGTTCGCCGCCGCCAACTACGCCTCCGCGCAACTCGCCGACATCGGAGCCGCCTTGGCGGGAGCCGCCGCCCTGGCCGCCGTGCCGCACACGCGCGTGCCCGCCCCCGAAGCGGTCCGCGCGTCGGTGCTCACCGGCACCCGCAGCGAGGAGCTGGACGAACCGGACCCGCGGGCCGAGATCGTCCGCGCCTACAGCCCGTACGCGCTCATCGTCGCGATCTTCTCCGTGGCCCAGATCCCGGCGGTCAAGGACCGGCTCGCGCAGACCACCCGGACCTTCGACTGGCCCTTCCTCGACGTCGTCGGTCCGGACGGCGACCCGGTCGGCGGCAACCTCTTCACCTGGCCGGTCGTCGCGACGGGCGGCACCCTCGTCCTGCTGGCCGGCATCGGCACCGCGGCCGTCCTCGGCGTCCACGCGCGCGTGGCGATCAGGGAATGGGCCGCGACCGTGCACGAGTTGAGGTACGCGATCCTCACCGTGACCTCCGTCCTGGCCCTCGCCTACGTCATGAACCTCTCCGGACAGGCCGCCACGATCGGCCACTTCGTCGCGGCGGCCGGCGCGGGCCTCGCCTTCCTCTCGCCGGTGCTGGGCTGGTTCGGCGTCGCCGTCTCCGGCTCGGACACCTCCGCCAACGCGCTCTTCGGCGCCCTCCAGGTCACCGCGGCCCGCGAGTCCGGTCTGTCCCCCGAGCTGCTGGCCGCCGCCAACAGCTCCGGCGGCGTCCTCGGCAAGATGATCTCGCCGCAGAACCTCACCATCGCCTGCGCCGCCGTCGGCCTCGCCGGCCGGGAGGGCGACCTGCTGCGCAAGGTCCTCCCGTGGAGCCTCGGACTGCTCCTGGTGATGTGCCTGATCGTGGTCGGCCAGAGCTCACCCGTGCTGGGCTGGATGCTGCCGTAACGTCCCCACCTCGCACGACGGCCGAGCATGGCGGCACGGTTACGTCTGTGGGTCCACTCGACGGCCCCACCGCGGGCCGCGAACCGGCCCGGGTAGTTTGTGGTGACCTACAGACTCCAGGAAGGCTGGCCGTGGCTGCTGATCTGTCACAGATCGTGAAGGCGTACGACGTACGCGGGGTGGTCCCGGACCAGTGGGACGAATCGACCGCCGAGCTGCTCGGCGCGGCCTTCGCCCGGGTGACCGACGCCGAGGCGATCGTCGTCGGCCACGACATGCGTCCCTCCTCGCCCGCCCTGACCGGCGCCTTCGCGCGCGGGGCGGCGGCCCTCGGCGTGGACGTCACCGAGATCGGCCTCTGTTCGACGGACCAGCTGTACTACGCCTCGGGCGCGCTCGACCTGCCCGGCGCCATGTTCACGGCCTCGCACAACCCGGCCCGCTACAACGGCATCAAGCTGTGCCGCGCGGGCGCCGCCCCGGTCGGCCAGGACACGGGCCTCGCCGAGATCCGCGAGCTGGTTGAACAGTGGATGGACTCGGGCGCCCCCGCCCCGGCCCCGGTCCCGGGAACCATCACCACGGCCGACACGTTGAAAAACTACGCGGCGCACCTCCTCGCACTCGTCGACCTGACCTCCATCCGCCCCCTGAAGGTCGTGGTCGACGCGGGCAACGGCATGGGAGGCCACACCGTTCCCACGGTCTTCGACGGCCTGCCCCTGGAGCTCGTCCCCCTGTACTTCGAGCTGGACGGCACCTTCCCCAACCACGAGGCCAACCCGCTGGACCCGGCGAACCTCGTGGACCTCCAGAAGCGCGTCCGCGAGGAGTCCGCCGACCTCGGCCTCGCCTTCGACGGCGACGCCGACCGCTGCTTCGTCGTCGACGAGCGGGGCGAGCCGGTCCCCCCGTCCGCCATCACCGCCCTGGTGGCCGCCCGCGAACTCGCCCGCAACGGCGGCCACGGCACGATCATCCACAACCTGATCACCTCCTGGTCGGTCCCCGAGGTGGTGAAGGAGCACGGCGGCACGACCGTCCGCACCCGCGTCGGCCACTCCTTCATCAAGGCGGAGATGGCCCGTTCCGGCGCGATCTTCGGCGGCGAGCACTCCGCGCACTACTACTTCAAGGACTTCTGGAACGCCGACACGGGCATGCTGGCCGCCCTGCACGTCCTCGCGGCCCTCGGAGGCCAGGACGGCCCGCTCTCCTCCCTGGTCGCGGAGTACGACCGCTACACCGGCTCCGGCGAGATCAACTCCACGGTCGCCGACCAGGCCGACCGCCTCGCCGCGATCAAGGCTGCCTACGGCGACCGCGAGGGCATCACCCTGGACGACCTCGACGGCCTGACCGTCACCTCCACCGACTGGTGGTTCAACGTCCGCCCCTCCAACACGGAACCCCTCCTCCGCCTCAACGCGGAGGCGCGCGACGAGGCGACGATGGCCCGGATCCGCGACGAAGCCCTGGCCATCATCCGAGCCTGACGGCCCGTGGAGGTCGTCAGGGGGAGAGGCGCACGGCGGCAAGAGAGGCGCGGCAAGGGACCGGCAAGGGACGCGGGGCACTGGAGGCGCGTCACGGGTCGAACGGCACAGGAAGCGTGCCACGGGCAGCGCGTCGCAGGTGGAACGGCACGGGAAGCGCGTCACGGGACGAGCCGCGGGGGAGACCGGCCGGGGGCTCGCGGTCGGAGGCCTCCGGATACCGAGGGACGAAACCACGAGGCGGCCGAGAGGGCGGAACCGGCAGGCGGCCGGGGGCCGAGCCCCCGGGGGAGACCGGCGACACCCCCCGTGGCGCGAACCGGCGAGGCGGCGGGGCCGCCCCCTCGACGCCCACCCCGACACGCCGACCACCGGCCCCGTCCCCCGTGCGCCGTCTCCCACCCCACCACGTCCCGCCCAACCCCCACGCCCCAACCCCACCAGCGGTACCCTGACCAGGCACATCCGCACACCCCGAAGGGACACCCCATGCCGCTCGAAGCCGGCCTCCTGGAGATCCTCGCCTGCCCCGCCTGCCACTCCCCGCTCGAGGAGCAGGACGCGGAGCTGATCTGCACGGGACAGGACTGCGGCCTGGCCTACCCCGTCCGCGACGGCATCCCCGTCCTCCTCGTCGACGAGGCCCGCCACCCCGCGTAACACCGCGCCGCGCGACCGCGCCCCGCGCCGCCCCGGCCCGCAGCCGTCCCCGGCCCGAGCACCCCGGCGCCCGGCCGCGCACGGCGCCAGGCACCACGCCTCCCCGGGCGACGCCCCGCCCGTACCCCCGGCCCCGCACACCGACGACGCCCCAGGCGATCGGAGACTGCCGACATGCTCGACGACTCGCTGCTCGACACGCCGGAGGCCCTGGCCGAGGCCGATCACCGGGCCCTCCTGCGCGGCGCGGCCGAAGCCGGCGCCCGCGTCCGCACCGCCGCCCGGCACGCGGCCGAGGCCGGCGTCCACGACCTCCGGCCGGACGGCCGCCCCCGCGCGATCCTCATCGCGGGCCCTGGCGCCGCCGCCACCTGCGTCGCCGACCTCCTCGGCACGCTCGCCGGCGCCGCCTGCCCCGTCATCCGCCTGACCCCCACCGGCGTCGCCACCGCCGCGGGCGCCCTGCGCTGGGAACTCCCCGGCTGGGCGGGCTCCGTGGACCTCCTCCTCATCGCCACCCCCGACGGCAGCGAGCCCGGCCTCGCCCTCCTCGCCGAACAGGCCTACCGCCGCGGCTGCACGGTCGCCGCCGTCGCCCCCGCCGGTTCCCCGCTCACCGAAGCGGCCGGCGCCGTCCACGGACTCTTCGTACCGCTCGCGACCGCACCGTACGAACAGGACGAGCAGCCCCCGGCCGCGGCCTCCGCCCCCGGCGTCCTCTGGGCCCTCCTCACCCCCCTCCTCGCGCTCCTCGACCGCGTCGCCCTGCTCTCCGCCCCGCCCGAGGAGCTCGAACGGGTCGCCGACCGGCTCGACCAGGTCGCCGAACGCTGCGGCCCCGCCGTCGCGACCTACAGCAACCCGGCGAAGACCCTGGCCGCCGAGCTCGCCGACGCCCTCCCGGTGATCTGGACCGAGGGCACCTCGGCCGGCCCCGCGGGCCGACGCTTCGCCGCCGCCCTCGCCGAACTCGCGGGCCGTCCCTCCCTGATGGCCGAACTCCCCGAGGCCCTCGCCGCGCACAGCGCACTCCTCGCCGGCCCCCTCGCCGCCAGCGCGGACCCGGACGACTTCTTCCGCGACCGCGTCGAGGAGGCGCCCGCGCTGCACGCGCGCGTGGTGCTGCTGCGCGACCGCCCGATCGGCGGCCTCACCGCCGCCCCGGCCGCCCGCGAACTGGCCCTCAGCCACGACACGCCGATCAGCGAACTCGAACCCGAACCGGGCGACGAACTCGTCACCCTCGCCGAACTGATCGCCACCACGGATTTCGCCGCCGTCTACCTGGCCCTCGCCTCAGGATCCTGACCCGGCCCCTACCGTCACCGAAGGAACACCGGACGGCGGACGACGTCTGGCAGACCCGGACGGCGGACGACGCACGGCAGACCCGGACGGCCGACGACGGGCGACAGAGGCTGACGGCCGACGACGAGCAGCAGACGGCCGACCTCGCGCGGCTGACGGCCGCCCCCGCGTGACAGACGACAGAAGACCGACGGACGGCAGAAGTCCGACAGACCGGCAGACGGGCAGGCAGAGAGAACCGCATGGACCGCCTCGACAACACCATCCGCCCCTATGCCTGGGGTTCCCCCACCGCGATCCCGCACCTCCTCGGCGCCGAGCCGACCGGCGAACCGCAGGCCGAGATGTGGATGGGCGCCCACCCGGGCGCCCCCTCGCGCACCGACCGGGGCACCCTCGTCGAGATCATCGACGCCGACCCGCAAAAGGAACTCGGCGCGGCGACGGTCGCCAAGTTCGGCCCCCGCCTCCCCTTCCTCCTCAAGATCCTCGCCGCCGGCGCCCCCCTCTCCCTCCAGGTCCACCCCGACCTGGCACAGGCCGCAGCGGGCTACGCGGACGAGGAGCGCCGCGGCATCCCCGTCGACGCGCCCCACCGCAACTACAAGGACGCCAACCACAAGCCCGAACTCATCTGCGCCCTCACCGAGTTCGACGGCCTGTGCGGCTTCCGCGCCCCCACGCACGCGGCCGACCTCCTGGACGGCCTCGGCATCGACTCCCTCAAGCCCTACGTCGACCTCCTGCACGCACAGCCCGAGGAAGCCGCCCTGCGCGAGGTCCTCACCGCCCTCCTCACCGCCGACCGCGAGGAGATGGCCCACACCGTCGCCCGGGCGGCGGCCGCCTGCGACCGCCTCGGCGGCGCCTACGCCCCCTACGCAGGCATCGCCCACCACTACCCCGGCGACCCCGGCGTCATCGCCGCGATGCTGCTGAACCACGTCCGACTCCAGCCCGGCGAGGCCCTGTTCCTCGGCGCCGGCATCCCGCACGCCTACCTCGACGGCCTCGGCGTCGAGATCATGGCCAACTCCGACAACGTCCTGCGCTGCGGTCTCACCCCCAAACACGTCGACGTCCCCGAACTCCTGCGCATCGTCCGCTTCGAGCCCGCGGACCCCGGCGTCCTGCGCCCCGAGGCCGCCCCGGACGGCGAAGAGGTCTACGAGACCCCCATCGACGAGTTCCGCCTGTCGCGCTACGTCCTGTCGCCGGGCGCCCCCGCCCACGACCTCACCCTCCCCACCCCGCAGATCCTGCTCTGCACCGCGGGCACCGTCCGGGCGGGCGAGCATCCGCTGACGCCCGGCACGTCTGTCTTCGTCCCCGCGGGGCACAAGGCCGAAGTGGCCGGGGCGGGTACGGTCTTCCGGGCCACGGTCGTCGTCTGACCCCCGTCGTGACGACCTGACGCACCGCTGCCGAACCGGGCTGCAAGAATGGCCCCCCGGCAAAGGACGGGCAAAGCCGACGACGGCCCCGCCCAGCACGGCGTACGCACGTAGGCGAAGGGACAACGCGAAAACATGAGCGCGTCAGGCGGCACCAAGGCGATCGTGGCGGCACTCGGGGCCAACCTCGCGATCGCGGCATCGAAGTTCGTGGCGTTCGCGTTCAGCGGCTCGTCGTCGATGCTCGCCGAAGGCGTGCACTCGCTCGCCGACTCCGGCAACCAGGCACTGCTCCTCGTCGGCGGCAAGAAGGCCCAGCGCGAGGCCACACCGCAACACCCCTTCGGCTACGGCCGCGAGCGCTACATCTACGCCTTCCTCGTCTCCATCGTCCTCTTCTCCGTCGGCGGCATGTTCGCCATCTACGAGGGCTACGAGAAGATCAAGCACCCGCACGAGATCGAGCACTGGTACTGGCCCGTCGGAGTCCTCGTCTTCGCGATCATCGCCGAGAGCTTCTCCTTCCGCACCGCCATCAAGGAGTCCAACCCCCTGCGGGGCGAGCACTCCTGGAAGGAGTTCATCCGCCGCGCCAAGGCCCCCGAGCTCCCCGTCGTCCTCCTGGAGGACTTCGGCGCCCTCGTCGGCCTGATCCTCGCGCTCGGCGGCGTCGGCCTGGCACTGCTCACCGGCGACGGCGTCTGGGACGGCATCGGCACGCTCTGCATCGGTGTCCTGCTCATCCTGATCGCGCTCGTGCTGGCCGCCGAGACCAAGTCCCTCCTGCTCGGCGAAGCCGCCACCGGCGAGGACATCCGCAAGATCGAGGCGGCGGTCGTCGACGGCGACACCGTCACCCGCGTCATCCACATGCGCACCCTCCACCTCGGCCCCGAGGAACTCCTGGTCGCCGCCAAGATCGCCGTCCAGCACGACGACACGGCCGCCCAGGTCGCCACCGCCATCAACGCCGCCGAGGCCCGCATCCGCACCGCCGTCCCCATCGCCCGCGTCATCTACCTCGAGCCCGACATCTACAGCGAGGCCGAGGCCGCCAAGGGCTCCGACCGCGAGGCGGCCCCGGGCGGCCCCGCCCAGCACCCGACCGAGCACTGACCCGCACCACCCCGGCAGGGCCCGCCCCCACAGGCGGGCCCTGCCGCGTTCCACCCCTCGGCCCCCTCGGCCGCTCGGGACCCGACCCCCTCACCGCTAGTGATCGGCTCGATCCGATCGGAGATGGACTGGGGCCGTCCCGCCACTCCGGTGTAGCTTGGAACGGAGCCAGACGTCGCTGCTGATGGCGGTCGGGCGGTCCCGGTGCGGACCGTCCGAGGGAGAGAGGGCCTCCGACGGACTGCGCTGCGCGCACGCGGGCATGCCCATGCCCTTCTCCGGGCACCCCTGTGTCCGCCGCCGCGCAGACCAGCCGTACCCACTCTCTCGACCCCAACCGCGAGGAGCAGCTCACCATGACGACTGTCGACACCCGACAGGACTTCAAGGTCGCCGATCTCTCCCTGGCCGCGTTCGGCCGCAAGGAGATCACCCTGGCCGAGCACGAGATGCCCGGCCTGATGGCAATCCGCCGGGAATACGCCGACGCACAGCCCCTGGCCGGCGCGCGTGTCACCGGTTCCCTGCACATGACGGTGCAGACCGCCGTCCTCATCGAGACCCTCGTCGCGCTCGGCGCCGAGGTCCGCTGGGCGTCCTGCAACATCTTCTCCACCCAGGACCACGCGGCCGCCGCGATCGCCGTCGGCCCGAACGGCACCCCCGACGCGCCCCAGGGCGTCCCGGTCTTCGCCTGGAAGGGCGAGACGCTGGAGGAGTACTGGTGGTGCACGGAGCAGGCGCTGACCTGGCCGAACAGCCCCACCGGCGGCCCGAACATGATCCTGGACGACGGCGGTGACGCCACGCTCCTGGTCCACAAGGGCGTGGAGTACGAGAAGGACGGCAAGGTTCCCCCGGTCGACACCGCGGAGAACGACGAGCACCGTGTCGTCCTCGAACTCCTCAACCGCACCATCACCGACGGCTCGCAGAAGTGGACCCAGCTCGCCTCGGAGATCCGCGGCGTGACCGAGGAGACCACGACCGGCGTCCACCGCCTCTACGAGATGCACCGCGACGGAAGCCTGCTGTTCCCCGCGATCAACGTCAACGACGCGGTCACCAAGTCGAAGTTCGACAACAAGTACGGCTGCCGGCACTCCCTGATCGACGGCATCAACCGCGCCACCGACGTCCTCATCGGCGGCAAGACCGCCGTCGTCTTCGGCTACGGCGATGTCGGCAAGGGCTGCGCCGAGTCGCTGCGCGGCCAGGGCGCCCGCGTGATCGTCACCGAGATCGACCCGATCTGCGCGCTCCAGGCGGCGATGGACGGCTACCAGGTCACCACGCTCGACGAGGTCGTCGAGACGGCCGACATCTTCATCACGACGACCGGCAACAAGGACATCATCATGGCCGCCGACATGGCCAAGATGAAGCACCAGGCCATCGTCGGCAACATCGGTCACTTCGACAACGAGATCGACATGGCCGGCCTGGCGAAGATCCCGGGCATCGTCAAGGACGAGGTCAAGCCGCAGGTCCACACCTGGACGTTCCCCGACGGCAAGGTCCTCATCGTGCTGTCGGAGGGCCGCCTGCTCAACCTGGGCAACGCCACCGGTCACCCGTCGTTCGTCATGTCCAACTCCTTCGCGGACCAGACCCTGGCCCAGATCGAGCTGTTCACCAAGCCCGACGAGTACCCGACCGACGTCTACGTGCTGCCCAAGCACCTCGACGAGAAGGTCGCCCGCCTCCACCTGGACGCGCTCGGCGTCAAGCTGACCACCCTGCGCCCCGAGCAGGCCTCGTACATCGGTGTCCCGGTCGAGGGCCCCTACAAGTCGGACCAGTACCGCTACTGAGCCCGCGGCTCCACCCGCCGAGAGCGCGTCCGTGCACGGACGCGCTCACCGGCACCAGGCAGGTTCTCCGAGGCAGGCCCCCGCACCCCCGTGCCGGGGGCCTGCCCCTTCGGCCCACGGCCGGACCGGCCGTCCACCTGCCCGGCCCATCCGTCGAGACGGACCCGACCGGCCCGTCACACCCCAGGACCCCGATGCCCCGCGGCCGCTACGCGCTCCACGATCCGCACGACCACACCCCTCTCGCGCACGAGGACTTCCAGTGCGCCCCCGGTCCCTCCGGCTGGCGCTACGTCTCCCAGCTGACCACTCCCGCCGGCGACCACACCGGCTCCGTCGACCTCACCCTCGACGACCTCGGCCGTCCCCTCCGCCTCGAACTCCACGCGAGCAGCTGGCAGGTGCGCGGCGCAGCCCTCGACGGCGTCACCTGGGTCCGCACCGATCCCACCGGCACCGAGGCCACGGAAGGCAATGTCCCCGCCCACGCCTTCACCGGCACATCCCCCGCGTTCCTCATCGCCACCAGCCGGCTCCTACGCCTCACCCCCTCCTCCCCGGCCACCCGGGTACGCCTCGTGGCCTTCACCGATCCGGTCCTCGCCCCGCGCACCGTGGACCAGTCCTGGGCCTTGCTGAAGAGAGAAACACACGGCACTGACAGCGGCCCCCTGACCGTGGACGAATACCAGGTCACAGCCCTGGACACCGGCGAACAGCACACGGTCCACATCGCCGGTGACGTCGTCCTGGCAGCCCCGGGCATCGAACTGGAAGACCTGGAAACGCCCCCGTCGACCTTCGACTGAACCCCCCGCCGGGCTACGCCGGTGGCGCGAACCCGGTGGCAGGCCCCTCGGGCACATCACCGGCCGCATTCTCCACCGGACCCGAGGGCCGCCCCCCGCCCGCCGACGGAACCCCGGCGGCCCCACCGGACGGCTGCACCGCACCAGGCCCGTACGCCACGGACTGCCCGTACGGCGGCGGGTACGCCACCGGCGGCGCGTACGCCGCGCCCGGCCCGTACGGCATGGGCGGCACCGGGGGCCCGTAGGGAACGGGCTGCCCGTGCCCCGTCGGCGGACCGTAAGGCGACGGCGCGCCGTAGGGGGCCGGTGGGCCGTAAGGGGGCGGCGGGCCGTAAGGGGTCGGCTGCCCGTAGGCCCCGGGCGCACCGCCCACACCCGCGGCTCCGCCTCCACCCGAGGGCCATCCCGCCACCGGACCGTTCGCGAAGGCCCGCCGCGCCTCGCGGACCTGCCGCTCCTGCATCACCGCCGCCAGATACGCGGTCGCCGGCACCCCTTGCGGCACGGGCGTCCCCGTCCGCGCGGCGACATCTCCGGCCAGCCGCTCCGCCATCGCCCAGCCGACCTGCGGATCCAGCTGGTTCATCCGCCCCAGGTACTGGCGGACCGCCAGCCACAACCCGTCCGGCACCGACGAAAGGTCGAGCGTCCGGAACCGGCCCGCCAGCCAGGGCGGAGGCGGCGGGACGAAACCGGACCTCGCCACGGGCACGCGCTCCCGCACCACCAGCGTCCCGGCGAAGACGTCCCCGAGCCGCCGCCCCCGCGCCGACACGAGCGAGGCGATACAGGCCACCACCCCGATCGTCAGCAGAATCTCCACCACACCGAGCGCACCCCGCACCAAGGCGTGCCGGAACCGGATCGGCCCACCGTCGTCGCGCACCACCCGCAGCCCGCACGCCATCTTCCCGAGCGACCGCCCATGACTGAGCGTCTCCACCGCGATCGGCCCGCCGACCAGTACCAGCAGAAACGTGGCGATCGACAGCGCGATCTGCGCCGCCTCGTCCAGGGAAGCCGTCGCCGCCACCAGAACAACGGTCACGACGAGGTAGACCACGAAGGCCACGGTCAGGTCCAGCAGGATGGCCAACGCTCGACTGGGCAGCCTGGCAGGCCGCAGCTCCAACGCCACGGCCTCACCCGTCACCAGCTCACTCACGCCCGTAGTCCCTTCCCCGTCCTGCCCCCGGAACGGCCAGTCTGCCAAGCTGAGGGCACATCGCGCCGCAGTACGACAAGCTGACATCCATCACCGGCCGCCGACGAACGCCGAGGAGCAGGCACACCGATGGACCTGGACGTCTTCGTCTCCGCCCACCGAGCCGAATGGGACCGTCTCGACGCCCTCCTGAGCCGCCGACGCGGCCTCACCGGGGCCGAGACCGACGAACTCGTCACCCTCTACCAGCGCGCCGCCACCCACCTGTCCCTGATCCAGTCCAGCGCCCCCGACCCGCAGCTCACCGGTCGGCTGACCCAACTCGTGGCACGCGCGCGCAGCGCGGTGACGGGCACGCGAAGGGCTTCGTGGCGCGATGTGACCCGCTTCCTCACGCAGGGCTTCCCCGCCGCGGTCTACAGGTCACGCCACTGGTGGGTGCCGACAGCGGTGCTCTCCACCGCGGTCGCCGTCCTTCTGGGCTGGTGGATCGGCACGCACCCGGAAGTCCGGTCCTCCATAGCGGCCCCCGACGAACTGCGTGAGCTCACCCGCCCCGGCGGCCTGTACGAGACGTACTACTCGAGCCATCAGGCCGCGGCGTTCGCCGCCCAGGTCTGGACGAACAACGCCCAGGCCGCCGCCATGTGCCTGGTGCTCGGCGTCTTCCTGGGTCTGCCGGTCCTCTGGATCCTCTTCCAGAACATGCTCAACCTCGGCATCGGCGCCGGCCTCATGTCCTCGGCGGGCCGGCTCGACACCTTCCTGGGCCTCGTCCTCCCGCACGGCCTGCTCGAGCTGACCGCGGTCTTCGTCGCGGCCGGCACCGGGCTCCGCCTGGGCTGGACGGTCATCGATCCGGGCCCCCGCACGCGGCGTACCGCCCTGGCGGAAGAGGGCCGAGCCGCGGTCGGCATGGCGATCGGCCTGGCACTGGTCCTCTTCGTCTCCGGCGCCATCGAAGGCTTCGTCACCCCGTCGGGCCTGCCGACATGGGCCCGCATCACCATCGGCGTCGCAGCCGAACTGGCCTTCCTCGCGTACGTCTATGTCGTGGGCGGCAGAGCCGCCCGGGCCGGGGAGACAGGCGACGTCGAGGCCGCCGAACGCAGCGCCGAGGTGCCGACGGCCGCCTGATGTGCGGAGGGCCCCGCCGGGCTGCTAGTCTCCTCTTCGCCCCACAAAAGCCGTTGACACGGAGCGCGTGGGGAGGTAGATTAGAACAGTTGCCTGGAACTGGACCAAGTCCGGTCGGCAGCGGTTAGTATCTATCAGCCTCGTGAATCCAAGATTCCACTGAGGCACCCCCGATAAGTCGGAAAGCGAATGACCGGTTCAGACCGGCCAAGAACTTCTGATAAAGTCGGAACCGCCGGAAAGGAAACCGCGAAACAAAAGCGGGAACCTGGAAAGCACCGAGGAAATCGGGTCGAGAAAAGATCTGATAGAGTCGGAAACGCAAGACCGAAGGGAAGCGCCCGGAGGAAAG
>NZ_JAVDVA010000033.1:0-67435 GCF_031456635.1 Streptomyces sp. 3330
TCCTGGCCGCCGGTGGCGTCGAAGACCGGGCGCAGGATGTCGGCGGCGTCGCGGACGTCCGCCGTCGTGATCATGCGGATGGCCTCTTCGACGGTGACCTTGCGGGCGGCGAGGTCCGACAGCTGCTGGTCGTAGCCGTCGCCCTGCGAGATCGCCTTCTGGAAGATCGACGGGTTGGTGGTGACGCCCACGACGTGCTGCTGGTCGATCAGTTCGGCCAGGTTGCCGGACGTGATCCGCTTGCGCGACAGGTCGTCCAGCCAGATCGCGACGCCTTCTTCGGAGAGGCGCTTGAGTGCGTCTGTCATGGAATTACATCTCCTACGTGTCGTATGTGAGCGTCAGCGCTGGGCGGCGGCGAGGGATTCCCGGGCCTTGTCGGCCACGTTCTCCGCAGTGAAGCCGTACTCCTGGAAGAGGACCTTGCCATCGGCGGAAGCACCGAAGTGCTCCAGGGAAACGATGCGGCCGGCGTCCCCGACGTACTTGTGCCAGGTGAGACCGATACCCGCCTCGACCGAGACGCGGGCCCGGACGGACGGAGGCAGGACGCTCTCCCGGTACCCCTGGTCCTGCTCCTCGAACCACTCCACGGACGGCATGGACACCACGCGGGTGGGCACCCCGTCGGCTTCCAGCAGCTCGCGCGCCTCGACGGCGACGTGCACCTCGGAGCCGGTCGCGATGAGAAGCACCTCGGGCGTGCCCGTGGAGGCCTCGAACAGGACGTAGCCGCCCTTGGCCGCGTTCTCGTCGGGCTCGTAGGTCGGCACGCCCTGGCGGGTGAGGACCAGACCGTGCGGGGCGCCCTTGCCGAAGACCTTCGTCCAGCGCTTGAGGATCTCGCGCCAGGCGATCGCCGTCTCGTTGGCGTCGGCCGGGCGGACGATGTTCAGGCCCGGGATGGCGCGCAGCGAGGCCAGGTGCTCGACCGGCTGGTGCGTCGGGCCGTCCTCGCCGAGGCCGATGGAGTCGTGCGTCCACACGTAGGTGACCGGCACGTGCATCAGCGCGGACAGCCGCACCGCGTTGCGCATGTAGTCGGAGAACACGAGGAACGTGCCGCCGTAGATGCGGGTGTTGCCGTGCAGGGCGATGCCGTTCATCTCCGCGGCCATGGAGTGCTCGCGGATGCCGAAGTGCACGGTGCGGCCGTACGGGCTCGCCTCGGGCAGCGGGTTGCCCTCGGGCAGGAACGACGACGTCTTGTCGATCGTCGTGTTGTTGGAGCCCGCGAGGTCGGCGGAGCCGCCCCACAGCTCGGGGATGACCGCGCCGAGCGCCTGGAGGACCTTGCCGGACGCGGCACGGGTGGCGACGCCCTTGCCGGGCTCGAAGACCGGGAGCTTCTCCTCCCAGCCGGCGGGCAGCTCGCCCGCGGCGACGCGCTCGAACTCGGCGGCGCGGTCGGGGTTGTTGTCCCGCCACTGCTGGAACGACTTCTCCCAGACGGCGCGGGCCGCCTGCCCACGCTCCAGGGCGCCGCGGGTGTGGGCGATGACCTCGTCCGCGACCTCGAAGGACTTCTCCGGGTCGAAGCCGAGGACGCGCTTGGTGGCCGCGACCTCGTCGTCGCCGAGCGCCGACCCGTGGGCGGCCTCGGTGTTCTGGGCGTTCGGCGCGGGCCAGGCGATGATCGAGCGCATCGCGATGAAGGACGGCTTGTCCGTCACCTGCTTCGCGGCCTCGATCGCGTCGTAGAGGGCGTGCGGGTCCAGGTCGCCGTCCGGCTTGGGGGCGACCCGCTGCACGTGCCAGCCGTACGCCTCGTAGCGCTTGACGGTGTCCTCGGAGACGGCCGTCTCGGTGTCGCCCTCGATCGAGATGTGGTTGTCGTCCCACAGCAGGATCAGGTTGCCGAGCTTCTGGTGACCGGCCAGCGAGGACGCCTCGGCGGAGATGCCCTCCTGCAGGCAGCCGTCACCGGCGATCGCGTAGACGAAGTGGTCGAACGGCGACTCGCCGTCCGGGGTCTCCGGGTCGAACAGACCGCGCTCGTAGCGGGCGGCCATCGCCATGCCCACGGCGTTCGCGACACCCTGGCCCAGCGGGCCGGTCGTCGTCTCGACGCCCGTGGTGTGGCCGTACTCCGG
The DNA here is from genome assembly GCF_031456635.1 of Streptomyces sp. 3330. Taxonomy (NCBI): domain Bacteria; kingdom Bacillati; phylum Actinomycetota; class Actinomycetes; order Kitasatosporales; family Streptomycetaceae; genus Streptomyces; species Streptomyces sp. 3330. The sequence goes on from NZ_JAVDVA010000033.1 coordinate 2,094, forward strand.
GTGGCCCGGCGTCTTCGAACCCCAGGTGCGGAAGGCCTTCAGGTCGTCCAGCTCCAGGCCGAAGCCGGCCAGGTACAGCTGGGTGTAGAGCGTCAGGGACGAGTGGCCCGCGGACAGCACGAAGCGGTCGCGGCCGACCCAGTCGGCGTCCGCCGGGTCGTGCCGCATCACCTTCTGGAAGAGGGTGTAGGCGGCAGGCGCCAGGCTCATCGCCGTACCGGGATGGCCGTTGCCGACCTTCTGTACGGCGTCGGCGGCCAGGACGCGGGCGGTGTCCACCGCCCGCTGGTCCAACTCGGTCCACTCGAGGTCTGTGGTGGTCGGCTTGGTGCTCACCCTGGGTCAGGGCTCCTCTCCACATGTCACGCATGTCGAATGCCGGTGCACGCGGCGCCCACCGGCCGTTGTCGAGCCTACCCCCGTGAGAACGCGCATTTTTTCGAGTCATTCCAGACTGCCGGGAGACTTGGTGATCCGCCTCCCGACCGGTGTGTTCCCTGTTCGGCAAGTGAATACGGAGCCGCTCGTACGAGTGCTCAACAGAGTGGCCACCGGCTCTTCCGCAGGCGCGGTCCAACACGACCCCACCCCCGCGAATGCCGGGGTCTGGGCAACGTCTACAGTGGCGTGGTACGCGCGAGCCTTTACCCCGCATTCACACGGGGAGGCTTGCTGGGAGTCTCTGTCAGGGGTGTGCGTGACGGCCGTTGAATCCCGTCCAGTGGGGATGATCGGGACGAGCCAGAGCCCGAGCCGGCGGCCGTTCGGGGCCCGGGTCAAGGCGTTCGTGGCGCTGACCAAGCCGCGGATCATCGAGCTGCTGCTGATCACCACCGTCCCGGTGATGTTCCTGGCGCAGCAGGGTGTTCCGGACCTCGGCCTGGTGGTCCTGACCTGCCTCGGTGGCTATCTGTCCGCGGGCGGCGCCAACGCGCTGAACATGTACATCGACCGCGACATCGACGCGCTGATGGACCGCACCTCGCAGCGCCCGCTGGTGACCGGCATGGTCAGCCCGCGTGAATGTCTCGCCTTCGGCATCACCCTCGCGGTGGTCTCCACACTGCTGTTCGGTCTGACCGTCAACTGGCTGTCGGCCTGGCTCGCCCTCGGCGCTCTCCTCTTCTACGTCGTCGTCTACACGATGATCCTCAAGCGGCGTACCTCGCAGAACATCGTGTGGGGCGGCATCGCCGGCTGCATGCCGGTGCTGATCGGCTGGTCGGCCGTGACGAACTCGGTGTCCTGGGCGCCGGTCGTCCTCTTCCTCGTCATGTTCTTCTGGACGCCGCCGCACTACTGGCCGCTGTCCATGAAGGTCAAGGACGACTACGCGCGCGTGGGCGTGCCGATGCTGCCGGTCGTCGCCTCCAACAAGACCGTCGCCAAGCAGATCGTCCTCTACAGCTGGGTGATGGTCGCCGTCTCGCTGCTGCTGACCCCGCTGGGCTACACCGGGTGGTTCTACACCTCGGTCGCGCTGCTGGCCGGCGGCTGGTGGCTGTGGGAGGCGCACGCGCTCCAGAACCGCGCGAAGGCGGAGGCCACGGGCGGGAAGCTCAAGGAGATGCGGCTGTTCCACTGGTCCATCACCTATGTGTCGCTGCTGTTCGTGGCGGTCGCGGTGGACCCCTTCCTGCGCTGAGCGGAACGGCCGACGGCCGGGGCGCGTGGTCAACACCACGCACCCCGGCCGTCGCCGTTCGAACTACCCGTCGGTAGCATCCTGGCCATGGCAGACACCCAGCAGGTTGACGAGACCGCCGACGTCAAGCAGGCCGCGAAGGCCGAGCGCAGGGCCACCCGGCTCGCCAAGCAGATCAGCGCCTTCGCCGGGCAGCACGGCGGGGCCGAGGGCCAGATCGCGTACATCGGCGAGCGCGGCGCCCGTATCGTCCTGGTCGGCGAGGACGGCGGCTGGGGCGACCTGGTGGCCCCCTCGGTCGCCGTCGCCGAGCTGGCCGTCGGGAAGGCCGGCATCACCGTGCACGAGACCTTCGACGGCGAGTTCGCGGCGAAGGTGAAGACCGGGCCGTACGAGTGGACGCGGATGGCCGGAATCCAGGTCGGCGGACCGAAGAACGGCTGAACAGCAACAACCTGACACCCCGGTCACCCGTTAGGACCCGTAGGAACCACGTGGTCCGTCTCCCGGGGAGTCCGGATGATCGAAACGCCGTCCTTGGTGGACCAGTACTGCCATGGCGTCCTGAGAACGGAACTGGGCCTCGGCACCTTCGAGGCCCAGCTCGCGCGCACCGAGGGCCCGCCGGCCCCGGGCACGACGCTGTTCGACACCCAGACCGGCTTCGCGGTACGCCGCTGGTGCCCTCCGCTCCTCGGTCTGGAACCGCACGCGCCGCCCGCCCAATACCTCGCCCGGCGTCGTGAACTCGGCGTACTGGAAGCGGGCCGCCGGCTGCTGCGCGGCAGCGGCATCACGACGTACCTGGTCGACACCGGCCTGCCCGGCGATCTCACCGGGCCGGGCGAGCTCGCCTCGGCGGGCGCCGCCGAGGCGCGCGAGATCGTGCGGCTGGAGCCCCTCGCCGAACAGGTCGCCGACACCTCCGGCACCGTCGACTCCTTCCTCGCCAACCTCGCCGAGTCGGTCCACGGGGCGGCCGCCGGCGCCGTGGCCTTCGCCTCCGTGGCGGGCGTCAGACACGGCCTCGCCCTCGCGCCCGAGCCGCCCGGGCCGGGGGAGGTGCGGGGCGCGGCGGGCCGCTGGCTGGCGGGCCGCAGGGTCGGCGGCGAGCTGAGCGACCCGGTGCTGCTGCGCCACCTGCTGTGGATCGCCGTCGCCTCGGGGCTGCCCCTCCAGCTGCACGCCGGACTCGGCGAGCCGGGGGCGCGCGTCGACCGCACCGACCCGGTCCTGCTGACGGACTTCGTGCGGGCCACGGCCGGGCTCGGCACCGACCTCGTCCTGCTGCACGGCTACCCCTACCACCGGCACGCCGCCCACCTCGCGGGCGTCTTCCCGCACGTGTACGCCGACTCCGGCGCCGCGCTGGTGCGGACCGGCGCGCGCGCCGCGACGATCCTCGCCGAGATCCTGGAACTGGCCCCCTTCGGCAAGATCCTCTTCTCCAGCGGGGCCGGGGGACTGCCCGAGCTGCACGTGGTCGGGGCGCGGCTGTTCCGCGAGGCTCTGGCGCGGGTGCTCGGCAGCTGGGTCGTGGAGGGTGCGTGGTCGCCGACGGACGCGCAACGGGTGGCGGGGCTGATCGCGGCGGGCAACGCGCGCCGGGTGTACGGGCTCGGCTGAGATGGACAGACTGGGCGCATGACGAGCCGCACGGAAGCATTACTGGACCGTTTCCTCGCCGGCCTCCAGGCGCTGGACCCCGTCGCCGTATGGGCCCACGGGTCGCTGGCCGGGGGCGACTACCAGGAGGGCCGCAGCGATCTGGACCTCATCGCGGTCCTGACGGGGCCCGTCACACCGCGCGCGGTGTGGCACCTGGGTCTGCTGCACGCCCGCCTGCGCCACCGGCCGCTCGCCCCGCTGCTGCACTGCACGTACCTCACCCCCGACCGGACGGCCGACCCGCAGCGGCGGCACCTCACCTGGGCGCACGGCCGGCTGTTCCGGCGGACGGTCACCCCGGTCACCCGGCGTGAACTGCACGACTTCGGCCAGGTGCGGTACGGCAGGCCGCCCGGCGCGCTGCTGCCGCCCGTACCGGACCGCGCGCTCCGCGACTTCGTCGTGCGCGACCAGCGGGACTTCTGGCGGCCCGCCGTCGACAAGAGCCACCTGTGGCATCAGGACGTCTGGGTCGATCTGGGGCTGCTGACCTTCGCGCGGGCGACGGTGACCGTGCGGGACGGACGGCTCGTGTCCAAGCGGGAGGCCCTCGACGAGCTGCCCGCCATGGGGGCGCCGTCGGAGGTCGTGGCGGACATCGCGCGGCGCCGCTACGACCAGGGGGACGGGCCGTCCGACGCGGGGTGGCCGGCCCGCCGCGCCGAGCTGACCCGGGACTACCTCGGGCCCGCCATCGACGGGCTGGTCACCTCGTACGCGTGAGCGACGGGTGATTCACGCGCGCGTGCCGACCGTGGCCTCGGCCGCCGGGCCCGGCAGGTCGACCGTCGCCTCCGGGCGCTCGCGCAGCGTCAGCAGGACGCGCAGCACCGCGATCCACACCAGGCACGAGCCCAGCATGTGCAGCCCGACCAGGGCCTCGGGAAGGTCCGTGAAGTACTGGACGTACCCGATGAGGCCCTGCCCGAGCAGCACCAGGAACAGGTCCCGGGTGCGGTCCAGCGGGTTCTTCGGCGCGTCCACCGCCTTGAGGATGAACCACAGGGCGAAGGTCAGCGTCACCACGATCCAGGCGAGGACGGCGTGCAGCTTGGCGACCGTCTCCCAGTCCAGCGGCATCCGCTCGACCTCGCTGGAGTCACCGGCGTGCGGGCCCGCGCCGGTCACCACCGTGCCGACGGCGATGAGCAGCGTCGAGGCGACGACCAGGAACCACACCAGCTGCTGCACCGGCTTGCCGACCAGCGGCCGGGGCTCCCCGTCGCCCTCCCGGGCGCGCTGCCACATCACCGTGGCGACCGAGAGGAGCGCCGTGGCGGCCAGGAAGTGCGCGGCGACCGTGTAGGGGTTGAGGCCGACGAGCACCACGATCCCGCCGAGCACGGCGTTGCTCATCACCAGCCAGAACTGCGCCCAGCCCAGCCGGGTCAGGCTCCGCCGGCGCGGCTTCTCGGAGCGCGCGGCGATGATCGCCCAGCCGACGGCCGCGCACAGCACGTACGTCAGCATGCGGTTGCCGAACTCGATGGCGCCGTGGACGCCCATCGCGCCGGTCGCGGTCAGCGAGTCGTCGGTGCACTTGGGCCAGGTCGGGCAGCCCAGGCCGGAGCCCGTGAGCCGTACGGCACCGCCGGTGACCACGATGACCACCGACATCACGAGGGGGTACAGCGCCGCCCGCTGAACGGTCCGGCGGGCGGGGGTCCAGCGTTCGGCGATGAAGGCGAGCGGGTTGCGCACGGCGGCTACGGCGTCGGCACGGGTCACGTTTGGCACGCGTCCCATCGTAGGCGTCCGCTTGTGCACGCGTTCACGAGGGTCCCGGTCCACGCGTCCGGCTACTCCCAGCGGAAGAACCGGCCGGCCGCCGCGAGGCCCACGACCGCCCACACCGCCAGGATCCCGAGGTCGCCCCAGGGCATGCCCGCGCCGTGCTGGAGGACGTCCCGCAGCCCGTCGGAGAGGGCCGTGACGGGCAGCAGGCCGAGCACGTCCTGGGCGCCGGACGGGAACTTGTCGAGCGGGACGATGACCCCGCCGCCCACCAGCAGGAGCAGGAAGACCAGGTTGGCCGCGGCCAGCGTCGCCTCCGCCTTCAGGGTGCCCGCCATCAGCAGGCCGAGCCCCGAGAACGCGGCCGTGCCGAGCAGCAGGAGCAGCAGGACGGCCACCGGGTTGCCGTGCGGGTTCCAGCCGAGGGCGAAGGCGATCGCCGTCAGCAGGATCACCTGGAGGATCTCCGTGACCAGCACCGACAGCGTCTTCGCCGCCATCAGGCCCCAGCGGGGCAGGGGGGAGGAGGCGAGCCGCTTCAGCACCCCGTAACGCCGCTCGAAGCCGGTCGCGATGGCCTGGCCGGTGAAGGCCGTCGACACCACGGCGAGCGCCAGGATGCCGGGCGCGAGGAAGTCCACCGCCTCGCCCGCGCCGGTGTCGATGATGTCCACGCTGCTGAACAGCACCAGCAGCAGGGTGGGGATGACGACGGTGAGCAGCAGCTGCTCACCGTTGCGCAGCAGCATCTTCGTCTCCAGCACCGCCTGCGCCGCGATCATGCGGGACAGCGGAGCCGCGCCGGGCCGGGGGGTGTAGGTGCCCGTGGCGGTCATCAGCGCAGCTCCTTGCCGGTGAGTTCGAGGAAGACGTCCTCCAGGGTGTGCCGTTCGACCGAGATCCGGTCCGGCATCACCCCGTGCTGCGCGCACCACGAGGTGACCGTCGCGAGCAGCTGCGGGTCGACCTTGCCCAGCACCCGGTAGGAGCCGGGGGTGAGCTCGGCGGCCGAGCTGTCGGCGGGCAGGGCCTTGAGCAGGGAGGTCACGTCGAGGCCGGGCCGGCCGGTGAAGCGCAGGGTGTTCTCGGCGCCGCCGCGGCACAGCTCCTCGGGGGAGCCCTGGGCGATGACCCGGCCCGCGTCGATGATCGCGACGTCGTCGGCGAGCTGCTCGGCCTCGTCCATGTAGTGGGTGGTCAGGATGACGGAGACCCCGTCGGCGCGCAGGTCCCGGACGAGTTCCCAGGTGGCGCGGCGGGCCTGCGGGTCGAGACCGGCCGTCGGCTCGTCCAGGAACACCAGCTCCGGGCGTCCGACGACGGCCATCGCCAGCGCGAGCCGCTGCTGCTGGCCGCCGGAGAGCCGGCGGTACGTCGTCCGGCCGCAGGAGCCGAGGCCGAGACGCTCGACGAGGGCGTCGACGTCCAGCGGATGGGCGTGCAGTCCGGCCACGTGCCGGAGCATCTCACCGGCCCGGGCGCCGGAGTACACGCCTCCCGACTGGAGCATCACGCCGATCCGGGGACGCAGGTCGGAGGCCTGTCTCTGCGGGTCGAGCCCGAGGACGCGCACCGTGCCGCCGTCCGGCCTGCGGTATCCCTCGCAGGTCTCGACGGTGGTCGTCTTGCCGGCGCCGTTGGGTCCGAGGACGGCGGTGACGCCCGCCCGCGCCGTCAGGTCGAGGCCGTTCACCGCGGTCTTCGTGCCGTACCGCTTCACCAGGGCCTCGACCCGGACGACAGGCTCACTTCGCATGGCTCAAGAGTCTAGGTTCGCGGGTGGGGGCTCGGACCGGGGGGTGCGCCAACCGGCCATGTGCGACGGCGGCCGGGGAGGGCGGATTCAGCATTCCTCCTCGCGGGACCGGTGCAGCGGCAGCCAGCGCTGCGCGTAGGCCACGGCGTCCGCGACCGGAAACAGCCGTGCCTCCGCCGCCCCGACGGTCCCCCGGACGACGTCGCGGTCGCGTTCGAAGTCATGGCCCAGCTCGTCGAAGCGATGGGAGTCGATCGACACCTCGGTCACCACCTCCCAGGTTCCGTCGGGCCCCGGCCGTCCCACCTCGACGAGCGGGGCCGGGATGCGGTACTCGGCCAGGTGGAAGCTGGTGCAGGTGGCGTAGCCGGCGCCCAGCAGCAGGACCCGCGCCCCCGCCTTCTCCAGCCGGGCCAGCGGGCTGCGCTCGCCGAGCCGGCAGTCGGGGGCGTGCCCCTCGACCAGCTCCGCGGCCCGCGCCCCGAGCGCCGCGAACGAGGTCTGCGGGTGGGCGCTGCGCAGGGCGCCGGGCCAGGTGCGGACGGTCTCCGGGATCACTCCGACGCCCAGCGCGGGGGTGATGAGGGGGTCGTAGGCGGGCATGGTCGCCCGGATCCGCGCCCACCAGTCGGCGGGGACCGGCGGATTGCTCCACAGCGCCGGGTCGGAGAGGTCGCCGGACTGGGCCGGGACCACCAGAGTGCCGTCCGGGCCGATCGCGTCGAGAAGTCCCCGCACGACCGCGACGGCGCCTCCGCAGACCCAGCCGAGCGAACTCAGCGAGGAGTGCACGAGGAGGATTTCTCCGGGTTCGACACCCAGCGCGCGAAGCTCCGCGGCGAGGGTGTCGCGGGTGACAAGTGGGCCGGTGGGAGGGGGTGTGGGCATGGTCCGGCAGTGTCCTGGAAGGGGGCCGCGGAGGCCAGCGTTTTTCTCGCGCCGCGATCCTCGCCCGATCGATCAAAGATCGTTTCCGCAGGTCAGATTAGGTATGCCTAAGTGACGCAGGGCACCGCCGGCCGATCCGGACGCGGCTTGCCTGCCTCTGAGGAATTACGCAACAATGGCGTTGTGAAAAACGTCGGCGAGGCTCGGGAGACCCCCACGGGGAACCCCCAGGAGGAGATCGCGACCGGTGAGCGCTCCACGCGCAACCGGGTCGCGCGGTCCATCCTGGACCACGGGCCGTCGACCGTCGCCGAGCTGGCCGGCCGGCTGGGCCTCACCCAGGCCGCCGTGCGCCGCCACCTCGACGCGCTGGTCGCCGACGACATCGTGGCGGCCCGCGAGCAGCGGGTGTACGGAGCACGGACGCGCGGGCGCCCCGCCAAGGCCTTCGCCCTCACCGACTGCGGCCGTGACGCCTTCGACCAGTCCTACGACAAGCTCGCCGCGGACGCCCTGAGCTGGATCCAGGAGCGCTTCGGCGGGGACGAGGCCGTCGTGGCCTTCGCCCGCGCCCGGATCGCCGAGCAGGCCGCCGGATACCGCGCGGCGATCGAGGCGGCCGCTCCCGAGGAGCGGACCGAAGCCCTGGCCAAGGCCCTGAGCGCGGACGGGTACGCTGCTACGGCGCGCAGCGCACCGGTCGGCGAGCAGCTGTGCCAGCACCACTGCCCCGTCGCCCATGTCGCCGAGAAGTTCCCGCAGCTCTGCGAGGCGGAGACCGAGTTCTTCTCCCAGCTGCTCGGGACGCACGTCCAGCGGCTGGCGACCATCGCCCACGGCGACGGCGTCTGCACGACGTTCATCCCCAAAGTTTCCACAGCCACCCACAACGCATCTGCAAGCACGGCCGGGAGGAACCCCGCATGACTCTCCCCACGGAGACTGCCCACCCCGAACTCGAGGGTCTGGGTAAGTACGAATACGGCTGGGCCGACTCCGACACGGCCGGCGCCTCTGCGAAGCGCGGCATCAACGAGGACGTCGTCCGCGACATCTCGGCCAAGAAGTCCGAGCCGGAGTGGATGACGAAGCTGCGCCTCAAGGGCCTGCGGCTCTTCGACAAGAAGCCGATGCCCAACTGGGGCTCGGACCTGTCGGGCATCGACTTCGACAACATCAAGTACTTCGTGCGCTCCACGGAGAAGCAGGCGGAGTCCTGGGAGGACCTGCCCGAGGACATCAAGAACACGTACGACAAGCTCGGCATCCCGGAGGCGGAGAAGCAGCGCCTCGTCGCCGGTGTCGCGGCCCAGTACGAGTCCGAGGTCGTCTACCACCAGATCCGTGAGGACCTGGAGGAGCAGGGCGTCATCTTCCTCGACACGGACACCGCGCTCAAGGAGCACCCGGAGCTCTTCAAGGAGTACTTCGGCACCGTCATCCCGGTCGGCGACAACAAGTTCGCGTCGCTGAACACCGCGGTGTGGTCCGGCGGGTCCTTCATCTACGTGCCGAAGGGCGTGCACGTGGAGATCCCGCTCCAGGCCTACTTCCGCATCAACACGGAGAACATGGGCCAGTTCGAGCGGACCCTGATCATCGTCGACGAGGGCGCCTACGTGCACTACGTCGAGGGTTGTACGGCCCCGATCTACAAGTCGGACTCGCTGCACAGCGCCGTGGTCGAGATCATCGTCAAGAAGAACGCCCGCTGCCGTTACACGACCATCCAGAACTGGTCGAACAACGTCTACAACCTGGTCACCAAGCGCGCCGTGGCGTACGAGGGCGCGACCATGGAGTGGATCGACGGCAACATCGGCTCCAAGGTGACGATGAAGTACCCGGCCGTCTACCTGATGGGCGAGCACGCCAAGGGCGAGACCCTCTCCATCGCCTTCGCGGGCGAGGGCCAGCACCAGGACGCCGGCTCCAAGATGGTCCACATGGCGCCGAACACGTCGTCCAACATCGTGTCGAAGTCCGTCGCGCGCGGCGGCGGCCGGACGTCCTACCGCGGTCTCGTCGAGATCGGCGAGGGCGCCCACGGCTCCAAGTCCAACGTGCTGTGCGACGCGCTGCTCGTCGACACCATCTCCCGCTCCGACACGTACCCCTACGTGGACGTCCGCGAGGACGACGTGTCCATGGGCCACGAGGCGACCGTCTCCAAGGTCTCCGAGGACCAGCTCTTCTACCTGATGAGCCGTGGTCTGAGCGAGTTCGAGGCGATGGCGATGATCGTGCGCGGCTTCGTCGAGCCCATCGCGAAGGAACTGCCGATGGAGTACGCCCTCGAGCTCAACCGGCTGATCGAGCTCCAGATGGAGGGCGCGGTCGGCTGACCGACCGCCGTCCCCGTCAAGCCACTCACGCAAGAAAGCGAGCAGACCGACAGCCATGGCTGAGGCTCAGAACTCCCCCACCCTCGAATCCGCACGGGCGGGGGGACCCCTGCCCGTCGGCTCCACCACCGCGGGCCAGATCGCGGTGGCCGCCGAGTCGACCGTCGCCACGCGCATGAGCGCGCCCGCGTCCTTCGACGTCGCGGACTTCCCGGTTCCGCACGGTCGCGAGGAGGAGTGGCGGTTCACGCCGCTCGAGCGGCTGCGCGGGCTGCACGACGGCACCGCCGTCGCGACCGGCGAGGGCGTGAAGGTCGCCGTCGAGGCGCCCGAGGGCGTCACCGTCGAACTCGTGGACCGTGACGACCCGCGCCTCGGCCGGGCCGGCACCCCGGTGGACCGGATCGCCGCCCAGGCGTACTCCGCGTTCGAGAAGGCCGGCGTGGTCACCGTCCCCAAGGAGACGGTGCTCACCGAGCCGATCCGCATCTCGGTGCACGGCGAGGGCGGGGTGTCCTACGGCCACCAGGTCGTCGAGCTCGGCGCCTTCGCCGAGGCCGTCGTCGTCATCGACCACACCGGTGACGCCGTCGTCGCCGCCAACGTCGACTACGTCCTCGGCGACGGCGCGAAGCTGACCGTCGTCTCCGTCCAGGACTGGGACGACAAGGCCGTGCACGTGGCCCAGCACAACGCCCTCGTCGGCCGTGACGCGACCTTCAAGTCGGTCGTGGTGACCTTCGGCGGCGATCTCGTCCGCCTCCACCCGCGCGTGGCGTACGCAGGCCCCGGCGCCGAGGCCGAGCTGTTCGGTCTGTACTTCACGGACGCCGGTCAGCACCAGGAGCACCGCCTCCTGGTCGACCACAACGTCCCGCACTGCAAGTCCAACGTCGTCTACAAGGGCGCCCTGCAGGGCGAGGGCGCGCACGCCGTGTGGATCGGTGACGTGCTCATCGAGGCCAAGGCCGAGGGCACCGACACCTACGAGATGAACCGCAACCTCGTCCTCACGGACGGCGCGCGCGTCGACTCGGTGCCGAACCTGGAGATCGAGACCGGCGAGATCGTCGGCGCCGGGCACGCCTCCGCGACCGGCCGCTTCGACGACGAGCAGCTGTTCTACCTGATGGCCCGCGGCATCCCGGCCGACGAGGCCCGTCGCCTGGTGGTCCGCGGCTTCTTCGCCGAGCTGGTCCAGCAGATCGGTGTCGACGACATCGAGGAGCGCCTGCTCGCCAGGATCGAGACCGAGCTGGAGGCCACCGTCTGATGGCCTACGTACGCGCCTGCGGGCTGAGCGAGCTCGAGGAGGACACTCCGACGCGGGTGGAACTCGACGGCACGCCGGTCTCGGTCGTCCGTACCGAGGGGGAGGTGTTCGCCATCCACGACATCTGCTCCCACGCGAACGTCTCGCTCTCCGAGGGCGAGGTGGAGGACTGTCAGATCGAGTGCTGGCTGCACGGCTCCAGCTTCGACCTCCGCACCGGCAAGCCGTCCGGCCTTCCCGCGACGCGCCCCGTCCCCGTATACCCCGTAAAGATCGAAGGGGACGACGTGCTCGTCTCCCTCACCCAGGAGTCCTGAGGCACCCATGGCAACGCTTGAAATCCGAGACCTGCACGTCACCGTCGAGGCCGACAACGCCACGAAGGAGATCCTCAAGGGCGTCGACCTCACCGTGAAGCAGGGCGAGACGCACGCCATCATGGGCCCGAACGGCTCCGGCAAGTCGACGCTCGCCTACTCCCTCGCGGGCCACCCGAAGTACACGATCACCGGCGGCACCGTGCTGCTCGACGGCGAGGACGTCCTGGAGATGTCCGTCGACGAGCGCGCCCGCGCGGGCCTGTTCCTCGCCATGCAGTACCCGGTCGAGGTCCCCGGCGTCTCCGTGTCGAACTTCCTGCGCACCTCCGCCACCGCCATCCGCGGCGAGGCCCCCAAGCTGCGCACCTGGGTGAAGGAGGTCAAGGAGGCCATGGAGCGCCTCAACATGGACACCTCCTTCGCCGAGCGCAACGTCAACGAGGGCTTCTCCGGCGGTGAGAAGAAGCGCCACGAGATCCTCCAGCTGGAGCTGCTCCGCCCGAAGGTCGCGATCCTCGACGAGACGGACTCCGGTCTGGACGTCGACGCCCTGCGCATCGTCTCCGAGGGCGTCAACCGCGTCCGCGAGACCGGTGAGGTCGGCACGCTGCTGATCACGCACTACACGCGCATCCTGCGCTACATCAAGCCCGACTTCGTCCACGTCTTCTCGGCCGGCCGCATCGTCGAGTCCGGCGGCGCCGAGCTCGCCGACAAGCTGGAGAACGAGGGCTACGAGGCATACACGAAGGGTGGCGTATCCGCGTGACACAGCTGCCGGGCCTCCTCGACACCGAGGCGATCCGCAAGGACTTCCCCATCCTGGACCGGCAGGTCCACGACGGGCGGAAGCTCGTGTACCTGGACAACGCGGCGACCTCGCAGAAGCCGCGCCAGGTGCTGGACGCCCTGAACGAGTACTACGAGCGCTACAACGCCAACGTCCACCGCGGTGTGCATGTGCTCGCCGAGGAGGCCACGGCGCTGTACGAGGGCGCGCGCGACAAGGTCGCCGCGTTCATCAACGCGCCGAGCCGCGACGAGGTGATCTTCACCAAGAACGCCTCCGAGTCGCTCAACCTCGTGGCGAACATGCTCGGCTGGGCCGACGAGCCCTACCGGGTCGACTCCGAGACCGAGATCGTCATCACGGAGATGGAGCACCACTCCAACATCGTGCCGTGGCAGCTGCTCTCGCAGCGCACCGGCGCGAAGCTGAAGTGGTTCGGCCTGACCGACGACGGCCGGCTCGACCTGTCGAACATCGACGAGATCATCACCGAGAAGACGAAGATCGTCTCCTTCGTGCTGGTGTCGAACATCCTCGGCACCGTGAACCCGGTCGAGGCGATAGTGCGCCGTGCGCAGGAGGTCGGGGCCCTGGTCCTGATCGACGCCTCGCAGGCCGCGCCGCACATGCCGATGGACGTACAGGCGCTCCAGGCCGACTTCGTGGCCTTCACCGGCCACAAGATGTGCGGCCCGACCGGCATCGGCGTCCTCTGGGGCCGCCAGGAGCTGCTCGAGGACCTGCCCCCGTTCCTCGGCGGCGGCGAGATGATCGAGACGGTGTCGATGCACTCGTCGACGTATGCCCCGGCGCCCCACAAGTTCGAGGCGGGCACCCCGCCGATCGCGCAGGCGGTCGGTCTGGGCGCGGCCATCGACTACCTGTCCTCGATCGGCATGGACAAGATCCTCGCCCACGAGCACGCCATCACCGAGTACGCGGTGCGGCGCCTCAGCGAGGTTCCCGGCCTGCGGATCATCGGTCCGGCGACGGCCGAGGACCGGGGCGCGGCGATCTCCTTCACGCTCGGCGACATCCACCCGCACGACGTGGGCCAGGTGCTGGACGAACAGGGCATCGCGGTCCGCGTGGGTCACCACTGCGCCCGGCCCGTCTGCCTGCGCTACGGAATTCCCGCGACCACACGAGCGTCGTTCTACCTGTACTCCACGCCGGCCGAGATCGACGCTCTGGTCGACGGTCTGGAGCACGTACGGAACTTCTTCGGCTGAGGGGCGTGAGCTGAGACCGTGAAGCTGGACTCGATGTACCAGGAAGTCATCCTGGACCACTACAAGCACCCGCACGGGCGTGGTCTGCGCGACGGCGACGCCGAGGTGCACCATGTGAACCCCACCTGCGGCGACGAGATCACCCTCCGTGTGAAGTACGACGGCACGAGGATCGAGGACGTCAGCTACGAGGGCCAGGGCTGCTCCATCAGCCAGGCCAGCGCCTCCGTCCTGAACGACCTGCTGGTCGGCAAGGATCTGGCCGAGGCGCAGAAGATCCAGGAGACCTTCCTGGAGCTGATGCAGTCCAAGGGCAGGATCGAGCCCGACGACGCGATGGAGGAGGTGCTGGAGGACGCGATCGCGTTCGCCGGCGTCTCCAAGTATCCGGCCCGGGTGAAGTGCGCCCTCCTCAGCTGGATGGCGTGGAAGGACGCGACGGCCCAGGCCCTGGGCGGAGCCGACGCCGAAAGGAAGACGGCATGACCGAGACCGTTGAGATGAAGCCGGCCTCCGAGGAGGAGGTCCGCGAGGCGCTGTACGACGTCGTCGACCCCGAACTGGGCATCGACGTCGTCAACCTCGGGCTGATCTACGGCATCCACATCGACGACGCGAACATCGCGACGATCGACATGACCCTGACCTCGGCGGCCTGTCCGCTGACGGACGTGATCGAGGACCAGGCGAAGTCCGCCACGGACGGCCTGGTCAACGAACTGCGCATCAACTGGGTCTGGATGCCGCCGTGGGGCCCGGACAAGATCACGGACGACGGCCGCGAGCAGCTGCGCGCGCTCGGGTTCAACGTCTGAGATCCGCCCGAGCCTTTCCCCGCACGTGAAAGCGGCGGCACCCCCACCGGGTGCCGCCGCTTTCGCATGCGCTCAGGCCAGGCCGTCCACCAGGGTGAAGGAGAAGTCCTCGCGCGACGCGGAGCCGTGGCCGTACGCGTCCAGGCGCAGCACGAAGTTCTTGTGCCGCAGGAAGCGCCCGGGGTAGTTCACCGACTCCAGCATGACCGCGCCGGAGGACCGGGAGGACGGGACGGCGCAGAAGGTGGCGTCCTGCTCGAACAGGGCCGAGCCGTCGTCGCGCTCGGCGCGCAGGACGAAGTCGCGGTGGCGCAGGTACGTCCCGTCGGCCGTGACGAAGGTGGAGCAGGAGCGGTCGGCCAGACCCTGCACGACGGTGAAGGTGGAGTCCGCGCGGGACTCCGAGCCGCCGACCTGGTCGAGTTTCACCAGGCCGCCGCTCACGTGCCAGTAGCGGTCGGGGTAGTTGACCGAGCGGACCGAGCGCCGGACCGAGGCCGGCTCCGGAGCCGGCTGCGTCGTCGTCGACGAGGCGGACGGCCCGGCCGGGGCGTGGGGCGTCGCACTGCCCTGGGTACCGGGGGAGGCGGAGGCCTTCGGCGACGCGGACGCGGACGCGGGTGTGCTCTTCTTCCCCGTCGGTGTCGCCGACGCGCTCGCGGAGGGGGTGGCGAAGGAGATCAGGCCGCCCCCCGTCTCCTCGTCCGACATCGTCTGTCCCCCACGCGCGTCCGACGTGTCGTCAACAGGCTTGTCGTTCATGGCGATCGCGGTCACGCACGCGACGATGGTGGCCACGGCGAGACCGCCGGCCAGCCAGAGGCGCCGTGTTCCGGGTGCCCGGGAGGTGTCCGGGGCCCAGCCGCTCTCCCAGGGCTGTTCCTGAGGGGGCCGGGACTTGTTGTCTGGCATGCGCTGTTCCTCCAGCGGCGTCCCTGACGGCGGCCGCGGCTGCGATGACCCGGTGTGTGAACGGTGAAACAGTAGTGGAACCTGTGGCTCACGTTCATCCGTTTGGGCGAGCGCTTTCCATAACGCTTTCGACTTCCCGGCGCCAACCCCTCCGGCTTCGCGGCGACTTGGGGGGACTTGGGGTGAGGGGGCGACGGGGCGCGGGCGACGGGGGAGGGGAGCCGGGCAGGGGACGCGGGTCGGGAGCGGCCGGGGATGCGGGTCGGGGGCGGATGGGGACGCGGGCGGGGGAGCAGCGTGCGGGGAGTCGGGCGCGGCAACGGCAGGCCTCGATGTGTACAGGTGTACGTATCGCTGTGTACGCTCGTACACATGGGATACCTGACGCTCGCCGGCGCCATCGCCGCCGAGGTGGCCGCGACGACGGCCATGAAGTACAGCGACGGCTTCAGCAGGCTCTGGCCGTCGCTGCTGACGGCCTGCGGCTACGTCGTCTCCTTCCTGCTCCTCGCCCAGACCCTCAAGACCGTCGGCATCGGCACGGCGTACGCGATCTGGGCCGGCGTCGGCACCGCGGCCATCGCCGTCATAGGGCTGGCCCTGTTCGGGGAGTCCCTGACGCTCACCAAGGTCCTCGGGATCCTGCTGATCGTCGGGGGAGTGGTCGTCCTGAACCTGGGAGGTGCGCACTGATGCCCCGGCGCCACGACCCCGAGCGGCGGCAGCGGATCATCGACGCGGCGATCCGGGTCGTCGGGGAGAAGGGGCTGGCCGGGCTGACCCACCGCTCGGTCGCCGCCGAGGCGGACGTACCCCTCGGTTCCACCACCTACCACTTCGCCACGCTCGACGAACTGATGATCGCCGCCCTGCGCCAGGCCAACGAGGGCTTCGCCAAAGCGGTCGCGGCGCACGGCGGGCTGACGGACACCCGCCTCGACCTGCCGGCCGAACTGGCCGGAATGCTCGGCGAATGGCTGGCCGGCGAGCGCACCGGCGTCGAGCTGGAGTACGAGCTGTACCTGGCCGCGCTGCGGCGGCCCGCGCTGCGCCCGGTGGCCGCCGAGTGGGCCGAGGACCTCGCCGCCCTCCTCGCCGGACACGTCGACCCGCTCACCGCACGCGCGCTGGTCGCGCTGATGGACGGGATCTGTCTCCAGGTGCTGCTGACGGACACGCCCTACGACGAGGAGTACGCGCGAGAAGCGCTGACCCGGCTCATCCCCACCGCGTCCGGCCCCACCGCGTCCGGCCCCACCGCCTCGCCAGGCTCCTCGGCCGCTCCTACCCCCGATTCCCCTCCGGGTCGGCGTCCTCGGCCAGGCGCCGGACGACGCTGAGCGCCTCCTCGACGCTTCCCGCCACGTCCGTCACCGGATACTGCACGTGCCGCACGACCCGTTCCCGGTCCACGACCAGGGTCAGCCGTTTCAGCCGGCTCGCCCCCGCCGCCCGGAACGTCGGCAGCCGCAGCGCGGTGATCAACGTCAACTCGGCGTCGGACAGCAGCGGAAAGCCCAGTCGCTCCTCCCGTGCGAACGCGCGCTGCTCGTCCGGGCGTTGGGTGGACACCCCGTGCACCGCCGCGCCCGCCCCGCGGAACGCGGCGAACCGGTCGCGGTAGGTGCGGGACTCCAGCGTGCAGCCCGGGGTGCCCGGGATGTCCGTCCAGCCCGGCGGGTAGGCGTCGGGGCGGGCGTAGGCGCCGGGGAAGCAGTAGAGGACGGTGTGGAGCGCGTCGTCGGCGACCGGGTCGCGCGGCGTTCCGTGGTCGTCGACCAGCCGGACACCGGGCAGCCGGGTGCCGGTCAGCGCGTGCACGCGCCGGGCCTCAGCGGACGCCTGCTCGGTCGTGGCCGTGGTGCCGCCGTCGCCCAGGACCCAGGCGTCGCCCCAGTCCTGGAGGGCGACCAGGACGGGCAGCAGGGCCCGGCCGCGCGGGGTGAGACGGTACTCGTGGCGCACCGGGCGCTCCTGGTACGGCACCCGCGCGAGCACCTCCGCCTCGACGAGCAGCCGCAGCCGCTCGGTCAACACCTTCCGGGACAGACCGAGTTCACGCTGGAACTCGTCGAAGCGGTGCACGCCGCGCGCGGCGTCGCGGACGATCAGCAGGGTCCACCAGTCCCCGACGACGTCCAGCGCCTGCGCGATGGCGCAGCCGGAATCCTCCAGGCTCGTCCTGCGGGCCATGGGCCTCCTCCCGTCGCTGACGGCCATGCTGGCACAGTTGGTTCCCAAGAGAAACTCACCAGGTCCGCAGGGGTGCGCGGCCCGCGTCCTGAGACACCGCTGTGCGGGTTGGCCTCCGCGGCCCCCCGCCGGTTAGGTTGCCCTCATGACCGACACGACTGTTCCCCGCACCACCGGCGCCGCGGCCGCCGGCCTCGCCACGATCGCCGCCGACGGCACTGTTCTCGACACCTGGTTCCCCGCGCCCGCGCTCGTCGCCGAGCCCGGCCCGTCCGGCACCGAGCGGCTGTCCGCCGAGAAGGCCGTGGAGCTGCTCGGCGAGGGCGCGGCGAAGGCGGTCGGTCCGGACGCCCGCCGGGGCGTCGAGGTGGTCGCGGTCCGCACGGTCATCGCCTCGCTCGACGACAAGCCGCTCGACGCGCACGACGTCTACCTGCGCCTGCACCTGCTGTCCCACCGGCTCGTGAAGCCGCACGGGCAGAGCCTGGACGGCATGTTCGGCCACCTCGCCAACGTCGCCTGGACCTCGCTCGGCCCGGTCGCCGTGGACGACGTCGAGAAGGTCCGCCTGAACGCCCGCGCGGAGGGCCTGCACCTCCAGGTCACGTCCATCGACAAGTTCCCGCGCATGACGGACTACGTCGCGCCGAAGGGCGTCCGGATCGCCGACGCCGACCGGGTCCGCCTCGGCGCCCACCTCGCCGAGGGCACGACCGTCATGCACGAGGGCTTCGTCAACTTCAACGCGGGCACGCTCGGCACCTCGATGGTCGAGGGCCGCATCTCCGCGGGCGTCGTCGTCGGCGACGGCTCGGACATCGGCGGCGGCGCCTCCACCATGGGCACGCTGTCCGGCGGCGGCAACGTCATCATCTCCATCGGCGAGCGCTGCCTCATCGGCGCCGAGGCGGGCGTCGGCATCGCCCTCGGCGACGAGTGCGTGGTCGAGGCCGGTCTCTACGTCACCGCGGGCACCCGGGTCACCATGCCTGACGGCCAGATCGTCAAGGCCCGCGACCTCTCGGGCGCCTCGAACATCCTCTTCCGCCGCAACTCGGTCACCGGCGCGGTCGAGGCCCGCCCGAACAACGCGGTATGGGGCGGTTTGAACGAGATCCTGCACAGCCACAACTGATCATTGCCATGACTGATCGTCGGCGTTGACTGGCCATCGCCACAGCCGATCATCCTCGAACGCCCTCCCGGACCGCCCCGGCGCGGTCCGGGAGGGCGTTCGCGTGTGGCGGTGGCACCTTCGGCCTCCCGCGCGGGCCCCGCAGGTCCGTTGTCAGTGCCTGCGGCCGGGGTCGCGAACGCGCGGTCGGCTTCCGGGGGTTCCAGCTCCGAAGGGAATGGCCGCCTCCCCGACCTGTCGCGGGCGGCCCGGAATCACCTCCGGGGCCCGACCGACGGTCGGGATTCGTCGATGGCCAAGCGGTGACCTGCCAGCGCCGACCGCGCGTCACCTCACGGGCAGGCCCGCCGCCCATTCCGTGAGGGCCGTGAAGTCCTCCTCGCGCAGGCCGAGTCGGGGACTCACGTGGTGCAGGAGGGCCGGGGCCGGGTGGTGGGCGGTGACGTAGGCCGTGTCGGCGGGGGACTGTTCGTCGTCCACCCAGGCGAAGGGGCGGCCCGCCGCGTGGGCGACGATCGCCTCCGTCTTCCAGTGGACCCCGTCGGGCCGGTGGGCGAACAGCGCCTCGCCGAAATCGACGTACGGAAGCTCGGGCAGCCCCACCACCGGCGCGATCCAGCGGTTGGCCTGGGCCATCCAGGTGGTCGCCCAGCACAGTTCGTACGGCAGGCGGAGCAGGGCGGCTCCGTGGCCCGGGTGCAGCCAGACGCGCAGCGGCCGCTCACGGCCCACGGACGCCCGGACGGTCGTATAGCCCGCGGGACGCTTCGAGGGCTTGGCGGCGTACGGGTTGAGGGGTCCGTCGACGTCGAGGTAGAGCAGCGGCCGGCTCATGGGCTCACCGTACGCGAGCCCGTCCGGGAGGCCGGTGGAATTTCGTGCGGGGGCACCGCAGCGGGCGGGGCGGGCGGTCCGCGTCTCCGGAGGACAGGGGCGGGCGCGGAGTCCGGTCCCCGGGTCCCCGGCAACGGCAAGGTCGTCCCGCTCGGCGACTTCCGGACGACCCACGACGACACCCTCGGACGCCGGACGCCGGACGCCGGGCTCTGGGGACCGCTGACCGACCGCCGACCGCCGACCGGCCCTCGCCCGGCGCTCAGGCTGCCGGTCGGGCGACGAGTCGCTCGTAGGCCGCGCGCAGCGCGTCGACCGTCCCCCGGTCGGCGGGCCGCAGCGGAGCCCTGACCGGACCGGCGGGCAGGCCCAGGTCGCCCAGGAGCCCCTTGGCCGTGACGGTTCCGGGCAGACCCGAGGCCATCATCGACTCGATCAGTTCCGTGGCCTGTTGCTGGAGCCGCGCGGCCCGGGAGGTGTCGCCCGCGTCGAACGCGTCCAGGACGGACCGGAGCCGGTCCGGCACCACGTTCGCGACCGTGCTCACGTAGCCGGACCCGCCCACCGCGTACAGCGCGAGGTGGTGCTCCTCGCAGCCCGCGTAATACGCCAACCCGGTCCGGGAGAGCACCTTCTGGGCGCCGAGGAAGTCGTAGGAACAGTCCTTGACCGCGACGATCCGGGGGTGCTCGGCGAGCCGGAGCATGGTGTCCGGCTCGATCCGGGTGCCCGTGCGGCCGGGGATGTCGTACAGCATCACCGGCAGCCCGCAGTGGTCCGCGACCTCCCGGAAGTGCGCCTCCAGGGCGTCCTGCGGAGGCCTGCTGCAGTAAGGGCTGACGACGAGCACCCCGTCCGCTCCGGCCTTCTCGGCGGCCCGGGCGAGTGCGACGGTGTGGCGGGTGTCGGCGGTGCCCACCCCGGCCACGATCGACGTCCCGTCGCCCACCGCCTCCCGGACCGCGGCCACCAGTTCCGCCTTCTCGGCGTCCGACGTGGTCGGTGACTCACCGGTCGTGCCGGAGAGCACCAGTCCGTCGCAGCCCGCGGCCACCAGCCGCTCGGCGAGCAGCCGCGCGCCGTCGAGGTCCAGCGCGCCGGCGCCGGTGAACGGCGTGACCATCGCGCAGAGCGCACGGCCGAAGGCGGGGGCGGGTCGGGGGGCGGTGGACGGCGTGGCGGTCGGGGTGGCGGCCGGACTCGGTGGCGTGGTGCGGGCTGTCGTCATACGGGTAGTCTCGGGCGCGCCACGGTGAAGCTCTACTTAATTCTTCTACGCTATATGGATAAGTGTTCCTGTACGGATATGGTGCCGGTCGCGCCTCGCCACGGGGGTAGCCACGGGCGGCCGGGGTACTCGGACGGTTCCGGAACCAGAGGAGGCGGAACCCCGTGACCGGGACCACGGACATCCGGCCCGTCCGCGACGGGCGGCACGGCGACGCGGAGCAGGGCGACGGGCGGCACGGCGACGGGCACCAGGGCGTCGGCGAACTCGTCGGCCGGGCCACCGAACAGCTCTCCCGGCTCGTACGGCAGGAACTGGCCCTCGCCAAGCACGAGTTCACCGAGAAGGGGCGGCGCGCCGGGCGCGGCGGAGGCCTGCTCGGCGCCGCGGGCGCGTTCGCCTACGCCGGTCTGCTCGTCCTCGCGGGCGCGGCCGTCGCCGCCCTCGCGCTGACGCTGCCGGTCTGGGCGGCGGCGCTCATCGTGATGGCGGTGCTCTTCGCGATCGCCGGCGTGCTGGCCGTGGTCGGCCGTGGCCAACTGCGCCGCGCCGCACCGCCCACTCCCGAGGAGACCCTCGGCAGCGTCCGGGCCGATGTCGAGGAGATCAGGGAAAGGGCACACCGATGACGGACAGGACAGCGGCCGACCTGCGTCGGCAGATCGAGCGCACCCGGCACCGGCTGGGAGCCACGGTCGAGGAGTTGGCGGCCAAGGCGGACGTCCGCGGCCGCACCCGGGCCCGCGCCGCGGACCTCATGGACCGCGCCGGGGCGATGACCGTGCAGTTGCGCAGCACGGCGTCCCAGGCGAGCTACCACCTGCAGGAACGGGCGGGACGGGCGGGGCATGTCGTCCAGGAACGCGCCGGGCGTGCGGGGCATGTCGTCCAGGAACGGGCGGGACGGGCGGGGCACGTCGTCCAGGAACGCGCCGGGCGTGCGGGGCACACGGCTCGGACGAGGGCGGGGCGTACGGCCCACGGGCGAGGGGTCCGTGCGAAGCACGCGGTGCAGGACGCCGCCGCCCGCGTCGGCCGCACCGCCCAGGACCACGCGCTGCACGCCCGTCACGACCTCCAGGACAAAGCGGCCCGCACGGGCCGCACCGCGGAGCGCTCCGCGCCCGCCCCGGTCCGCGTACCCCTGCGCTTCGCCCTCCGGCACCCCGGGCCGGTGGTGATCGTGGGCGCCGCGGCGGTGGCGCTGGTCGCGGCCGGGGTGATCGGCCGACGCAGGGCGAAGCAGTAGAGCGAGGCGGCAGGGCGAAGCAGGAGGACGGCCACGAGGGGGCGCGGCCCGGACGGTCATGACGACGGCCGTCCGGGCGACCACCCGGGCGAAGCCCCGTTGGGTCGAAGCGGCAGATGTGCCGGTCACGAGCGTCGAACGCGCTCGTGACCGGCTCTTTCGTTATCGGGGCGGGGCGCCGCTGACGGACCGCGGGCGCCCGGCGTCCGGTCTGCTCGCGCGTGGTCGCGTGGTCGCGTGGTCGCGTGGTCGCGTGGTCGCGTGGGCGGACGCGGGTGGCCGGTCCCGTTCCGGGGTCTCACCGAACACTGGATTGTCCTGGACAAAAAAAGTGTTCGGTGAGACGCTGGACGCATGCTGGACGTGACCGTGATCGAGGACCCCGAGGCCGCCGCCGTCTCCCTGGACCCCGTACGGGCCAGGCTGCTCGCCGAACTGGCGGCCGGACCCGCCTCGGCGGCGATGCTGGCCGGCAAGGTCGGGCTGCCGAGACAGAAGGTGAACTACCACCTCAAGGCGCTGGAGCGGCACGGCCTGGTCGAACTGGCCGGTGAGCGCCGCAAGGGCAACGTCACCGAGCGGCTGATGCGGGCGACCGCGGCGTCGTACGTGATCTCGCCGCTCGCGCTCGCCCCGGTGCAGCCGGACCCGGACCGCTTCCGGGACCAGCTGTCCGCGCGCTGGCTGCTCGCGCTCGGCGCCCGGCTGGTGCGCGACGTCGGCTCGCTGATCACCGGCGCCGCGAAGGCCCGCAAGGGCCTGGCGACCTACGCGCTGGACGGCGAGGTGCGTTTCGCCTCGGCCGCGGACCGGGCCGCGTTCATCCAGGAGCTGACGGCGGGCGTCGGCGCGCTCATCCGCAAGTACGACGCCCCCGACGCCGAGAGCGGCCGCGACCACCGGATCGTCGTCGCCGTCCATCCCACCGTCACGTCCCCGTCCCCGTCCCCTGCCCCGCTCCCGTCTCCGGAGCGGCGCCCGCTTCCGACCCCGGAAGCAGACAGTGAGTGATCAGGAGCCCACCATGTCCAAGGAATTCGAGATCGCCCGCGAGTTCGAGGTCGACGCCACGCCACAGCAGGTGTGGGACGCCTTCACCGCGGGGACCGGCGGCTGGCTGTGGCCGATGGAGGAGCCGGAGCCCCGCGAGGGCGGCAAGGGCCCCTTCGGGTCCACGGTCACCGTCTGGGACCCGCCGCACCGCTACACCAACCGGGTCGAGAACGTCGACGGCATCGCCGAGCAGACCGTCAACCAGCTCGACTACACCGTCGAGCCGCGCGACGAGGGCAAGCGCGCGTGGGTGCGCTATGTGCACAGCGGCATCTTCGTCGACGACTGGGACAACCAGTACGACGCGGCGGGCCGGCACACCGACTTCTACCTGCACACCCTGCGCGAGTACCTGACGCACTTCGACGGCCGTCCGGTCGCCTTCGTCACCTTCGACGGGCCGGAGGCGTCCAAGGCGCCGGACGCCCTCACCGCCGTGGCGCGGGCGCTGGGCCTCGCGGACGGCGCGGCCGAGGGCGCGCGCGTCCGGGTCGACGGCCCCGAGGGGCGACTCCTCGAGGCCGTGGTCGACTTCGGCGACCCGTACTTCATCGGGCTGCGCGGCGACAGCGCCCTCGTCCGCTTCTTCGGCCGCAACCACTGGGGCTACCCGGTCGGCGTCAGCGTCCACGACTTCGCGCCGGACGCCGACGCCGAGGCGAACGGGACCGCCTGGCGGGGCTGGCTGGACGAGGTGTTCAGCCGGCCCCGGTGACCGCGGCCGGACGGGTCACGGCTCGAAGCGCAGCACCTGCGGGTCGTGGTCGCTGATCTGGTCGTGGAACTCCGAGTTGATGTGCACGCTGTCGTACTCGAGGCCGCAGCCGCGCCGGATCGACGGGCTCACCAGGATCTGGTCCAGGACCTGCTGGTTGCCCTGGTAGTCGTAGGTGTAACGCTCGCTCTTCGGCAGCGACTTGATGGCCGACCACAGCTCGCCGTCGCCCTCGAGGAGCTGGGCGGTGCCGGAGAACTCGAAGTCGTTGATGTCGCCCAGCGCGATGACGTCCGCGTTCTTCTGCGTGTCAAGGATGTCCTTGACGAACGCGTTGACGAGCGTCGCCTGCTGGTGGCGCTGGGTCTCCGAGCTGCGCACCACCGGCTGGTACTGCGCGGTCAGGCCCTGGTCGCCGCCCTTGGAGTTGAAGTGGTTGGCGATCACGAAGACCGTGCGGCCGCGGAAGACGAACTCGCCGACCAGCGGCTTGCGGCTGCTCGCCCAGGCCGCGTCGGCCGGCTCGACGCGGCCGGGGGAGGCGGTCAGCTGCGCCTTGCCGCGCACCTTGGTGACCCCGACGGCCGTGCTCGCGTCGCCGCCCGCGCGGTCGGTGAAGGAGACCCGCTCCGGGTTGAACAGGAACACCTGACGGATGTTCCCGCCCGGCTCGCCGCCGTCGGTGTTGTTCGCCGGGTCGATCGAGCGCCAGTCGTACGCCGGGCCGCCCGCGGCCACGATCGCGTCGATCAGCTTGCCGACCGTCGCATCGGCGGCGACCGTGCCGTCGTTGGTCGCGCCGTTGTTGTCCTGGATCTCCTCCAGGGACACGATGTCGGGCGACTTCAGGTTGTTCACGATCGCGGAGGCGTGCTCCTCGAAGGTGGCGTCGGAGGGGTCCAGGTTCTCGACGTTGTACGTCGCGACCGCCAGCTCGCCCCTCTTCTGCTTCTGCGTCGTCTCCCGCTCCAGGCCGCCGCTCTTCAGCGTGCCGAGCCGGTTCGCGACGAGGGTGTAGCCGCCGTACTGGTTGTAGTCCAGCGGGCCCGCGGTGACGCCGGTGAGCGAGTCGCCGACGTTCGCGACGGGGAAGTCCGCCGTCGCGCCGAGCGACTGGATCTGCAGCCGGCCGGTGTTCTGCGAGGTGTAGGAGCCGTACAGCGTGCCCCCGCGGCGGCTCGCGTTCTCCCGCGGCTTCACCGTGACCCACAGCTCGGAGTACGGGTCGGTGGCGGTGACCACGCGCGCGTCGGCGATCTGGACGTTCATGCCCTCGAGGGACTCGTAGTGGTCCAGGGCGTACGTGCCCGGCCGCAGGGTGAGGCCGTTGATCGAGTTGCTCGCGGCGGCGTCGCCGGTGGGGGCGTAGGCGGCCGGGACCGACGTCGCGTTCACGACCGTCGGGTCCGGGACCGCGTTCCCGCTCGAGACGACCGTCACCGTCGGCTTGGTGATCTCGGTGACCGTCTGGTTGCCGGTCGAGGCGCCGCCCGGGACGAACTCCGAGACCGTGCCGCCGACCGTGACCGAGTCGCCGACGGCGACCTTCGGGGTGGAACTGGTGAAGACGAAGACGCCCTCGCTGGTGGCCGGGTCCGCGTCCGGGTTCGGATCCTGGATCCAGAAGCCCTTGGACGAGCCGTAGGTGCGCACACCGGTGACGATTCCGGCCACACCCGTGACCGCCTGGCCGGCGTACGGCGACAGCCGGGTCGTGCCCTGGATGTCATGGACGGCCACCGTGTCCGCGTGCGCGGGCGCGGAGAGCGCGACGGTGGAGGCCGCGGAACAGACGGCGGCGACGGTGAGCGCGGCGAGACGCGCGGACTTCTTGCTCGGCAACGGAAATCCCTCCGGGGACGTACATGAGCGCCGGGACGAGAGTGGAACGCGGGACGAGAGTGGAACGCGGGACGAGGGCGGAGCGTGGAACGAGGGTCGGACGTGGAGCGGGGCCGCAATCCGCGAGGCGGACGCGACGCGCGTAGAAAATACGGTGAACAGATGTCCATCGGATTTCTACGCGCGTCAATCTCCTGCCTGGTCACGCCACTTGTCAAGGTTTCGGCCATGTACGCCGCCCGGCGGGGAGATGAACCGGGCGGCATGGGTCCATACCCGTCTAGGCTGAGTGGCCCAGTGCCCCCGGCGGGCCGGTGGCACCACGCGCCCTAGGAGAACCAGCAGATGTCAGACAGCTCCCCCCTCCCGCCGGTGCGGCTGCACCCCGAAGCGGAGCTGGCGCGCGACGCGCTGTCCACGCCGTTGCTGTCCCGGGCCGCCCTGCTCGCCCGCTGGGCCGGTCCCGGCACCCGGGTCGACGCCGGGGGCGGACTCGTCGAGGACCAGCTGGCGCCGGCCGCCGAGGTGCTCGGGCTGACCGGGGACGACGCCGCCGCCTACGCGAGCGAGGCCTGGCGGGTCGCCGTGGACGCCGGGCTCGTGGAGGTCGTCGACGAGGAGGCCGGCACCGTCACGGCCGGCGAGGACCTGGCCCTGCTGACCGGCGGTTCCCCGCACGACATCCTCGCCGTCTGGCTCGGCGCCCTGGAGACCGTGCTCGCCGACGCGTCCGTCCCCGACCTCGACGAGCTGATGGAGGCGATGGACGAGGGCGGCGAGGTCGATTTGTCGCAGCTCGACTGGAACCCCGAGGCCGAGGCCGAGTTCCTCGACGGCGTCCTCGGCAACCTCTACCTGCTCACCGCCAGCGAGGACGGCCCCGGCGACGCCCCGGTCCCGCTGCCCGCCCTCGCCGCGTCGATGATCATCCCCGGCGACATGGACGAGCCCACCAACGACGTCCTGGAGCAGGTCTCCGACGCGATGATGCGGCTGGACGACCAGTTCCGCCTCCTGGAGCCGATCGGGATCGTCGCCTACCGGCCCGTCGACGAGGACCTGATGGCGGACCCGGAGGAGGAGCCCTCCGCCTCCTTCGACGAGGCCGACGTCTCCCGCTACGGGATGGTCCGCCTCACCCCCCTCGGCGTGTACGGGATGCGGGCCCGGCTGCTGGAGGCCGGTTTCGACGCCCCGGCCGTCGGCGACCTCGCCGACAAGGGCGCCGACGTCCTCCTCGACGGCAGCTCCGGCTACGGCTCCCGCGCCGCCCTCGCCGAGACCGAGCAGTGGCTGGTCCGCCGTGAACCCGTGGACGCCGCAAGGGAGTTGCTGGCCGCCGCCCGCGGCTCGGACCCCGGCGCCCCGCTGCGCCGACTGCGTTGCCAGCAGGCCCTCTCGCTCGTCGGCGGCCAGGCCGAACCCGCCGTCCGCGAGGTCCTCGACGACCCCGAACTCGGCGGCCTCGCCCGCGTCTGGCTCAGCGAGCTCGGCGCGACGGACGTGCCGGCGCCCTCCGAGGACCTGGTCTTCTGGCTCACCATCGACACGGTGGCGGCGCAGCTCGCCGCCGAGGGCAACTCCGAGGAGCTGCAGGCCCTCGTCGAGGGGCTGGCCCAGCAGCACAGCGGGTTCTTCTCGGCGGCCTGGCGGGTCGACCACCCGGCGACCCCGGACGTCCTGGAGGCGATGGGACGGCTGCATCCGGACAAGCGCATCGCGAAGGAAGCACGCAAGGCGGCGTTCAAGGCGCGGTCGCAACAGGGCGGATGAGTCTCCCGCGACGCGGTCGCCCGGGGGTCCCTGTGGCCTGATCAGGACGGATTCACGGAAGGGGGTCCCCTGAAGTCGCCCTCCGTTCAACTCCCGTTCAGGCATGGGCGGGACGGTGACGCCGAACCGAGGTCCGCCACCCTCCACGGCCTTCCACCGCGTCTCAGGAGACACCATGTCGCTCACCCGCAGGGACTTCGCCAGAAAATCCGCGATCACCGGTGCCGGGGTCGCGCTGGCGGGCAGCGTAGGCGCCCTCGCCACCGCGCCGAACGCCCTCGCGTCCACGGAGACCGCGTCCGCGGCGGACACCGCGGACGCGGAGGGGGCGTCGGCCGCCGGGCACCACGGGGTCGGCTACGGACCGCTGCTGCCCGACCCCGACGGCATCCTCGCGCTGCCCGCCGGATTCGAGTACCGCGTCATCACGTACAGCGGCAGGACCAAGCTGGAGTCCGGCGAGATCACGCCGTCCAACCACGACGGCACCGCCACCTTCCGCGGCCCGCGCGGCGCGACCCTGCTCGTCAACAACCACGAGCTGAAGGGCCCGCGCGCGAGCTGGCCGTACCCGGTCCCGCTCACCGAGGGCCTGGTCTACGACCCGGCGGCGGCCGGCGGCTGCACGGTCGTCGAGGTGCGCCCCGGCGGCCATGTCGCCGAGTGGGTCGGCATCGCCGGCACCTCCACCAACTGCGCGGGCGGCAGCACCCCCTGGGGCACCTGGCTCAGCGGCGAGGAGACCGAGGACAAGGCCGGCCAGAACGGCATGACCAAGGACCACGGCTACATCTTCGAGGTCGACCCCGAGGACCGCCGCGCCAACCGCGACCCCAAGCCGATCAAGGCGTTCGGCCGGTACGCCCACGAGGCGGTCGTCATCGACCCCCGGCGCGGCCACGCGTACCTCACCGAGGACGCCTCCGGCCCGAACGGCCTGCTCTTCCGCTGGACGCCGCCGGCTGGCTTCCGGCACGGCCGGGGCAAGCTGCGCACCCTCGCCGACGACGCCGGCGTCCTGCAGGCCTTCAAGTGCTTCGACTCGGGCGGCAAGTTCGTCGACGACCTCTCCCGCGCCACGAAGATCGGCACGGTCTACGGCGTCGACTGGATCGACGTCCCCGACCGCGACGCCCGGTCGGTGTCCGTCCGCAAGCAGTTCACCGACGGCCAGGTCACCCGCGCCCGCAAGCTGGAGGGCATGTGGTGGGGCGACGGCGGCGCCTACATCGTCTCGTCCTACGCCCGTGACGAGAGCCCCGTCCAGCACGACGGCGCCGTCTGGTTCTACGACCCCAAGCGCCGCACCCTGACCCTGAAGGTGCTGCTCGGCGTGAACCCCGACCCGTCCGTGGACGGCGCCTTCGACGGCCCCGACAACATCACCGTCTCCCCGTACGGCGGTCTCGTCATCGCCGAGGACGGCGAGGGCGTCCAGCACCTGTTCGGCGCCACCGACAGCGGCCGCACCTACCCCATCGCCCGCAACGAACTGAACATCGGCACCGCGGAGGAGCCGGAATACAGCGAGTTCACCGGAGTCACCTTCTCGCCCGACGGCCACACCCTGTTCGCCAACATCCAGACCCCGGGCATCATGCTCGCGATCACGGGGCCGTGGAAGCGCCAGAAGCGCTGAACACCGCACGGTAGTTAATTCACTCGCTCGATCCGCGGCCGCCCTCCTAAAGTGGTGCACGTCCAGGTGCGAAGGCAGGACCTACTTCCACTGATAATGGGGCGGCCGCGGGTTCGAGTCCCGCCACCGGTACAACGCGCCGGTGTAGCTCAGGGGTTAGAGCACCTTGTCGGTTCCGCCGGCTTCGATCTCTGGACACCACAATTTCACAGCACCTCCCGGTGCGCGGGCTGCGGCTCCTTCTTTGCCATAGAAATCCAGGCCGCCGCCGAATTTATCTCGGGAGGCGCAGCATGTGGTGGGTGCCCGGTGCGCAGGCAACGGTTACTTCATTGGATCGGACGGTCGCGGGTTCGAGTCCCGTCATCGGCTTCAGGTCGGTGTAGCTCAGTCGGCAGAGCATCTGGCTAAGTCCGTCGCCGACCCCTGATCTCGGGCACCTTCCTTTTGCTGCGCCTCTCCCGATGCACGACTGAATGAACAATGAATTCGGGGGAATTCACCATGGCGCGCTTCAATGTCCGTGCCCGTAAGCCGCAGCCCGTATCGCCCGTGACCACCACGGGCCGGATGCTCCGCACCCATCAGGGCGGCCGGGGCCACGAGCGGGACGCCCGCTCCGAGCTTTTCCTGCTGGCCGTCGCCCACTTCGTCTCCCAGCAGACCTTCTACGAGACCGGCGTGGCCCGCGACGACCGCTTCACGAAGCTGGTGCGCGAGCTCGCCGTCGACGACCCGTCCTGGACGGCCGGCCTGCTCGGCTGGCTGCGTGGCGAGGGCAACCTCCGCACCGCCGCGATCGTGGGCGCCGCCGAGTACGTGCACGCGCGGCTGGCGGCGGGCGTCACCGACGGACCCTCGAACCGGCGGGTCGTGGACTCCGTGCTCCAGCGTCCGGACGAGCCCGGCGAGCTGCTGGCGTACTGGACGGCGACGTACGGCCGCGCCCTCCCCAAGCCCGTCAAGCGCGGTGTCGCCGACGCCGTGCGGCGGCTCTACCACGGCAAGTCGCTGCTGAAGTACGACACGGCCTCGAAGGGCTACCGCTTCGGCGACATCCTCAACCTGGTGCACGCCGCGCCGGACCCGGCCAAGCCGTGGCAGGGCGATCTGTTCCGGTACGCCCTCGACCGCCGGCACCACCCCGACACGGCCGTGGTGCCCAGGTCGCTGCCCGCGCTCGCGGCGCACCGCGACCTGATGGCGCTGCGGCCCGCCAAGCGGCGCAGGGTCGTGACCGGAGCGGGCGGCGCGC
This sequence comes from Streptomyces sp. 3330, assembly GCF_031456635.1. Lineage (NCBI taxonomy): Bacteria > Bacillati > Actinomycetota > Actinomycetes > Kitasatosporales > Streptomycetaceae > Streptomyces > Streptomyces sp. 3330. The sequence goes on from NZ_JAVDVA010000033.1 coordinate 32,388, forward strand.
GGCGCCTGGCCGAGGCGGGCATGACCTGGGAGGCGCTGGCGGGCTGGCTCCAGGGGCCGATGGACAAGGCGGCCTGGGAGGCGGTCATTCCGACGATGGGGGCGATGGCCCTGACGCGGAACCTGCGCAACTTCGACGAGGCGGGAGTCTCCGACGAGGTCGCGGCGCGGGTGGCGGCGAAGATCAGCGACCCGGCGGAGGTCGCGCGCTCGCGGCAGTTCCCCTTCCGGTACCTCGCCGCGTACCAGCACGCGCCGTCGCTGCGCTGGGCCTACCCGCTGGAGCGGGCGCTCGGCCACTCGCTGGCCAATGTGCCCGCGCTGCCCGGCCGGACGCTGGTGCTCGTCGACCGGTCCGGGTCGATGTTCTACGCGCGGCTGTCGGACCGTTCCGAGCTCAACCGGGCCGACGCGGCGGCGATCTTCGGCACGGCGCTCGCGCTGCGGGCGGCCGACGCCGACCTCGTCGAGTTCGGCACCACCAGCAACAAGATCACGTTCCGTGAGGAGGAGTCGATGCTGAAGATTCTGGAGCGCTTCGGAGACCTCGGTGGCACGGACACCACCGAGGCCGTGCGCCGGCACTACCGCGGCCACGACCGGGTGCTGATCGTCACCGACGAGCAGTACGCGGCGAGCCGTCACGGCGAGCCGACCGACCAGGTCCCGGCGCACGTGCCGGTCTACACCTGGAACCTGGCCGGCCACCGGGCGGGCCACGGCCCGTCCGGCAAGGGGAACCGCCACACCTTCGGCGGACTGTCGGACGCCGCCTTCCGGATGGTGCCGCTGCTCGAGGCCGCCGACGACACCCGGTGGCCGTGGGCGGCCTGAGCGGCGGCCGGGTCCGGCTCAGCCCGGGCCGAGCCGCGAGACCTGGTAATGGGCGATGCGCCAGTCGCCGTCCTCGCGCCTCAGCAGAACGCCGAGGTGCACGGCGATCGCGGGCCGGTCGGTGAACGAGAACTCCACGTGCGCGTAGCCGAGGACCACGTCGTCGGCGAGGCGCCGGGTCTCGACGAGCCGGTGGTCGGCCGTCATGCCGAGGGGCTGGGAGTCGTAGTAGGCCGCGACTCCCGGCCTTCCCGTGCTGTAGGGGCGCAGGCCCTGGAAGATCGCGTCCTCGGTGAAGAGGTCGGCGACCCGCCCGGGTTCGTGCGCGTCCACCGCGGCCTTCCACCGGTCCAGGACGTCGCGCAGGACCGCTGCGCCGTCCGTCGTACCGCTGCTCATCGCTGTGCTCCTGTCCGCCGGTCAGTGGCCGGCGCTCATGCCGCCGTCGACGTGGAGGATCTCGCCGGTGACGAACGGGGCGTTCTCCAAGTAGACGACCGCGTCGACGATGTCGCTCTGCTCGCCCATCCGGCCGACCGGGTGCAGGGCGGCGAGGAAGTCGTGCGTCTCCTCGGCGTGCATCGGCGTCTTGATGGTGCCCGGCGAGACGGCGTTGGCCCGGATGCCCCGGGTGGCGTACTCGACGGCGAGGGACTTGGTGGCGGACTGGAGACCGCCCTTGGTCAGCGAGGCCAGGACGGAGGGGACCCTGGCGTCGGCGTTGTCGACCAGGCTGGTGGTGACGGTGACGATGTGCCCGCCGCCCTGGGCCAGCATCCGTTCGACGGCGAGCCGGGTGAGGTGGAAGAACCCGGTCAGGTTCACGCCGGTCACGGTGGCGTAGTCGTCCGCGGTGTAGTCGGTGAAGGGCTTCGCGACGAACACGCCCGCGTTGTTGACCAGCGTGTCGATCCGGCCGAACCGTTCCACGGCCGTCGCGACGACGCGCACGGCGGTGGCCGGGTCGGCGATGTCGCCCCGGACGGTGACGAGGTCGACGTCGTCGGCGGGCGCGATGGTGCGTGAGGTGGCGACGACGGCGTAGCCGAGCTTGCGGTAGGCGTCGACCAGCGCGGCGCCGATGCCCTGCGACGCGCCGGTGACGACGGCGACCTTCTGCTGCTGAACGCTCATGGTGATCTCCTCCGAGGGAACGCGATGACCGGTCACTAGCCGACCGGTCGACTATTTGAACGTAGGCCGGTCGCCGGGCGGCGTCAAAGCCCGGGAGGGCCCTGCCCGGGACCTGTTTCCTCCGGCCTGGGAGGAGCAGGCTCCCAGCGCAGGTCAGCAGGGGAGCGTGTACGGATCGTCGGCGGGCAGCCAGGCGTCCGGGGCATGGATGCCGAGGTCGTCCGCGCCGACGCCGTCGCAGAGCGCGTCGACGACGCCCAGGACCCCGGCCCGCTCCTCGCTCTCCCGCCGCACCAGGGACCAGGTCCAGTACACCGCCGGCGTGACCACCTCGCGGCGCACCAGGTCGGACGGCAGCGGGGTCGTCTGCCCCTTGGGCGAGTTGAGGACGGGACGGCGGCAGCGCCGTACGTGGTCGAAGAAGGCGGGACCGGTCACGGCCCCGTCGGAGATGCGCACCGCCCGGGCCCCGGTGGCCCGGGTCAGCTCCTCGGCGTACTCGTTCCAGGACGCCCAGGAGGTGACGTCGTCGTCGATCAGGACGTCGGTGTCCCCGGCGGCCACGGGGGGCGCGGCGGACGATCCGCCGGCGTCGGTGCTCCTGGCGACGGCGTACAGCCGGTCGGCGCCCAGGAGCCGGGCCCGCAGCCCGAGCCGCTTCAGGTCGTCGTCGCGTACCCAGCACACGGCGAGGTCGAGGCTGCCGTCGGCCACCCGGGCGGCCTGCGTGTGCGAGGGCGCGACCCACGCGTCGACGTGGACCCGCGCCACGGGGGCGGTGCGCCGGGCCAGGTCCGCCGGGAGCCAGTTGACGTACCCGAGGCGTACCGCCTGCGAGCCGGACAGCCGACGGGCGCGGCCGCGCAGGTCGTCGGCCCGCTCCAGCAGGGCGCGCGTGTGCGGCAGCAGGTCGGCGCCGGCCGGGGTGAGCGAGACCGACCGGCGGTCGCGGTCGAAGAGGCGTACGCCGAGGTCGCGTTCCAGCGCCTTGATCTGCTGGGACAGGGACGGACCGGCGATCAGGAGCCGCGCGGCGGCCCGTCCGAAGTTCAGTTCCTCGGCGACCGCGACGAAATACCGCAGCTGGCGCAGCTCCACGCCCGCCATGCTACGTCGGGGCGGGCCGGTAGGAGGCTGCTCCTCCCAGCAGGGAGGAAGGCGGACGTGGTCGCCCGCGCGGCGGCGGGCGGACGATGGGGGTGGGCGAGCGCGACGGCGTCCGGCCGCCGCGATCCGCCGCCGTCGTCCCCGTCGAGCGGAGAAGGACCATGCGAGAGTTCCTCGTCGAGATCACCACCACCGTCCCCGAGGGCACCGGGCAGGACGTGGTCGACGCACGGCGCGCCGCCGAAGCCGTCCGGGCCCGCGAACTGGCGGCCTCCGGTCACCTGGCCCGGCTGTGGCGGCCGGTCGGCGAACTGCGCAGCATCGGCGTCTGGCGCGCCGCCGACGAGGCGGAGCTGCACGAGAAGGTGCTCGGGACGCTGCCCCTGCGCCCGTGGATGACCCTCACCGTCACCGCCCTCCAGCCCCACCCCAACGACCCCGGCCCGCACCACGCCGCCGACACGCCCTGACGGCTCGCGCGGCCGGGGCCGGTCGGGTCAGGCGCCGGCCGTGCCGACCCGCGGCGCGGGGGCTCCCAGCAGGGCCAGGCAGTTCGTCCACAGGAGGCCGAGCCGGTCGGTGTCGTTGTAGAGCTTGGCGAACATGACCTGCCCCTCGAGCTGCGCGACGACGGCCCGCGCGGCCGCCCGGGTGTCGGTCACCGCGACCTCGCCGCGCCCGAGGGCCTCGGCGACGACCGACTCGACCATCTCGACCTGCGCCTCGAAGATCTCCTGGAGGCGGTCGCGGACGGCCTCGGTCCGGTTGCTCAGCTCCAGGGTGAGGTTCCCGAACAGGCACCCCGCCACGGTGCCGCAGTTCCGCTGTCCCGCGCGCTGCCCGGCCTCGGTCTCCTCGAACAGCAGACGCAGCCGGGCCAGCGGCGCCGCCTCGCCGCGCAGCACCCGCTCCCACGCGCGCCGCTGCTCGGCCCACTGCTCGTCGACGACGGTCAGCGCGAGAGTTTCCTTGGACTCGAAGAAGTAGTAGAAGCTGCCCTTGGGCACCCCGGCCGCCTTGCAGATCTCGGCCACGCCCAGCGCCGAGTAGCCGCGCAGCTCGATCAGTGACCGCGCGGAGCTGAGGATCTTCTCGCGGGCATCGCTGGTCCGTCCCATGAGGCCGAGTGTACGACCGGTCGTCTACTCGCCTGGCCGCACCGGAGCCTTGCGTGCCCGGGCAACTGATATCTAACATTTCAGTTCATGGAGACCGTGCCGCGCACTCTGCTCAGGGACCGCGCCTGCGCGGCGATCCGGGACGCCATCGTGGCCGGGGACATCGCCCCCGGCGCGGTCGTGCGCGACGCCGATCTCGCCGGGCGGCTCGGGCTGTCGCGGGCGCCGGTGCGGGAGGCGTTCGCCCGGCTCGTCGACGAGGGGCTGCTGGAGAGCAAGCCGCAGAGCTACACCCGGGTGACCCCGGTGGTGGCGGCCGACGTACGGGACGCGGCGGCCGTGGTCGGCGCGATGCACGAACTGGCCACCCGGGTGGCGGTGCCCCGGCTGTCCCCGGCGGACGTCGAGGGGATGCGCGCGGCCAACGAGCGGTTCGCCACCGCCGTACGGGCCGGGGACGTGGACGCCGCCCTGCGCGCCGACGACGCGTTGCACGACGTCCTGGTCCGGGTGGCGGCCAACCGCGCGGCGGCCGCCACCATCGCCCGCTACACCCCCCTCATCCGGCGGCTGGAGCGACGGCGCTTCGGCGAGGGCGGCACCTGCCGTTCGGCCGGACTCCACGGCCGTCTGATCGAGGCCTGCGCCGACGGCGACGCGGCCGAGGCGGTCCGCGTCACGGCGGAGATCTGGCACACCCTCGCGGACCTCGCCGACCCCGACGACCGGGCGGCCGACCGACGTGACCGCGCCCCCGGGTGACCGACGGCCAGGTGACCGCGTGACCCGCCGCTCCAGGTGACCCACTGCTCCAGGTGACCCACTGCTCCAGGAGGCCCCATGTCCCTCTCCTCGTACGCGCGTTACCCCCTCCTCTTCGGCCCGTCCCCCGTGCATCCGATGGAACGGCTCACCGCCCACCTCGGCGGAGCCGCCCTCTGGGCGAAGCGGGAGGACTGCAACTCCGGCATCGCGTACGGCGGGAACAAGACCCGCAAGCTGGAGTACCTCGTCGCCGACGCCCTCGCGCAGGGCTGCGACACGCTCGTGTCGATCGGCGGGGTGCAGTCCAACCACACCCGCCAGGTCGCGGCCGTCGCCGCCCGCGCGGGACTGAAGTGCGTGCTGGTGCAGGAGAGCTGGGTGGACTGGCCCGACTCCGTGTACGACAAGGTCGGCAACATCCTGATCAGCCGGCTGGCCGGGGCCGATGTGCGCCTGGTGCGGGCCGGGTTCGGGATCGGCTTCAAGGAGAGCTGGGAACTGGCGCTCAGGGAGGTCGTGGAGTCGGGCGGGAAGCCGTACGCCATCCCCGCCGGGGCCTCCGACCATCCGCTCGGCGGCCTGGGCTTCGCCGGGTGGGCGTACGAAGTGGCCGCACAGGAGCGGGAGTCGGGCGTCTTCTTCGACACCGTGATCGTCTGTTCGGTGACCGGGTCGACCCAGGCGGGCATGGTCGCCGGGTTCGCCGCGCTGGAGGAGGCGGGCGGGCGGTCCCGGCGCGTCATCGGGATCGACGCCTCGGCCAGGCCCGCCGAGACCCGCGAGCAGATCGCCCGCATCGCCCACCGCACCGGGCAGCTCATCGGACTCGGGCGCGAGATGACCGTCGAGGACGTCGAGTTGGACGAGCGGTACCACGCCGGTGTCTACGGCGTCCCGGACGAGGCGACCCTGGAGGCGATGCGGCTCGCCGCGCGCACCGAGGGCATGGTCACCGATCCCGTCTACGAGGGGAAGTCGATGGCCGGGCTCGTCGACCTGGTCGCGCGCGGCGAGATCGGCCGCGACTCCACCGTGCTGTACGCGCACCTGGGCGGGCAGCCGGCGCTGAACGCGTACAGCGCGCTGTTCTGAGGACGGAGGAGACGCCCGGCGGTGGGCAGGCGTCCGACGGCGGCGAGGTGTCGTCGGGCGCCCCGTCGGTAGCCTGGGCCCCTCTCGGTTCCCCGCGGGGAGTGGCGTCGGTCGGACCAGACGATGAGCCGCCGATGACGCCGTCAGCGTGATGTGCGGCGGATACCGCAACCGGCGAGGGCTCGGCACGCTTCCTGTCCGGCAGAACCGTAGGAAGCCGGTGAGGAGAGCAACGTGACGACCACCGCCCCCGAACACAGCGACCCCCGCGCCTTCGTCGACCCCTATGCCGTCGATGCGGCCGAAGTCCGCTGGCCGTCCCCGGCCGGCTGGGACCAGGACCAGGACATCGACCGGCCCATGGCCATGGACCGGCACGGGGGCACGGGCTGGGGCACGGACCAGCACCAGCACCAGCACCAGGGCGTCGACCACCTGCCGCCGCCGAATCCCGCCGAGCGCCTCAGCCTCTCCGTCGCCCCGCGTGACCGGCGACGCATCGACCTGCACGCGGCGCTCACCGCCGCCGGGATCCCGCCCTACCCCGAGGACCGAGACGCCATCGACCAGCTCAGCGCCCTGTCCGGCAGCGTCAACGCCGCGCTCCAGCGCTGGCTGCACCACCTCAGGTGAGCCACGTCAGCCGCCCCGGCCCGGGATGGGGACGGCGGGGACGGCGGGGACACAGGGTGCTCCCTGTCCGGTGTCCCGCGGGAAGTGCTTCTGGTGTCCCCGCGTGAAGTGATGGAACATGCGGGCAGCACGAAAAGACCCAGGTCGTGGACCCGCAGGACGAGCGCAGGAGGCGGGGGCCGTCTCCGTTCGGTTTCCGGCAAAATATGGAGAGAGTCCCCGGTTTGCAAGGAGTAACTGGATGACGCAGGTCAGGCCCATGCGCGCGGACGCTCGCCGCAACTACGAGCGCTTGCTGAAGGTGGCGGCGGAGGCCTTCGCCGAGCATGGGGAGGGCGCCTCCCTCGACGACATCGCCAAGCGGGCGGGCGTCGGATCCGGCACCCTGTACCGGCACTTCCCGACCCGCAGGGCGCTGCTGGAGGCGGCCTACGTCGACCGGATCGAGGCGCTCGCCGCGCGGGCCGACGAACTCGGCGCCGAACTGCCGCCGGGCGAGGCGCTGGTGGAGTGGCTCAACGAGCTGTGCGTCGGCACGATCCAGGTCCGCGGCATGAAGTCCCTGCTGGGCTCCGCCGTCGCGGACGGCAGCGCGGCCGCGGTCACCCCCTGCGGCACGAACATGAAGGAGGCGGCGGCCCGGCTGGTGGGGGCGGCGCAGCGGGAGGGCACCCTGCGGGCGGACGTCGAGCCGATCGACGTACTGCGCCTCGCGCACGGGGTGGCGACGGCGTCGGAGCTGGCGCGGGGGGACCGCACGGCCATCCGCCGCTATGTGTCGCTGCTGACGGAGGGGCTGCGGCCCGCGCGGTGACGACGGGCGTCGGTGAGGACGGCCCCAGTGATGACGGCCTCGGTGATGGCGGCGGGCGCCCCCGGGGTGGCGGGCGCCCGTGACCTGGTGACTGTGGGCCGGGCCGGTTCCGACCGGTCCGGCCGGGCCCGGTTACAGGGCCTGGGCGCCCGGCTTCACCATGTTCCGTACGGTGCGGGCCTTCACGAAGTCGCCCATGGCGGTCATCTCCCACTCGCCGGAGAACTGCTTGATCAACTTGGCCATCAGCACGCCCGTCTGCGCTTCGGCGCCGGTGAGGTCGAAGCGCACGAGCTCCTCGCCGGTGGAGGCGTCCAGCAGACGGCAGTAGGCCTTGGCGACCTCCGTGAACTTCTGGCCCGAGAAGGAGTTCACCGTGAAGACCAGTCCGGTGACCTCCTGCGGGAGACGGCCGAGGTCGACGACGATCACCTCGTCGTCCCCGCCGCCCTCGCCGGTGAGGTTGTCGCCGGAGTGCTTGATCGCGCCGTTCACGATGGAGAGCTTGCCGAAGTAGCAGCTGTCGATGTGGTTGCGCTGGGGGCCGTAGGCGATGACCGAGGCGTCCAGGTCGATGTCCTTGCCGCGGAACGCGGGCTCCCAGCCCAGGCCCATCTTGACCTGCGAGAGGAGCGGGCGGCCGCCCTTGACGAGGGAGACGGTCTGGTTCTTCTGGAGGCTGACCCGGCCCTTGTCCAGGTTGATCTTCCCCGGGGCGGCGGGCGGCGCGGCGGGCGGCGCCGGGGGCATCGGCGGGGCGGCGGGGGTCACCGGGGACTGCGGCACGGGCGGCGCGGCGACCTGCCGCGGCGGGGCGGCCGGCGCCGGTTCCTCGACCGTCACCCCGAAGTCGGTGGCGATGCCGGCCAGGCCGTTGGCGTACCCCTGGCCGACCGCGCGGGCCTTCCAGGCGCCGTTGCGGAGATAGATCTCCACGACGACCAGGGCCGTCTCCGCACCGAGCTGCGGGGGAGTGAACGTGGCCAGCACGGCGTTGTCGTCCGCGCTGCGGATCGTCGCCGTCGGTTCGACGCCCTGGAACGTCTGCCCCGCGGCGTCCGGGCTGGCGGTGACGACGATCTTCTCGATGCCGGGCGGGACGGCGGCCGTGTCGACGATGATCGCGTCGGGGGCGGCGCCGCCCCCGGAGCGGTAGGTCACGCCGGGGCCGCTCGGCTGGTTGTAGAAGATGAAGTCGTCGTCGGAGCGCACCTTGCCGTCGGCGGTGAGCAGCAGGCCCGAAACGTCGAGCCGCACCGGGGCGGCGACGTCCACCGTCACGCGGGCGGTGGGGAGAGGGATGTTCGAGCCGGGGGTCATAGCTGTCATGCCGGGTGAACGAGCGAGACCACTTTGCCGTTCCCTTACCCGGACCCGAACGGCCCCGGGGGTTCAGACCCGGATCACTTGAGGCCCCAGCAGTGCGTACCGGTGCGCCTCGGCCGTCGGCAGGAGGGTGCTCGTCACGATCGCCTCCAGCGCGCCCACCTCGGCGAACCGGCAGAAGCCGGCCGCCCCGAACTTGGAGTGCACGCCGGTGAAGACCACCCGCCGGGCCGCCCGCACGGCCTGCGCCTTGACCTCGCCGACGGCCGGGTCCGGGGTGGTCAGACCGTGCTCGCGGGAGATGCCGTTGGCGCCGATGTAGGCGAGGTCGACGACGAAGCCGGCCAGCATCCTCGTCGTCCAGTGGTCGACGGTGGCCAGGGTGCCGGAGCGGACCCGGCCGCCGAGCAGCAGCACGGACATGTTCTCGGTCTCGGCGAGCGCGCCCGCGACCGGCAGGGAGGCGGTGACCACGGTCAGCGGCCGGTCCCTGGGCAGCGCCTCGGCGATGAGCTGCGGGGTGAACCCCTCGTCGACGAAGACGGTCTCGGCGTCCCCGAGCAGCCCGGCCGCCGCGGCGGCGATCCGGCGCTTCTCGGGCACATGGCTGGTGGCGCGGAAGGCCAGCGTCGTCTCGAAGCCGGCGCTCTCCACGGGATAGGCGCCCCCGTGCGTACGGCGCACCAGGCCGTGGTCCTCCAGGGCGCGCAGGTCGCGCCGTACGGTCTCCCTGGCGACGCCCAGCTCGGTGGCGAGCGTGGCGACGTCGACCGCTCCGGTGGCGCGCGCGGCGCGCACGATCTCGCGTTGGCGTTCCTCCGCCGTTCTCAGGGCCATGTCGTCACCTCGCTGTCCCGCTGTCCTGCCCGTTCGGGCCCGGTGCGGCCCATGGGGGAAGTTCTACAGCGGGTGCGCGGCACTGACCAGGCCTGTTGCGGGTCCGAATGCCGCCCGGGCGGGTCCGTTCCGCGTCGTGGCCTGCGGGCTCGGACCTGCGGGGCAGTCCGGCGACGGGCGGGATCGGGCAGGGCGCGTGCCCGCATACGGCGGCGGGCGGGCCCGTTCGGTGCCCGCCCGCCGTTCGTGAGGTATGTCGTCCGCCCAGTACGGCCGGTCAGTACGGCCGGTCAGTACGTCCGCCCAGTACGGCCGCCCAGTACGGCCGGTCAGTACGGCCGGTCAGTACGGCCAGATCGGCGGGTCGCTGACGAAGTGGCCGCCCAGGTAGGCGTGGGCGATGTTCTCCGGGTCCAGCTCGCCCTGCTCGGCGATCAGCTTCTCGGCCCACGGCTCGGAGTCGTCCTGCGGCTCGTATCCGAGCGCCCGCGCGGTGCCGAGGTCCCACCACAGCCGGGTGTTGGCGGAGGAGCCGTAGACGACGGTGTGGCCGACGTTCTCGGCGGTCAGGGCCGCGTGGAGGAGGCGGGCGCCGTCGGCCGGGCTCATCCACAGCGACAGCATGCGCACGCTGGTGGGTTCGGCGAAGCAGGAGCCGATCCGCACCGACACGCTCTCCAGGCCGTGCTTGTCCCAGTAGAGCTGGGCGAGGTCCTCGCCGAAGGACTTGGACAGGCCGTAGAAGGTGTCCGGTCGGCGCGGGGTGTCGATCGGGATCAGCTCGCCCTCGTCGGGCGACGCGCCGTCCCGGGGCCGGGGGGTGAAACCGACCGCGTGGTTGGAGGAGGCGAAGACGACGCGCTGCACGCCCTCCTCGCGGGCCGCCTCGTACAGGTGGTACGTGCCCGCGATGTTCGCGGCGAGGATCTTCTCGAAGGGGGCTTCCAGCGAGATGCCGGCGAGGTGGATGATCGCGTCGACGCCCCGCACGGCCTCCCGCACCGCGTCCTTGTCGGCCAGGTCCGCGACGATCGCGTCCGGCTCGTCCTCGATCGGGCGCGCATCGAGCAGGCGCAGCTCGTAGCCGTGGGCGGGCAGCAGGCCCCGCATCAGGGTGCCGAGGCCGCCGGCGGCGCCGGTGAGCAGGACGGTGCGCGGAGCGGGCATCCTCGGTCTCCTTGGATCACGGGAGGGGTGGACGCATGTGTGGCCACAGTTCACATGCATGGACACGCTAAGGAGCGGTGGCGGTGCCCGTCAAGTGTCCTGCAGCAGTGGCAAAACTGCTGGTGTCTCCTGGGATGGCGCGCTTGACCCGGCTCGATCGGGCACCCTAGCGTGAGCTTGTTCAGGAATATGGACGCCGCTCATGCATATGGACCCGTTATGGACCCGGGAGAGCCCGTGACGTCAGCCCCGCTCGCCGATCGCCTCCGCGTCCCCAGCGGACCGCTGTTCTTCCCCGTCACCGCCTACGGCCCCGACGGCTCCCTCGACCTCGACACCTACCGCGCGCATGTGCGCCGCGGCGTCGAGGCGGGCGCCGCCGCCGTCTTCGCGGCCTGCGGGACCGGGGAGTTCCACGCGCTCGCCCCGGAGGAGTTCGAGGCCTGCGTGCGCGCGGCCGTGACCGAGACGGCCGGACGGGTGCCGGTCGTCGCGGGCGCCGGCTACGGGACCGCGCTCGCCGTGCGCTACGCGGGGTTCGCCGAGTCGGCCGGGGCGGACGGCCTGCTCGCCATGCCGCCCTACCTCGTCGTCGCCGCGCAGGAGGGCCTGCTGCGCCACTATCGGGAGGTGGCCGCCGCGACCGCCCTTCCGGTCGTCGTCTACCAGCGCGACAACGCCGTCTTCACCCCCGCGACCGTCGTCGGGCTCGCCCGTACCGAGGGGATCATCGGCCTCAAGGACGGCCTCGGCGACCTCGACCTGATGCAGCGGACCGTCAGCGCCGTGCGCACCGAGGTCCCCGGCGACTTCCTCTACTTCAACGGCCTGCCCACCGCCGAACAGACCCAGCTCGCCTACCGGGCGCTCGGCGTCACCCTCTACTCCTCGGCCGTGTTCTGCTTCGCCCCCGAGATCGCCCTCGCCTTCCACCGGGCCCTCGGCGAGGGCGACGACACCACCGTCCACCGCCTGCTCGACGGCTTCTACCGGCCGTTCGTCGAACTGCGGTCCCAGGGCCGCGGTTACGCCGTCTCCCTCGTCAAGGCCGGGGTCCGGCTGCGCGGCCTCGACGTGGGCGAAGTGCGCCCGCCGCTGCACGAACCGAGCGAGGATCATGTCAAGCAGCTCGCCCAGGTGATCGAGCGCGGCTACGCGCTGCTGGAGGAGGACAGGTAAGTGAAGGCGTCGACATTCGTCTATCCCTGGGACGTCATCGGCGATCCCGCGGCGCCGGACCGGATCGCCGCGCTCGGCGTGGAACAGGTGACCCTCGCGGCCGCCTACCACTCCACCCGCGCCCTCACCCCCCGCCACCCGGGGCACCGCATCGTCACCGCCGAGCACGCGGCCGTGCTGTACCCGACGGATCCGGCCGGCGACCGCTGGAAGGGCCGCGCCCTGCGCCCGTACCCGGCCGGCGACTGGGCCCCGGGCGACGCCTACGGCGAGGCCGCCGAAGCCCTCGCGCGGGCCGGCCTGGACGTGCACTCCTGGGTGGTCCTGGCGCACAACTCCCGGCTGGGCGCCGAGCATCCGGACACCTCGGTCGTCAACGCCTACGGCGACCGCTACCCGTGGGCCCCCTGCATCGCCCAGCCCGCCACACGCGCGTACCTCGTCGACCTCGCCGCCGAGGCCGCCGTGCGCCCCGGCGCGGGCGGCGCCGAACTGGAGTCCCTCGGCTGGTACGGGCTCCAGCACCTGCACGCCCACGACAAGACCGCCGGCGTCGGCCTCGGGGAGGCCGGCCACTACCTGATGGCGCTCTGCTTCTGCCCCGCCTGCCGGGCCGGCTACGACGGGCGGGGCCTGGACGCCGACGCGCTCGCCGCCGCCGTACGGCAGGCCCTGGAACCGCTCTGGCAGGGGGCGCCGGACGACGAGGGAGGCTGGACCGGCGTCGAGAAGCTGCTCGGGGAGGAGACGGCGGCGGCCACGCGCGCGTGGCGCGACGAGAGCGCCCGCACGCTCCAGGAGACGGCCGTGCGGGCGGTGCGGGACGCCGCGCCCGACGGCTTCCAGGTCCTGCTGCACGCCGATCCCGTGTCGTACCACGTGGGCGCGAACCCGGGCGTCGACCCCGCGCACATCCTGTCCGTCGCGGACGGGGTCGTCGTGCCCTGCGCGGGCGGGCCCGGCCTGCTGGCCCCCTTCGCCGCGCAGGGCCGGGCGGGCGCGGTCCTCGCCGCCAACTTCGGCGTCGTCTCCGGCATGGGCGGCAGCCCGGGGACGCTCACCGCCGACCTGGCGCGGGCGCGCGCACTCGGCGCGACCGAACTGCGGCTGTATCACGCGGGATTGGCGTCGGACGGGGACCTGGCGGCGGTACGGGAGGCGCTGGCCGCCCGCTGAGCGCCGCACAGCAGCAGCGGCAGGACCGTCAGCCGGGCCAGGGCCAGCAGCACCAGCAGCGGCCGGTACGGCACGAGTTCGACCAGGGCCGCGCCCGCCGCGAGGCCGACGGCGGTCGGCGCGTACATCAGGGTGCCGGCCGTCGCGGTGACCCGGCCGAGCAGCGCGTCCGGCGTCTCCCGCTGCACGGCGGTCAGCGCGGCGATCAGCACACAGGGCAGCCCCGCCCCGACCGCCGCGCCGCACAGCAGGATCAGCGGGTCCGGGGCGACGGCCTGCGCGGCGACCGCGACGGCGGTGAGCGCGATCCCGGACGCGGCGAACCGGCGTTCCCCCAGCCGCCGCAGCGCGGGCCCCGACAGCAGCCCCACCACGATCGAACCGACGCCCTGGGCGGCGTAGAACGTGCCCGCGTACGCGGGGGAGCGGCCGAGGCCCTCGACGACGGCGTAGACCAGCGGGCCGCCGAGGCCCGAGCAGAGCATCGCCGCACCGCCCGCCAGGACCAGCGGGCGCAGCCCGGGGTGGCCCCACAGGAAGCGGGCGCCCTCGGCGGTCTGCGCCCGCCAGGGGGAGGCGGTCGGCGGCGGTCGCTCCTCGCGGACCCGCACGCACGCGTACAGCCCCGCCGAGCACAGGAAGGTGGCCGCGTCCAGGAGCGCCACGGCGGGTCCCCCGTAGGCGGCGTACAGGCCGGCGCCCGCCAGGGGGGCCACCAGCTTCATGCCCTCGGCCGTGGTGATGCGCAGCCCGTTGAAGTCGCCGAGCAGGCCGGGCGCGACGGCGGCGGCGACGAGCGCGGACTCGGCCGCGTCCTGCACGACCGCGACCGTCCCGTACCCGAACAGCACCGCGAGCAGGAGCCACACCCCGCCGGGGGAGTCCACGGCGAGCAGGACGGGCAGCAGGGCCGCCGCGAGCAGATCGAGCGCGATCAGCAGGGACTTGCGGCTTCGGGGGCGCCCGGTCGGGCGGAGCCGGGTCAGGGGGAGGTCGGCGACGGTGCCGAGGAGCGGGCCGAGCAGGGTGGGGGCCCACAGGGCGAGCATGCACAGCGCCGCGAGCCCGTTCGAGCCGGTGAGGTCCTTGACCCACACCCCGGACGCCAGCCACAGCGCCGAGGTGCCGAAACCGGAGACCGACGACGCGGCCAGATAGAGCGCCGTGTCGCGGTCCCGCAGGACGCGTGCCACGGACCAGTTCTTCGTCATACCCGGTCATCGTGGTTCTGAGGCGGCCTCCCGGGCATCGGGCAACCGCCCGGTGCGCGACCGACGGCCCGGCGGGAATGCGGTGCGGACCTAGGGGAGATGCGGTGCGCCCGTAGGGGAGACCCGGGGATCACCTGAGGCACCCGCCCTGTCCCCCGGGCACCCGTCGTGCCGGTCGGGGACCCGGCCCGGGCCCTCGGGCGAGGCCGTCGCGCGAGGCCGTCACCGTCACCGGGGGCGGGCTCCGGAGGGCGGAATCCTCATGCGTTCGCGTGGTGCGGGGTTCTCGGGCCGGGCCACCGATGAGTTCGCGCGGTGCGGCCGGTCCACCCTTCATGACCGACACGACCAGCACACTCGACCTCGGCCCGCAGACCCTGATCGTGGCGCGCCTCGCGGAGGGCGTCCGCGAAGAGCAGCTCGCGGACGGGACGCCCTGCCCGGGCTGCGCCGTACGCAACATGCTCGGGCACCTGACCGGCCTCGCCGTCGCCTTCCGGGACGCCGCCCGCAAGGACCTGGGCGCCACGACCGACACCCCTCCGGACGCCGCCGCGCCGGAGATCGGCCCCGGCTGGCGCGAGGACCTCGCCAAGGCCCTCGACGCGCTCGCCGACGCCTGGCGCGACCCGGCCGCCTGGACCGGCATGACCCGCGCGGGCGGCGTGGACCTGCCCGGCGCGGTCGCGGGCGCCGTCGTCGCCGACGAACTGGTGATCCACGGCTGGGACCTGGCCCGGGCCACGGGCCAGGAGTACACACCCGACCCGGCCGCGCTGCGGGTCTCGCACGACTTCCTGCGGGCGGCCGCCGAGGAGTCGGACCGCGGGGACGGCATCTTCGGCCCCGTCGTGCCCGTGCCGGCGGACGCCCCCCTGCTCGACCGTGCGGTCGGACTGAGCGGCCGCGACCCGGGGTGGACCCGCGGCTGAGCCCCGGCCGGCCCGGCGATCCGGGCGGGCACAGCGCCCCCGCGGCCGCCGTGGACCCACGCAATCACGGCACGTCCCGCGGTCCCGAAACGTACGCTCCCCACCATGCCCCTCAGCCTCACCGTCCTCGGTACCGCCTCCCCGCACCCGGGGCCGGGCCGCCCCTGCTCCGGCTATCTGCTGCGCGGAGCGGGGGCGGAGGTGTGGGTGGACGCGGGACCCGGGACGTTCGCCGAGTTGCAGCGGCACACGGATCCGGAGCGGCTCACGGCGATCTGGATCTCGCACCTGCACGCCGACCACAGCGCCGACCTCCTCGCCGCCGCCTACGCCCTCGCCCACGGAGGGATGACCCCGCCGGCCCCCATCCCGGTCTACGCGCCGCTCGACTGCGCGCGCCGCCTCGCGGGCTTCTTCGGCCGGCCGGACGTGCGGTTCCTGAGCGGGGTCTTCGACTTCAGGGCGCTGTTCGACGGGCACACCGTGCGGCACTGGAACCTGCGCCTCGGCTCGCGCGCGATGGCGCACGACACCGAGGCGTACGGGCTGCGGGCCGAGTGCCAGGGGAGCGTCCTCGCGTACTCGGGCGACACCGGGCCGTGCGACGCCCTGACCGAACTCGCCTCCGGCGCCGATCTGTTCCTGTGCGAGGCGGACATCGACCGGCATCGCGAAGGCGAACGGGAGCCGCAGGTGCATCTCACGCCCGAGGACGCCGGTGACGCCGCCCGCAGGGCCGGGGTGCGCGAGCTCTACATCACCCACGTGGGGCCCACGCTGACCCGGGAGGCGGCGACCGCCCGGGCCGCCGTCGCCTTCGGGGGACCCGCCCGGACCGCCCGCGAGGGCGAGACCCTCCCCTTCTGACGCCGCTCGGGGCGCTCCCACCTCGGCAACCTCAACTTCCTCTGTCAGAAGCATTGACGAAACACAGGGCCGCTCCTACCTTCAACGCGTCGTACTTCGTACGTCATATATGAGACGCGATACGCGAGATCCGAGATCAGACACGCGACATCCGAGAGGCGCGCATGACCTCTGTGCCCACGCCGATCCCGTCCCGCACGCAGTACGTGCTGGAGGAGATCAAACGCCGCATCCTCACCGGACGGCTGACGCCCGGCCAAGCCCTGGTCGAGACGGAGCTCGCCGCACAGTTCGGGGTCTCCAAGACCCCGGTGCGCGAGGCGCTCAAGACCCTGGCCGGCACCGGACTGGTCGTCATGAGCCAGTACAAGGGCGTCACGGTGCGCATGGTGGACGCGGACATGGCGCGCGAGGTCTACGACGTCCGCCTGCTCCTCGAACCCGAGGCGCTCCGGCGGGCCGTACGGCGGGGCGCCTCCCTGGAGGCCGCCCGCGAGGCGCTGACCAGGGCCGACCAGGCGGCCGACACGGCCGAACGGTCGCTCGCCAACCGCGAGTTCCACCGCGCCCTGTACCTGCCGTGCGGCAACCCGCTGCTCGGCCGGATGCTCGACGAGGTGCGCGACCAGGCCGCCCTGGTGTCGGCCGTCGCCTGGGCCGCCTCGCCCTCCTGGGAACGGGAGGCCGGCGAGCACCGCGAGATCCTGCGGCTCGCCCTGGACGGCGACTCCGACGGAGCGGCCCGCGCCCTGCACGCCCATATCGCGTCGTTCGTGCACCGGGCGTTCCCCGAGACCGCCCAGGAGGCCCCGGACGGGCCCCGGGCAGAGAAAGGTCAGGAATGAGCAGCGTGGCGTTCGAGACCCAGCGTGCGGCCCTGGCCGACGTGGTGGCCATCCCGGTGACCCCGTTCGCCGAGGACGGCTCCGTCGACGACGAAGCCCACCGGGCCCTGCTGCGCCGGCTCCTCGACGGCGGGATCACCACCCTCACCCCGAACGGCAACACCGGAGAGTTCTACGCCCTGACCCCCGAGGAGCGCCGTCTGGTCACGGAGGCGACCGTCGAGGTGGCGGGCGGACGGGCGGCGATCCTGGTCGGCGTCGGACACGACGTGCCGACCGCGGTCGCCTCCGCCCGGCACGCCCGTGAGCTGGGCGCGCAGATGGTGATGGTCCATCAGCCCGTCCACCCCTATGTGTCGCAGCGCGGCTGGGTCGACTACCACCGGGAGATCGCGGCGGCGGTGCCCGAGCTGGGCGTCGTCCCGTACATCCGCAACGCGCAGCTGCGCGGCGACCGGCTCGCCGAACTCGCCGACGCCTGTCCGAACGTCATCGGCGTCAAGTACGCCGTCCCGGACGCCTCGCGCTTCGCCGCCTTCGCGCGGGACGCGGGCCTGGAGCGCTTCGTCTGGGTGGCCGGCCTCGCCGAGCCGTACGCCCCCTCCTACTTCTCCGCGGGGGCCACCGGCTTCACCTCGGGGTTGGTGAACGTCGCCCCGGCCGTTTCGCTGAACATGATCGAAGCGCTTCGATCAGGTGACTATCCGGCCGCGATGAAGGTGTGGGAACAGATCAGACGCTTCGAGGAACTCCGCGCCGCCAACGGTTCCGCCAACAATGTCACCGTCGTCAAGGAAGCCCTTTTCTCCCTTGGCCTGTGCCGCCGTGAGGTCCGTCCGCCGAGCCGGACGCTGCCCGAGGACGAGCGGGCCGAGGTCGCCGCCATAGCCGCCGGATGGTCCATATGAAGCGCTTCGACGATCAAGCTCGCAAACGCCCGGAGGACCTCAGAAGCCACCAGTGGTACGGCGCCGATGGCCTGCGCTCCTTCAGCCATCGCGCCCGCACCCGCCAGCTCGGCTACCTCCCCGAGGAGCACCTCGGCAAGCCGGTCATCGCCGTCCTCAACACCTGGTCGGACATCAACCCCTGCCACGTCCACCTGCGCGACCGCGCGCAGGCCGTGAAGCGGGGCGTGTGGCAGGCGGGCGGCTTCCCGCTGGAGTTCCCGGTCTCCACGCTCAGTGAGACCTTCCAGAAGCCGACCCCGATGCTCTACCGCAACCTGCTCGCGATGGAGACCGAGGAGCTGCTGCGCTCCTATCCCGTCGACGGGGCCGTGCTGATGGGCGGCTGCGACAAGACGACGCCCGCGCTGCTCATGGGCGCGGCCAGCGTCGACCTGCCGACGGTCTTCGTCCCGGCCGGGCCCATGCTGCCGGGGCACTGGCGCAACGAGGTCCTCGGCTCGGGCACCGACATGTGGAAGTACTGGGACGACAAGCGGGCCGGCCTCATCGGCGACTGCGAGCTGGCCGAGCTGGAGAGCGGCCTCGCGCGCTCGCCGGGCCACTGCATGACGATGGGCACCGCGTCCACGCTGACGGCCGCCGCGGAGGCGCTGGGCGTGACGGTTCCGGGCGCGTCGAGCATCCCGGCCGTCGACTCCGGGCACGACCGGATGGCGGCCGCCGCGGGCCTGCGCATCGTCGAACTGGTCCACCGGGACCGCAGGTTGAGCGAGATCCTGACCCGGGACGCGTTCGAGGACGCGGTGACGACCGTGCTCGGGCTGGGCGGTTCGACGAACGCCGTGATCCACCTCATCGCCATGGCGGGCCGCGCGGGCGTCACGCTCACCCTCGACGACTTCGACCGTGTCGCCCGGACCGTGCCCGTGCTCGCCAACGTGCGGCCCGGCGGCCGGAAGTACCTCATGGAGGACTTCCACTTCGCGGGCGGGCTCCCCGGATTCCTCTCCCGGATCACCGACCTGCTCCACCTCGACCGCCCGACCGTCTCGCACGACACGCTGCGCGAGCAGCTGGCCGGCGCCCGGGTGCACGACGACGACGTCATCCGCCGCCGGGACGACCCGGTCGCGAGCGAGGGCGGGGTCGCCGTCCTGCGCGGCAACCTCTGCCCGGACGGCGCCGTCATCAAGCACATCTCCGCCGAGCGCCACCTGCTCAAGCACACCGGTCCCGCCGTCGTCTTCGACGACTACCGGACCATGCAGCGCACCATCAACGACCCCGGACTGGGGATCACCGCCGACACCGTCCTGGTGCTGCGGGGCTCCGGTCCCAAGGGCGGCCCGGGCATGCCCGAGTACGGCATGCTGCCCATCCCCGACCATCTGCTCAAGCAGGGGGTGCGGGACATGGTGCGGATCTCCGACGCCCGGATGAGCGGCACGAGTTACGGCGCGTGCGTCCTGCACGTGGCGCCCGAGTCGCACGTCGGCGGGCCGCTCGCGCTGGTGCGCACCGGGGACTCGATCACCCTCGACGTCGAGGCCCGCTCCCTGCGGCTCGACGTGGACGACGAGGAGCTGGAGCGGCGCCGGGCGGAGTGGACGCCGCCGCCCGTCCGGTACGAGCGCGGCTACGGCGCGCTCTACAACGAGCAGATCACCCAGGCCGACACCGGCTGCGACTTCGAGTTCCTGGCCCGTCCGGGCAAGGTCGCGGACCCGTACGCGGGCTGAACCGCACCCGCACGACCGGGCTCACCCCTGTGCACGGAGAAAGCGCTTCACCCGCACGACGCACCGCACACGAACCCCCGTCGCACCCGACAGCACGCCGCACCCGAAAGCACGCCGCACCGAGAGACGTACTGAGAACGGAGAACAGTCATGGCCCAAGCCGCAGCCGTGGCGAAACCGCCCGCGC
Organism: Streptomyces sp. 3330; assembly: GCF_031456635.1. Classification (NCBI taxonomy): domain Bacteria; kingdom Bacillati; phylum Actinomycetota; class Actinomycetes; order Kitasatosporales; family Streptomycetaceae; genus Streptomyces; species Streptomyces sp. 3330. The sequence goes on from NZ_JAVDVA010000033.1 coordinate 52,261, forward strand.
CACCCCGGCGGCGCCGTGCCTCCGCCACGCCCCGCAGACTGCCGTACCTGCTGATCGCGCCGGCGGCCCTGCTGATGCTGGGCTTCATCGCCTACCCGGTCATCAGCGTCTTCTACTACAGCCTCCAGAACTACAACCCCACCAAACCGTGGCGCAACGGCTTCGCGGGCCTCGACAACTTCGTCCACGCCTTCACCGAAGACCCGCAGTTCTGGGACACGCTGACCTTCAGCGCCCAGTGGGTCCTCGTCGAGGTGGGACTCCAGCTGCTGTTCGGCCTGGCGCTCGCGCTGATCGTCAACCAGACCTTCGTGGGGCGCTCGCTCGGCCGGGCGCTGGTCTTCTCGCCGTGGGCCGTCTCCGGGGTGCTGACCTCCGCGATCTGGGTGCTGCTCTACAACTCCCAGACCGGCATCACCCGTTACCTCGCGGACATGGGGTTCGGCGAGTACGGCACCAGCTGGCTCTCGGACACCTCCACCGTCTTCCCGGCGGCGATCGTCGCCGACCTGTGGCGGGGCGTCCCGTTCTTCGCGATCCTCATCCTCGCCGACCTCCAGTCCGTCTCCAAGGACCTGTACGAGGCCGCCGAGGTCGACGGGGCGAGCCGGATCAAGCAGTTCTGGCACATCACCCTGCCCCATCTGAAGGACGCCATCGTCCTGTCCACGCTGCTGCGCGCGGTGTGGGAGTTCAACAACGTCGACCTGCTCTACACGCTCACCGGCGGCGGCCCGGCAGGGGAGACCACCACCCTCCCGCTCTACATCGCCAACACCAGCGTCGACGCACACAACTTCGGCTACGCGTCCGCCCTCACCACGGTCGCGTTCGTGATCCTGCTCTTCTGCTCGATGGTCTATCTGCGGCTGAGCAAGTTCGGAGGAGGCGACAAGTGATCACCAAGGAGGCCACCGAGGTCACACCCGTCCCCGTGCGCGTGACCGACGCGCCCGACCGGCGCCCGTCCCGGCAGAAGCGCGCCTGGGACGAGGCCCCCCGCTGGCAGATCTACCTCCCGCTGTCGATCTACCTGGTCTTCACCCTGGTCCCCTTCTACTGGATCCTCCTGTTCGCGCTGCGCCCGGCCGGCTCGACCTCGCTCGTGCCCTGGCCGATGACCTTCGACCACTTCGAGAAGGTCTGGAACGAGCGGGACTTCGCCGTCTACTTCCAGAACAGCGTGCTCACCGGCGTGGCGACCCTGCTGCTCACCACCGGCGTCGCCCTGGCCGGCGGCTACGCCCTCGCCCGCTTCGACTTCAGGATCAAGCGCGGCTTCATGCTCGCCCTGCTGTGCACCCAGTTCGTGCCGGGCGCGCTGCTCCTCGTGCCGCTCTTCCAGATCTTCGCCGAGCTGCAGATGATCAACTCGCTCGGCAGCGTCATCATCGCCGAGACGGTCTTCCAGCTGCCCCTGTCGATGATCCTGATCAGCGGCTTCATCCGGAACGTGCCGTACTCCCTGGAGGAGGCCGCCTGGGTCGACGGGTGCAACCGGCTCACCGCCTTCCGGATCGTCGTCCTCCCCCTGCTGCGGCCCGGGCTGATCGCCGTCGGCTCCTTCGCCTTCGTGCACGCCTGGAACCACTTCCTGTTCGCCCTGATGTTCCTGTCCGACCAGACCAAGCAGACGATCCCCGTCGGCCTCAACACCCTGATGAGCGCGGACAGCGTCGACCTGGGCGCACTGGCCGCGGGTGGCATCATCGCCGCCGTCCCCGTGGTGCTCGTCTTCGCCTTCATCCAGAAGTGGCTGATCACCGGCTTCAGCGCGGGGGCGGTGAAGGGATGAGGACCCGCCAGGCGGCCGTCGGCCGGACGCCTACCCTGCACGGAAAGATCGACAGTGCCGCGGGGGCCGACCGCGAGGCGGCACGCGGCGCGGGCGCAGGGAGGATCCCATGAGCACCGCCGAACCGATGAGCAGCCCGGTCCCGATCGTCCTCGCGGGCGCGCGCGGCCACGGACGCTGGCACCTGGACAACATCCGCCGGCTCCAGGACAAGGGCATCGTCCGCCTGGCCGGCGTCTGCGAACTGACCCCGCTGACTCCGGCGGAGATCCCCGAGGGCCTCGGCACGCCCGAGCAGTCCGCCGACTTCGGCGCGCTGCTGGACACGACCGGCGCCCGGATCGCCGTCGTCTGCACCCCGATCCCCACCCACACCGACCTGGCCCTGATCGCGGCGCGCAAGGGGGTGCACCTGCTCCTGGAGAAGCCGCCCGCGCCCTCCTACGCCGAGTTCCGCCGGATGGCGGACGGGGTCGCCGAGGCGGGCGTGGTCTGCCAGATCGGCTTCCAGTCGCTGGGCTCGCACGCCGTGCCCGCGATCCGCGGCATGATCGACGACGGGGTGATCGGCGAGATCGCCGGGGTCGGCGGCGCCGGCGCCTGGGCCCGGCCCGAGTCGTACTACCGGCGCGCTCCCTGGGCGGGCAGGCGACGGCTGCACGGCGTCGACGTGATCGACGGGGCGCTCACCAACCCGCTCGCGCACGCCGTCGCCACCGCCCTCGCGCTCGCCGGCGCCACCCGCGCCACCGACGTGACCGGCATCGAGACCGAGCTGGCGCACGCCAACGCCATCGAGTCCGACGACACCTCCTGCGTCCGCGTCCGCACGGCCGACGGCCGCGAGATCGTCGTCGCGGCCACGCTGTGCGCCGAGGACCCGGACGACCCGTACGTCGTCGTGCACGGCGACCGCGGCCGGATCACGTACTGGTACAAGCAGGACCGCGTGCTGCTCCAGCGGGCCGGGCACGGCCCGGAGGAGTTCGAGTACGGCCGCACCGACCTGCTGGAGAACCTCGTCGAGCACCTCACCGACGGGACGGAACTGCTGGTCCCGCCCGCCGCGACCGAGTCGTTCATGCGGGTCGTCGAGGCGATCCGGGTCGCCCCGGACCCGGTGCCGGTGCCGGACGACGCCTGGCGCCTGCTGCCCGGCGAGGAGCGCCGCGTCGTCCCCGGCATCGACGGCCTCGTCGCGGCCGCCGCCGACACCCTCGCCCTCTACTCCGAACTGGGCGCCCCCTGGGCGTTCACGACCGCGCATCCGAAAGAGGTGAGCCCCTGATGACCGCACCCGACGCACCGGTCGTCCTGCGAGTCGCCGGCCGCCCGGTCGCCCGCTACGTGACCCGGCCCGAACTGCCCGCCCGGCTCTCCCCGCGGCCGTATCTGCACCCCGTGACCACCCTGGCCGGCACGGCGGTCACCGAACTGAGCCCGCCCGACCACACCCACCACCTCGGCGTCGGTGTAGCCGTACCCGACGTCGAGGGGCACAACTTCTGGGGCGGCCGCACCTACGTCCGCGACCGGGGCCCGGCCGAGCTCGACAACCACGGCGCCCAGCGGCACGGTTCCTTCCAGCTGAGCGACCCGGACGGCTTCGTGGAGGAGCTGCGCTGGGTCGCCTCGGGAACGGAGCTGCTGCGCGAGCGCCGTACGGTGGCGGCCACCGGACTCACCGACAGCGCCTGGGCGCTGGACTTCACCTTCTCCCTGACCAACGTCACGTCCGGCCCGCTGTCCCTGGGCAGCCCGGCGACGAACGGGCGCCCCGGAGCGGCCTACGGCGGCTTCTTCTGGCGGGCCCGCAAGGAGGACTCGGCCCCCGAGGTCTTCACCGCGGACACGGAGGGCGAGGCGTCCGTCCACGGCGCCCGCGCCGACTGGCTCGCCCTGGCCGGCGCCCGCTGGACCCTGGTCTTCGCGGGGGCGACCGGCGCGACCCGCCGCGACCCCTGGTTCGTCCGCACCGCCGAGTACCCGGGCGTCGGCTCCTCGCTGGCCTTCGCGCAGAGGCTGCCGGTGCCGCCCGGCGGGACGGCCGTACGCCGGATCGTCACCGTCGTCGCCGACGGCCGCCTGGACCGTGACGAGGCGGCGGCGCTGGTACGGAAGGCGGTCAGCCAGTGACGCACGAGACGTACACCAACCCCGTCCTGAACGCCGACTGGTCCGACCCCGACGTCGTGCGGGTCGGCGACGACTTCTACCTCACCGCCTCCAGCTTCGGCCGCGCCCCCGGCCTGCCCCTGCTGCACTCGCGCGACCTGGTCCACTGGACGCTGATCGGTCACGCCCTCGAACGCCTCGAACCGGCGGACGCGTTCGCGTCTCCTCGGCACGACTGCGGGGTGTGGGCGCCCTCCCTGCGGCACCACGACGACCGCTTCTGGATCTTCTGGGGCGACCCCGACCACGGCATTTTCCAGATCAACGCCCCGCAGATCAGGGGGCCTTGGACCCGCCCGCACCTGGTGAAGGAGGGCAAGGGGCTCATCGACCCCTGTCCCCTGTGGGACGGCGAGACGGGCCAGGCCTATCTGGTCCACGCCTGGGCCAGGTCCCGTGCGGGCGTCAAGAACCGGCTCACCGGTCACCGGATGCACCCGGAGGGGACGGCCGTCCTCGACGAGGGCAAGGTGATCGTCGACGGGGACCGCATCCCCGGCTGGTTCACCATCGAGGGGCCGAAGCTCTACCGGCACGACGGCTGGTTCTGGATCCTCGCGCCCGCCGGGGGAGTCGAGACCGGCTGGCAGGGCGCCTTCCGGGCCCGGGACTTCTTCGGTCCGTACGAGGAGCGGATCGTCCTGGAGCAGAAGGACACCGAGGTCAACGGCCCCCACCAGGGCGGCTGGGTGCGCACCCGCTCCGGCGAGGACTGGTTCCTGCACTTCCAGCAGCGCGGCGCGTACGGCCGTGTCGTCCACCTTCAGCCGATGCGCTGGGGCTCCGCGGGCGGGGGCGGCTGGCCGGTGATCGGCGACGACGGCGCCCCCGTGCTCGAGCACCGGCGGCCCGACCTGCCCGCGGGACCGCCCGCCGCACCCGCCACCGACGACGACTTCCCCGGCGGGCGCTTCGGCCGCCAGTGGTCGTGGACGGCGAACCCGCAGGACGGCCTCGCCACCCAGCACTCCGCCGACGGACTGCGCCTGACCTGCGTGCGGACGGCCGACGCGGACGATCTGCGGGCCCTGCCGAGCATCCTCACGCAACGGCTGCCCGGAGTCCCGTCCGCCGTGGAGGTGGAGCTGGCCCTGCACAGCGAGGAGCCGGGCGCCCGCGCCGGACTCGCGGTCCTCGGGGACGCCTACGGCTGGATAGGGCTCCAGCGCGGTACCGACGGGGCCGTCCACCTCGTGCACCGGTTCGCCGAACCGGTCGCCGGTGGGGCGCCTCCCACGTCTTCCGGGCAGTGGGGGAGGGAACGGGACGCGGCCCACCCGCGGCGCGCCCCCCGGGGACGGGCGCGGCTGCGCGTCGAGATCGGCGCCGGGGCCCGCTGCCGTTTCGCGTACGACACCGGTGAAGGCCTGCGCCACTCGGGTCCCGTGTTCGCCGCCACGCCCTGGCGCTGGGTCGGCGCCCTGCTCGGCCTCTTCGCCCTGGCGCCCACCGGTACCGGGCACGCGGGAGCGGCCACGTTCGGCGGGTTCCGGATCAGTCCGCTCCAACCGCTCTGACTCATCACTTCCGTACGCCTGTTGGGAGCCGCAATGACGCACTTCCCCGGCAAGCGCTTGCCGAGCCCGGGTGGGGAGGCCGGCGCCACCGCCGAGCCGGCGCGGCGCGGGCCCGTCCCGAGGAACACGAGCGGGCGGACCGGCGCGCCGGGCACGGCCTTCGGCCCGCGGGACTCCCACGCCTGCCGGCCGGACCCCGCGGCCGCCGTGCCCGCGCCGGACACGCGGTCCACCGGACCGCGGAAGCGGAGCGGCGCCGCGCCGCGCCCCCGCACCGGTACCGGCACCACCCACTGACCCCCCACAACTTCATATCTCCGTTGGGATCCAGAAGAAGAGAGCCGACCACATGAAGAGCAGCATCCGCAGAAGCAGGCGCGCCGCCCTGGCCGTCGCCCTGGGCTCCGTGCTCGCGCTGACCGCCACCGCCTGCGGCGACGACGGCAGCGGCGGCGCGGGGGACAAGGGAGGCGAGGGCTCCGGCAAGGGGGAGATCACCTTCTGGGACAACAACGGCGGTGTGCGCACCGACGTCTGGAAGGAGATCATCGCCGACTTCGAGAAGGCGAACCCCGACATCAAGGTCAACTACGTCGGTGTGCCCGCCGACAGCGTCCAGTCCAAGTACGACACCGCCATCCAGGGCGGCGGTCTGCCGGACGTCGGCGGCGTGGGCACCGCGATGCTCGCCGAGGTCGCCGCGCAGGGCGCCCTCGAACCGCTGGACAGCCGGATCTCCGGGAGCGCGCTGAACGGCAAGCTGAACCAGAAGTTCCTGGACGGCGTCAAGGCGGCGGGCATCGACGGCAAGACGTACTCGGTGCCGACCTCCGCGAACAACGGCACCCTCTGGTACCGGACCGACCTGTTCCAGCAGGCCGGTCTCGACGCGCCGACGACCTGGACGAAGTTCTACGAGGCCGCCGACAAGCTCACGGACAAGGACAAGAACGCGTTCGGGTACACCATCCGCGGCGGCGCGGGGTCCATCGCCCAGGCGCTGGACGCCACCTACGGGCAGAGCGGCATCACCGAGTTCTGGAACGGCGACAAGACCACGGTCGACGACCCGAAGAACGTGGCCGCGCTGGAGAAGTACGTCGGCCTGTTCAAGAAGAACACCCCGTCCGCCGACGTCAACAACGACTTCACCAAGATGGTCGCCCAGTGGGACTCCGGCACCATCGGCATGCTGAGCCACAACCTGGGCTCGTACGGCGACCACCAGAAGGCGCTGGCCGGCAAGTTCAAGGGCATTCCGGCGCCGACGCAGGACGACGGCACGCGGGTGCAGGTGTCCAACCCGGTCGACGGGCTCGGGCTGTTCAAGGCGAGCAAGAACAAGACCGCCGCCTGGAAGTTCATCGAGTTCGCCGCGTCGCACGCGTCGAACAGCAAGTGGAACGAGACGGCGGGTCAGGTCCCGGCGAACAACGAGGCCGCGCAGGACCCCTGGGTGCAGGCGTCGGAGCCGACGAAGCTGGCCGCCGAGGCGCTGGCGGGCACCACCACCAAGATCGTGCAGCTGCCCTACTACCTGCCCGACTGGAACACCATCTCGAAGGCGGACAACGAGCCGAACTTCCAGAAGGTGCTGCTCGGGAAACTGAGCGCGAAGGAGTTCCTGGGCACCCTGGCCGAGCAGCTGAACGCCGCGCAGGCCGACTGGAAGAAGAACCACGGATAGCCGGGCGGTTCGGTCGCGGGGGACCGCGGGCCGGCCCGGACCGGTCGCGCGGTTCCCCGCACCCCCGGGGAATCCACTGAACCTCCGTCGAAAGGTGCACGTCGTGTCCCTCAGCCGCAGACAGGTCACTTCGGCGGCGCTCGCCGCCGTTCCGCTGGGCGCGGCCGCGGCCGCGCCCGCCCGGGCCGGGGCCCGCCGGCCCCGCACCCTCTTCATCGCCGGTGATTCCACCGCCGCCCAGAAGTACTCCGACGCCGCCCCCGAGACCGGGTGGGGCATGGCGCTCCCCTTCTTCCTCCACAAGGACCGGCCCGTCGCCAACCACGCGGTCAACGGGCGCAGTTCGAAGAGCTTCGTCGACGAGGGCCGGCTCGACGCCGTCCTCGCCGCGATCCGGCCGGGGGACCTGCTCCTCGTCCAGTTCGCGCACAACGACGAGAAGACGACCGATCCCACCCGCTACACCGAGCCCTGGACCACCTACCAGGACCACCTGCGGATGTACGCCGACGGCGCCCGTGCGAAGGGGGCGCGGCCGGTGTTCGCCACGCCCGTCGAGCGCCGCAGGTTCGACGCCGAGGGCAACGCCGTGCCGACGCACGGCGAGTACCCGGCCGCCATGCGCGCGCTCGCCGAGGAGGAGCGGGTGGCGCTGCTCGACGTCCAGGCGCTGTCGCTGGCGCTGTGGCAGCGGCTCGGCGTCGAGGAGACGAAGACGTACTTCAACTGGACCGAGTCCGAGCAGGACAACACGCACTTCAATCCGCCGGGCGCGATCGCCGTGGCGCGGCTCGTCGTGGGGGAGTTGCTGCGGACGCGGGTGCTCGGACCGCGGGACGTGGTCCGGCTGCACGACGAGATCCCCACGTCCTGGATCACCTGGCCCGCACCGCTCGCGTAGACCGTACCGCTCGCGCAGGACCCGCACGCCCTTCCGTACAAGAGGAGACCCGTACAGTGCGCACACAGATATGTCATGGACGCGTCATAGCCGCCCTGGTGGGATGCACCGCGCTGGTGCTGTCCGTCACCGGCACGGCGTCCGCCCAGGCCGACGCCCACGCCCGCTCCGCGTCCCGCGACCTCGGCCGCCAGGTCCTGGGAGCGAACGACGGCTGGGCCTCCTACGGGACGGGAACCACGGGCGGATCGGCCGCCGACGCCGACCACGTGTACACCGTCAGCGACTGGGCCGGGTTCAAGGCCGCCCTCGCCGCGGGCGGCAGCGCGCCGAAGATCATCAAGGTGAGGGGCGTCATCGACGCCGTCGCCGAGGGCTGCGACGCCTTCGCCGTGCCCGGCTACGACTTCGACGCCTACCTCGCCGCGTACGCGCCCGAGACCTGGGGTCTCGACACCGACCTGAGCGCCGAGCCCGCCGACAGCCCGGAGGGCCTGCGGCGCGCCTCCGCCGCCGCCCAGGACACGGCCGTCAAGGCGGACATCCCCGCCAACACCACCATCGTCGGGATCGGGAAGAACGCCGGCTTCAAGGGTGTCAGCCTCCAGATCAAGGCCGTCGACAACGTGATCATCCGCAACCTGGCCTTCGAGTCGCCCATCGACTGCTTCCCGCAGTGGGACCCGACCGACGGCACGAACGGCAACTGGAACTCCGAGTACGACACCGCCGTCGTCTACGGCTCGACGCACGTGTGGCTGGACCACAACACGTTCACCGACGGATCGCACCCGGACAGCGCCGCGCCGACCTACTTCGGCATGCTGTACCAGCAACACGACGGCGAGCTGGACATCGTGCGGGGCGCCGACTACGTCACCGCCTCCTGGAACGTCTTCACCGAGCACGACAAGACGATCCTCATCGGTAACAGCGACAGCGAGTCGACGGCCGTCGGCGACCGGGGGCACCTGAAGGTGACCTTCCACCACAACCGGTTCTCGAACCTGGTCGAACGCGCTCCCCGGGTCCGCTTCGGACAGGTCGACTCGTACAACAACCACTTCGTCGCCGACGACGCCTTCTCCTACAGCTTCGGCATCGGCAAGGAGTCCCGACTCGTCGCCCAGCACAACGCGTTCACGCTGCCCGAGGGGGTCAGCGCGGCCAAGGTGCTGAAGCGGTGGAGCGTGGCGCCGCTCACCGCCGACGACAACTACGTCAACGGCAGGCTCACGGACCTGATCGCCGTGCACAACGCGGAGATCCCGGCCGAGGCCCTGGAGTCCGGCGCGGGCTGGACGCCGACCCTGCGCACCAAGGTCGACCCGGCGAAGGCGGTCCCCCGGATCGTGGGCTGCGGCGCAGGCGCCGGACGCCTGGGCTGACCCGCCTCCGACGCTTCCAGCCATGGCCGGGGCGGGCGGCGCCCGTCACCGCCCCGGCCGCTCAGCGAAACCGCACGGCCAAGGAGCATCCGCATGTCCACGCCCCGAAACCCCCGATTCCCGCTCTCCAGACGAGGGTTCCTGACGGCGACCGCCGGTTCGGTCGCCGCCCTCGGCCTCGCCGCCGCTCCCGCGCGGGCGGCCACCGCGCGGCGCGGCCCGTTCGGCCGCCACGGCTCGCCGGCCGACCGGCTCACCCCGCGGACCCTGTACGTCGACCCGCTGGGCCGGGGCGACTTCACCGGCGTCCGGGACGCCGTCGCCGCCACCACCGGCGGCGGCTGGACCCTGGTCCTCGCCCCCGGCACCTACCGGGAGACCGTCGCCCTCGACGTCACCCGGACCGAGGCCACCTGGATCGGAGCCTCCGAGGACCCACGTGACGTCGTGATCGTGTACGACAACGCGGCCGGGACCGCCAAGCCCGGCGGCGGCACCTACGGCACCACCGGTTCGGCCACCACCACCGTGCAGGCCGACGGCTTCACCGCCCGCTGGATCACCTTCGCCAACGACTGGCTGCGCGCCGACCACCCCGACATCACCGGCACCCAGGCCGTCGCCATCAAGGTCCAGGGCGACCGCTCCGCCTTCCACCACTGCCGTTTCCTCGGCCACCAGGACACCCTGTACGCCGACTCGCTCGCCCTCACCGCCTTCGCCCGGCAGTACTACGCGCACTGCTACGTCGAGGGAGACGTCGACTTCGTCTTCGGCCGGGCGACGGCCGTCTACGAGCACTGCCACTTCCGTACGCTGAACCGCACCGACCTGGCCGCGGCCCCCTACGGCTTCGTCTTCGCCCCCTCGACGGCGGGCGCCAACCCGCGGGGCTGCCTGGTCGTCCGGGGCCGGATCAGCAGCGAGGCGCCCGACGCCTTCTACAAGCTCGCCCGCCCCTGGGTCCCCAGCTCCGACACCACCGCCCGCCCGATGCTCACCGTCCGGGACACCCGGCTGGACGCCGGGATCGACGCCGTCGCGCCCTACACCGACATGTCGGCCTCCTTCCCGTGGCAGAACCAGCGGTTCGCCGAGTACCGCAACACCGGGCCGGGAGCGCGGATCACCGTCCCCGAGAACCGCCCGCAACTCAGCTCCGAACAGGCCGCTTCGGCGACCCGCGCGGCGTATCTGGGCGACTGGGAGCCCTGGAAGGGGGACTGCTGAGATGCGCCGACGCACCCTCCTGGCGGGCGTCACGGGCGCTGCCCTGCTCACCGCGACCCCGGCGCACGCCCGGTCCGGCCGCACCCTGCACGTCCGCCCCGGCGACTCCCTCCAGGCCGCCGTGGACGCCGTCGACGGCCCCGGCCGGACGATCGTCGTGCACCCGGGCACCTACCGGGAGGTCGTGAAGGTACCCGCGGAGAAGGCCGAGTTGACGATCCGCGGCGCCTCCCGTGACCCGCGTGCCGCCGTCCTCGTCTTCGACAACGCCAACGGCACGCAGAAGCCCGACGGTTCCGGCACCTACGGGACCGCGGGCTCCGCGACCTTCACCTCCGCCGCGCCCGGCCTCACCGTCCGCGACCTCACCCTCGCCAACGACTGGCTGCGCGCCGACCACCCGGAGATCACCGGCACCCAGGCGGTGGCCGCCTACCTCACCGGCGACCGCACGCACTTCGACAACGTGCGCCTCCTGGCCCACCAGGACACCCTGTTCGCCGACACCACCGCGCTGGACGCCTTCGACCGGCAGTACTTCCACCGATGCCACATCGAGGGGGACGTCGACTTCGTCTTCGGGCGGGGCCGGGCCGTCTTCGAGGCCTGCCGTTTCCACACCCTCCAGCGGGACGTGGGCTTCACTCCCAAGGGCATGGTCTTCGCCCCGGCCACCGCCCGGGCCGACCCCTACGGCTTCCTCGCCCTGCGCGGCCGGATCACCTCCGGCGCCGAGGACGCGGCGTACAAGATCGCCCGCCCCTGGGTGCCCTCGTACGAGACGACCGCCTGGCCCTCGCTGGTCGTGCGGGACACCTGGATCGGCCCCGGCATCGACGCGGTGACCCCGTACACCGACATGCGCGCCGCCTATCCCTGGCAGACCATGCGCTTTCGCGAGTACGCCAACTCGGGCCCCGGCGCGGTGATCCCGGTGCCGGAGAACCGGCCGCAGCTGACCGCCGAGGAGGCGGCCGTCCACACCCGGCGGACCTATCTGGGGGACTGGAGGCCGTATGGGCGGCCGTGACCCGGGGGTGGGGCGGCGGGCCTTTGTGGCCGGCACCGGAGCCGCGCTCCTGACCGGCGCCGTCGCCCCCGCCGACGCGCGGGCGGCCGCCGCGGACGGGCGGACGGCCGTCGTGGAGGGTCCGCTGCCGGACTTCCACCCGGCGCTCAGGGCCGAGCTGACCTTCCCCCTGGCCTGGGGAAATTCCCCGATCCGCGACTTCGGCGCCTGGCGGCGGGCCGCCCGCGCCAAGGTCGAGGAGCTGCTGATCGTCGGATCACAGGAGCGGACCCCGTACGCCCCCGAGTTCACCGACCGGCGCCGACAGGACGGCTACACGAGCGAGTCGGTGACCCTCGCCCTCACCCGCCACGAACGCGTCCGTGCCGCGCTCCTCACCCCGGACGGCCCCGGCCCGTTCCCGGCCGTACTGCTCCTGCACGACCACGGAGCGAAGTTCGACATCGGGAAGGAGAAACTGGTCCGGCCCTGGTACGACGACACCCGGCTCGCCTCCGCGCAGGGCTGGTCGCAGCGGTACTTCAGCGGACGGTTCGTCGGCGACGAGCTGGCGCGGCGAGGGTATGTCGTGCTGTGCGCGGACGCCCTCGGCTGGGGCGACCGCGGGCCCCTGGCCTACGACCAGCAGCAGGCCCTCGCCTCCAACTTCTTCCACCTCGGCTCCTCGCTCGCCGGGCTCATGGCCCGCGAGGACGCCCGGGCCGCCGGGTTCCTGGCCGGCCTCGACCGCGTCGACCGGGGCCGGGTCGCGGCCGTCGGGTTCTCCATGGGCGCCTTCCGCGCCTGGCAGGCGGCCGCGCTCAGCGACGACCTCGCCGCCGCGGCGGCCGTCTGCTGGATGACCGGCCTGAAGCACATGATGGTGCCCGGCGACAACACCCTGCGCGGGCAGTCCTCGTACTACATGCTCCACCCCGGGCTTCCCCGGTTCCTCGACTTCCCCGACGTGGCGGGCATCGCCGCACCCAGGCCGATGCTGTTCTTCGACGGCGGGCTCGACCCGCTGTTCCCCGCCGACGGCGTCCGCGCGGCCCACGACCGGCTGCGCGCCGTCTGGCGCTCCCGTCACGCCGAGGAGCGGTTGCACCTGAAGAGCTGGCCCGACCTCGGCCATGTCTTCGTCGACCGCATGCAGGACGAGGTCTTCGGCTGGCTCGACTCCGTCCTGTGAACCGCTCTCTCGTCCCATCCCCCTGAACGACGGAAAGGACCCGCACTCCATGTCTCGTCGTACCGCTCTCACGGCCGTCGCCGCCCTCGCCCTGGGCGCCGGACTCGCCGTCCTCCCCACCCAGGCGCAGGCCGCCACCGTGGTGGTCGGCAACTCCACCGACCTGTCCAACGCCATCAAGAACGCCACCGCGGGCACGGTCATCCAGGTCCGCGCCGGCACCTACTACCCGACGGCCACGCTCCAGTCCACGGCCAACGGCACCTCCTCGTCCCCCATCACCCTCACGGCGTACGGCTCGGAGACCGTGAAGATCGACGGCTCCTCGCTGCCCGACGGGGACTGGATCTTCAAGCTGACCGCCGACTACTGGAACGTCTCCCACATCACCTTCCAGAACTCCCCGGACAGCGCGGTCGTCTGCCAGTCCTGCACCGGCACCGACTGGAACGACATCAAGACCATCAACGGCGGCGACTCCGGCTTCACCCTCACCGGAGACGGCACGGTCAACAACACCGTCAGGAACATCGACTCCTACGGCCACTACGACGCCGCCAACCACGGGGAGAACGCCGACGGCATCGCCGTGAAGTACGGCTCCGGCACCGGCAACCTCATCACCGGCGCCCGCCTCTACAACAACTCGGACGACGGCATCGACTTCTGGTCCTTCTCCTCGCCCGTCACCGTCGAGCACACCTGGTCCTTCGGCAACGGCGTCAACCGCTGGTCCGACTCGGCCTTCGCGGGCGACGGCAACGGCTACAAGCTGGGCGGGGACGGCGAGGTGGTCGCCCATGTCGTCAACAACTCGGCCGCCTGGGGCAACGCCGGAAACGGGTTCACCGAGAACTCCAACAAGGGTGCCATCGTCATCAATCGCACCACCGCCTACGCCAACAGCAAGTGGGGCTACTACTTCGCCACCGGCGCCGCCAAGCTCGGCAAGAACCTGGCGGTGAGCAACGGCGGCGGCGCGGTCAGCAAGAGCTCGTCGGTCACCTCGGCCGGCAACAACTGGGACTCCGGCATCTCCACGCCCGCCTTCAGGTCGACGGACGCGAGCTCCACGTACAACGCGCGCAGTTCGAGCGGAACCCTGCCCACGACCACGTTCCTGACGACGGGTTCGACGACCATCGGAGCGACGATGGACTGACCGTCCGGGCCTTCACCGGCCGGTACGGGCGCCCGGCCCGGTCGTCCGCATCGGTCGCTTGACCCGATTTTTGCCCATGGACGGGTATCGATCGGGCAACGGGTCTCGCGCTCGGACGCGTGACGCGCGTAGAAAACGTGTCATGCATAAGCCACTGCGTATCGCGGCCGTCGCCGCGGCCTGCGCCGTCGCCGGCGCCGCCCTGTACGGCGCCGGCGCGGCCACGGCCGGCCAGTCCACGGCCAACTCCACCCACGAGCCCTACAACATCGGACTCCTGGTGAAAGACATCGACACCTACTACGGCACCGCGGCGGACGCGAACGGCGTCTACCAGGCGTCGCCGACCAGCCCGTACGCCAAGGACCTCGCGAGCATCGACAAGGCGGCGAGGAAGTACATCGACCAGGCCGCCCGCAAGGCGGTCAGGAAGGGCGAGAAGCCCGCGGTCGTCTTCGACATCGACGACACGCTGCTGCTCAGCCTCGACTACGAGAAGCGGTACAACTACACGTACAGTTCCGCCAGTTGGGCGGCGTACGTGAACAAGGCCGACCGCCCGGCGGTGTTCGGCAGCCCTGAACTCGTGCAGTACGCCGAGAAGAAGGGCGTCGAGGTCTTCTACAACTCGGGCCTCGCCGAGGCGCAGCGCTCCGCGGCCGTGGAGAACCTGAAGAAGGTCGGCGCGGACGTCAACCTCGACGCCGGCCACCTGTTCCTCAAGAACGCGGCCACCCCGCCGTCGTACCTGAGCGGCTGCGCCACCCCGGGCGCCTGGACCTGCACGACCGTCCAGTACAAGTCCGGCACGCGCAAGCACATCGAGCAGGACCTCGGCTACGAGATCATCGCGAACTTCGGCGACCAGTACTCCGACCTGGAGGGCGGCTACGCCGACCGCACGTACAAGCTGCCGAACCCGACGTACTACGTCGGCTGACGCAACTTTTTCGATCCCTTTCGGTGGCACGGCAACCCGGTGCGGCCACGGTGACCACTGAGGTGGGGGGGCGGGGCGGGGGGGGCCCCCCCGCCCCGGCCCCCCCCCCCCCCCCCCCCCAAAAAACCCCCCCCCCCCCCCCCCCCCCCCACCCCCCCCCCCCCCCCCCCCCCCCACCA
>NZ_JAVDVA010000034.1:0-66945 GCF_031456635.1 Streptomyces sp. 3330
CCAAACCAACCGACCGAGCGAACCCCACAACCCCAGCCCACACCCCCCGCACACCCCACCAACCCACCCCACGAACCCAACACCCTTCAGGTAGACGCGCCAGAGAGGCGTAAAAGGACCAGCGTCGCCGAGGTACCGGCGGCCCGGCCGTCCCTCGGTACCCCCGGAGGTCACGATCGGGACACTCCGCTGCTCGACCCTCACAAGTGCCTCTCTCCGCCCCATAACCAAGTAGAGCCGTGACTCCACGGCTTGCAGGCCCACAGCTCTGATCGGTGGGACCGACAACCTGCCCTCGCCGTCTCGATGGGGGCTTTGTCGTGTCGTACCCGCCGCGCGCCCGAAGGACTTGCGGGCCTAGCCCGTCGCTCCGCCACCGTCACGACTGCCCCGTCCTGTCCGGGACGGGAGGACTTTTTCCGACACCAGGAGGACCAATGCCTACCGACCGCAGCAACGTCGCCCTCGTCGTCATCGCGGCGGCGCTCGCCGGCCTGATCGCCGTGGTGTACCCGGCAGTGATCCCGGCCCTGACTGTGGCCGTGGCCGTGGCCGGGCTCGCGATGCTGTTCCTGAAGCTGTGAGGCAGTACGAGCCCCCCTGTCGGCCCGACGGAACGGCCGTCAGGAACCACAGGTACAGGCGCCTCTCCGCCTTCGTTTTACGGGAGTTAGGAGGGAAAAAGTGCCAAAAAACCAACACGGCTCGCATCGCGCCGATGCTTCCAAGGCGCCCCATCGCGTTTCCGCTGGTCATCCTGGGTCACCACAGGGAAAGTCCGCATTGCAGCCTTCGATTCAAAGGGTAAGCCTGGGGTATCAACGGATGACCCCCCTCGGATCGTACTCAACGCCTGTGAAAGCAAGGTAGGCTGACGCATGGAAAGCCACCGACGGACCTCATGGCTGGGAACCTGCAAGGTCTGGCGGTGGCTTTCTCTAGAGCGTCGTTCTCCACGTCGTAAGGGAAGAAGACATGGCCAATACTACAGAGTCCACCGGCGGCTCGGGCTCGGCTGGCGGCAGGGGCAACTCCCGGCGGCGGGTCAAGGTGCTGCTTTGGCGGGCGGCCCTCGGCGCCGCGTATACCGGCGGCGGCCTCGGACTCACGCTCGTCGTGAGGTGGCTTCTGGGCCTTTGACGACACGGCAGTAAAACGATGGGCCCGGCCGGTTGACCGGGCCCATCATCATGTCCGGGCTCTACAGCACGCCGTGCAGGGCGTTCTCCTTGAATCCGTCGTCTTCCTCGCGGTAGCGGCGCATGACCTTGGAGCCGGGGGCCCATCCGCCCTGCTTCTCGGCGACGGCGTCGGGGTTGCCGGCGCGGGAGGACTCGGTGACCAGTCCGCGGCGGGGGCTGTGGCCGGTGGGCCGGATGTCGAGTCCGGCGCGGGCGCCGATGCGGGTGAGGATGTCGCCGATGGTGACGGGGTCGAGTCCGCCGGCCAGGACGGTGTTCCAGCGGTTGTGCACGGCGCGGAACGCGAACGAGTCGGGGTAGACGTCCTGGCCCAGCTCCTCCTTCCAGCGGCGCCAGGCCCGGACCGGGCAGAGGTGCGCCCGGGAGCCGAACGGCACTTCGACGGTGCGGGGGGCGACCTTGGACACCCGCACGTCCACGACGAGGCCGCGGCCCTCGGGGTCCTCGGTGATGTCGCGGACTCGGAGGTGGGCGAGTTCGTGCTCGCGGCCGGCGATGGCGAAGTGCAGTGTCATCAGCGCCAGGTCCCGGATTCCGAACCGGTTACGGGGCAGGCTTGCGGCGATCTTCTCCATGTGCCGCACCAGCAGCGCGGGCGCCGGGCCGCGCCCGCGGGTCTCCCCCGCCTTCTCCATCTCCTTGACCTTCGCCTTGAGCAGGGCGCGTGCCTCCTCGGCGATGTCCTCGGCCAGCTGGAGCTTGAGCTGGCGCCGTGCGGTGACGACGATGCCGGCCAGGCGGCGGTCGATGGTGGCGGGTGCGGTGAGCTTGCCCGGTGCCCGGCCGGGCTGCGGCGGCCGGGCGGGCTGGTGCCAGCACCACTCCACGAACGCCACCAGCGTTCCGGACCGGACCGCGGCCGGCGGCAGATCGGCGTCGGCGCAGAACCTGAGCCACGCGCGCCAGTCGGTGGCGTAGCCGGTGCGGGTGCTCTGGGGGCGGTTCGCCTCGACGTGGGCGGTCGCCTCGTGGTCGAGCCGGTCGAGCCGGGCCTCGGTGGCGGGGTCGAACCGGCCGGGCCGGGCGGCGGCCTCGACCTGACGGGTTGTGGTGCTCACGGTGACCGACAGATCCGCTTTCGTCATGCTCGCCCCTGAGTGCCCGTCAGGCCCGTTTTTCCGTACCGCAGTTTGTGTCGTGTGGATCCCCTACATGTGAGCTTATCGGGGATCCATCGGTCGTACGGATTTTCGATGATTCATGATACTTCACCCCCATTTATGGCACCTGAGGGCCGCGCGGGCAGAGGTTGCGCGGCCAACCGCGGCAGGCCGCACGCTTCGGACCCGTCGCCGGCATTCGGCTCACTAGGCCCAACTCGGAGCGCGTGGAAGTTACGCGCGGTCGGCCAGGGCGGCGTGTCCTTCTGCACGGCATCGCGCAGGACCCCGGTGCCAGCGTCCGGTCCTTCGTGCCCACCAGTCCGCTTCCTGAGGGGGAGACCACCATGACCACGGCTCAGCCGACCCCGCCACGGGGTCCCGATCCCGATCCGCACCGACTGCTGCACCGCATCGTCACGGGCCTGCTGGTGATCGGGTTCATCGGCTACGTCCTGCACGAGCCCCCGGCCCTGCGCGAAACGGCGGCTGCGGTGGGCGGGCTGGGCGGACTCGTGCTGGCGGCGGTTCTCGCAGCGGGACGCAGCGGACAATGACGGGGATCATCCCAGATGCGTGGCGACCTCGGCCCGGGTCAGAACCTCCGTCTTACGGTGATCCGACCGCAAGGGATGCCGTGGGCGGAGAGGGGGCTGACCCGCCCCGGTCGGCCCTGTTCTCGTATAGCTACGGCGAACGGACATATAGCGCTGAGTAGCTGCACCTACGGCCGCTTGAGCGGGGTGCGTCCGCAGTCGATCGCTTCGGCGGCCTCGTTCTCGTCGTAGCTCATGGTGCCTTCGCCGTGGCAGTCCTCGCAGGTGTCCCACACGAGGGAGTAGCCGTCGGGTGCTTCGTCGTCTTCCTGGCCGACCTGGATGGATCCTTCACCGTCGCATTC
Organism: Streptomyces sp. 3330; assembly: GCF_031456635.1. NCBI lineage: Bacteria > Bacillati > Actinomycetota > Actinomycetes > Kitasatosporales > Streptomycetaceae > Streptomyces > Streptomyces sp. 3330. The sequence goes on from NZ_JAVDVA010000034.1 coordinate 3,204, forward strand.
GAGGCAGTCGAAGACGTACTCGCCGGGTTCCAGCGCCAGTTCGTCGGCCCATGCCTCGAAGTCGTCGACATCGGTGTCGGGCGCGCTCGAGCGGGCGCGGGCGAGGACGGCGATCCCTCCGGCGAGCGCCGCCATCGCGCCGACGGCCACGGCCGCCCGACCTACGGGGCCGAGGCGGTCCCAGCGGGCGGTGATACGCCGGCGCAGCGGCGGCCTGGTCTCGGCGTCGTCTGCTGGCTTCTGTGGTCCGTCGGTCATCGTGTGCCCTCGAGTGAAGTGGAGTAGTGGCAAGGGGCGTTCAGTGTGGCAGGAGCGCGGCCGCGATAGGGCGGGAATGCCGTGAGCCCGGCCTACAGCTACGCGGCCGCAGCCCCGTGTAGTTACTCAGCGCTACATGTAGGTTCGCCGTAGCTATACGAGAACAGGGTCCGGTCGGCAGGCTGCGGCACGAGGGGTCGCACTGTCTGTGTTGGTGGTCAGGTCGGCCCCTTTCAATGAGACGGACGACTCCACTCAGCACACTTTGTTGCCGTCGAGTGGTTGCGCAAAGTCACCTGTATTACGCGAAACGGCCGCAGGGTGAGGAGAGCCTCGACAGGGCGTGTGCGTACATGGAGTCATCAGCTACACATACAGCGCCTCGTCCTCTTCCTTGTGCTCACAGTCGTCTGAGCTGCGGGTTTTGACTGCCGAATCACCTAATCGTGTCCCTGGCGAACACGCGGGCAGTCATGGACGCATGAGTCCATCCCCATATCTAGTGGTTGGATTGCACCAGCGGCCCAGAAGTTGTGGTCCCCCCAACCCTGTGAGGCCCTCAACTGACCTATGCTTGCTGCTGCTTCCCCACACGAAGCCCCTCACCTACTTCGCCCGCTCGGGCGGAGGCCCTTCCTCAAGGGCCGCTTGGGGCTGAGTGAGAGGAGGCATCGATGGATCAGCACGAACACTGCGCCTGCTACAAGCGCGTTCTGACCTGGCGTCAGGCGCTCGTCGACTGGGCGCCCGTGCTCGTCACGACCATCGATGTACTGCGGTCTTTCTGGTCTTGACCAGGAAATCGGAAACCCGCCGCAAGGCCCGCGCTCAGCACTGAGCCCGGCCGATGCTTAGGCGGCCGGGCTCGGTGACTGCGGTACTCGTCGAAGGGTCTGATGCCGGTTGCACCCGGTGTCAGGCCCTTCGTGACGTTCCCTGGACCCTGAGTCTCGATGAGCCTCGGTGAGTCGACGGCCAGTCGACTGCATCGTACGACACCCGCGCCATGTCCTCCATGCGCAGCGCATGGCAGCGTCCATCCGTCTCGGAGCCGGCGGCCGCACCAACGAGGAGCGCGCGTCCTGCACGAGCCTTCCGGGCATTACCGTATGCCGCCCGGAAGGCGCAACTCCGTGTCCGGCTGGCCCGGTGTGACGGCATACTGCGACACGGCCGACTCTCCCGGCTCCCTCGACTGGTAGCGGAACAGCCGAGGGTCCGGGCGCTACGCCACCCACCTACCTACACACCCACACACGCCCCGAGACCCCGGGGGCAAGCACGGCCGTACGCCCATCACTTCATACAGAGAGAAGGCGGGCACGCTCGGGGGTCCTCGGCGTGCTCCGGTCTTTCATGTACGAGCTTCTTCGCGCTTCGCTGCCCGAATTCTTCGGCAGTCTCGGCGCCGCACTGGTCCTCACCGCTTCTGCCTGGGGTGCCGCGCGCCTTCGCGGCCGCCGCGTCCGGCCGCGACCGTCCGAGACGGAGGAACAGCCGTAGTGCGACTCCGGGCTCCGGGTGGTCGACCTACCCGGAGCCAGAGCGGGCGGGGGCCCGGGGCTGCCTCCGGGCCCCCGCGCCCTACCCGGCGGCGTTGAGACGGTCGGCCAGCTGGAGGGCGCCGACGCGGACCATGCCGGTCCAGACGTTGCCGGTGCGGGTGTCCTCCACTCCCCAGCCGCTGCGGAGCTTGATGATGCGGTAGCGAGTGGACATTGGGTCCTCCTGAAGGGGTGGGGCGGGTCGTCCTGACGGGCCTTGGCCCGAGCGCGGGTTCTCGGGGGTGTCCAAGGCTCGCCGTAGGCGACCGCGTAGCGGCTCGGCCTTGGACACCCCCGGGGTTCCGTGCTTGCCTCCGGCGGCAGGACGACACGGGCCACCCCGGCGACGGGCCGCACCCCGCGCCCCAACGAGGTCCCCACCGCGGGCGGACCACCCGCGTTCCCCGCATGGCGGGGTGCCCCACCCCCCAGCCCCGAGCCCCCGCTTACAGGCGGGGACTCGCTCGACGTTCTGGTCCTGCAACGGTCCCCGATGTCTCAGACTCGGTGCTGGAGGATCGGCCGCAAGAGCGGGTCAGGGCGTCGGGCCCGGCAGGTCCTGGGGGACGAGGAACATCAGAACGAAAACCGGCGCTAAGCCCGTCCGGCCTCTGTGAAGGTTTGACCTGGGCTTCTATGGGAGGCTGACCATCACGGGGGAGGAGAGCAGTGGACGTACAGATCACCACCGCGCTGATAGGCGCCGTCGCTGTCGGCGGCACTATCGGGGGGACCGTGCTGGGGTCGTGGATCCAAGCCCGCAGCGGCCGCGCCCAAGCCGCCGCCGCCCGGGACGCCGCCGTCACCACCGCCCAGGCCGCACATGATCAGGCCGTGCGCGAGCGGGTGTGGACGGTGATGCCGGTCTTCCTGCGGGCCACGTCCGAGTACATAGACGCCCTGGAGCGCTCGTTGCAGATCGAGATGGACAGGGACGAAGTTCGGGCGGCCCGACGGGCCTTCGATCTGGCCTACGCCGAGGCCGATCTCATCGTTCCTGAGGAGATGCGCACCGCCCTGGGCTACCTGCACGGCTCACAGAACGGCTTCCTGCACGTCGAACGCACGTGGGGGAAGAGTATGCGGGCGCGGCACGCGTTGGACGTATTGAGCGAATCCGGTGATGCTGAGGCCCGCCGGGCAGTGGCGGCGCTGCGACCGCTCGAGCGTGCCGGGAAACAGAGCCGAACGCACATCGTTCAGCCCGAGACACCGTCCGATCCCGCGCTGGCCGTCTCCGCGCTCAATGCGGTGACTGCCCTAACGCCCTCGCAACGAACCCTGTTGATCAACCGCGCCCAGCGCAGCCCGCGGGCCAGTATCGACCGCCTGGAACGCGCCCGTGCGACCCACCAGCGGGTGCGGAAGACCGTCATCGAACAGGCCCGGGCCGCCCTGGGCACCGCCCCGCCCGCCGGCCCTGTAGAGGAAGCCCCGGTGCCTGACTCCCGGACGCCCCCGACGGAGGCTTAACGCCGGTCTTCGTTCCGATGCTCCTCAAGCCCCGTCCTCGTCGGTGCGGCCGCCGGCTCCGAGAAGCCGTCGGGCTACGGGTGGCGGCGCGGTGGGGGCTCCGAGTACGCCCCGGGCGCGCAGCTCGGCAACGTTGGGCAGGTGGATGCCGGGTAGATCGTCGATCAGGTCGGCCTGGGCGGCGCGGATGGTATGCGCGGCCTGAGGGCCACTGCCAAGAGTGCGGCGGGCTGTCACGCGATCATCGTACGGTCGGTGTCACGAGGGGCCGTTCGGAATCCAGGCCACGTACCTCTCCCGGGTGCATGTGATGTGCCCCGCCCGAGAGTTGGGCGGGGCACGCTCTGTGTGGTGTGCTGGTGACACGTCCGGGGCCGGTATCGACGGTCCCGGACGTGTCAGTGCGGGAGGATCGGCCGGTCGATGTGGCGGTGCTCGACCTCCACGCCGATTCCGGCGGCCCGCAGGTACGCGGCCATTTCCTCGGCTACAGCCACTGACCTGTGACGTCCTCCGCCACAGACCACGTGCACGTCGACTCGGTACTGCTGGGCTCCGGCCCACTGCTTCATGGTGTCGGCCTGTAGCAGGATGCGGACCTTCTCCGCGTTCTGTGCGACCAGCTCGCGGGCGCCCGGCGTCGCCATGACGTACCGGCGCACTTCGGCGTCCAGTCCGTTCTTGTGCAGCATTTGTTCACGCTGCTCGGGGTCCTCTGGCGGGTTGCGCAGTGAGCGGGTGTCGACCAGGACAGCGGTGCCGCCCGGGTCGTCGTGGTGGCCGGCGCCGTACGAGGTGATGAGGGTCTGGCAGTGCCCGTCCCAGTACAGGGCGCTGAGATCTTCCGGAGTCGTCTCCATGCTGTTCAGCGTCCCTGTCGCCAGGCGGTGGCGGTAGCCGGTTTCGGGTGTTTCCCGTTTCCTCTTCAGCCTCGTCGGCGGTTGCGCTTCTCCCCCTACGTATCCGACGCCGACGCCGCCCGCGTCGCCGGGGGCACCTCGCACCTGACCGCCGACCCGGACCTGTGCCTGGACACCCTCCTCCGCTCGACCGGCCGGACGGTAACGCCCGCGCCGTCGCTCACCAAGTGATCCCGAACAGCCCACAACAGAAAGGAGGTTGAGAACATGGCGGAGGAACGGTTCACCCGGCGCACCGTGACCGTGGTCATGGCGGTCATCGCGGCCCTGGCCTTCGTCTTCTCCTTCGGCAACGTCTGGGCACTCGCCCTGCGCCTCGGCGTCCCCCATCCGATCGCCCCGCTGATCGCCCCCATGGTGGACCTGTCCCTCGTCGGGCTCCTGGTCGCCCTGCGGTTCCTGGCCCTGCGCGGCGTGTCCAAGGCCGAGTTGCGGGCCGGTACCCGGCTGCTGCACCTGTGCGGGCTGCTCACCCTCGCCCTGAACACCGCCGAACCCCTGCTGACCGGACGCTACGGCCGGGCCTGCCTGGACACCGTCGCCCCGCTCCTGCTCCTCGGCTGGGGCCACGTCGGCCCCGCCTTCCTCGCCCAGTTCCACACCCTCACCAGCCCCACCTCGCACTTGGAGGACACGCCCGCTTCTGCCTCCAACCTGGTGTCCGACGAAGCACCCGCCCCCGCATCAGCACCCCCGACCCTCATCCCGGAGGTCGTTGCCGCCCCGGCCGAGGAAGCGCAGCCCGCCCCGGTTCCGGCCGCTGCTCTGCCCGTCACCGTCGCGAGGACGGCTCGACCCGCCTCCGGCCCGGCCCTGCCGGCTGCCCTGCTGGACGCGGCCCGGCGCATCGCGGACACCCACCGCGCCGAGCACGAAGCGCCGATCACAGCGGCCCAGTTGGGGACTCGCATGGGCGTCGCCTTGCCGGTGGCCACCGCCGCCCTCGCTCAGCTCTGAACCCCGGCCCTCACCGGCCGCATCCCCCCTCGCTGAACCCCACGCCCGCCCATGGGCCTGGTTCGTCATGCCCCGAACTGAAGGGACACGCCCCGAATGGTCACCCTGGACCTGCGCCACGTGGCAAGCCCCGCCGTACGGGACCTGCTCCACCTGGTCAACCACCCCGACTTCGACCGCGCACAGCAGCAGATCGAACACCTCGGCGGCTGCACCGAACCCATCCGCCTCACCGGCCGCACGACCAATGTCGACACCACGACCGGGGAGGTGCTGCGCTCCTATGCCTCCTCCGACGAGCCCACGGGCAGCCTGCTCACCGCGTGCGGCAACCGCCGCGCTTCCCGCTGCCCGGCCTGCTCCCGCCTCTACGCCGCCGACACCTACCACCTCATCCGCGCCGGCCTCTCCGGCGGCAAGACCGTGCCCGACACCGTCCGCACCCACCCCCGCGTCTTCGCCACCCTCACCGCCCCCTCCTTCGGACCCGTCCACAACCGCCCCGACGCCCGGCCCTGCCGCTGCGGCACCCGCCACGACCCCACAGACCCGCTGCTCGGTACGCCGCTGAACCCGACGACGTACGACTACGCGGGCGCGGTCCTCTTCAACGCCCACGCCGGAGCCCTGTGGGCCCGCTTCACCACCTACCTGCGCCGCGAACTCGCCGTCCGGCTCGGCATGACCCAGAAGGCTGCCCGTGCTGTGATGCGAGTGTCCTTCGCGAAGGTCGCCGAGTACCAGAAGCGCGGCCTGGTCCACTTCCACGCCGTCATCCGACTCGACGGCCCCGACAGCAGCACCCAGCCCCCGCCCCCGTATGCCACCGTCGGCGTGCTCACCGACGCCATCCGCGCTGCCGCGCCGCGCGCCCGCATCTCTGTCACCTCGGATGCGGTCGGGGAACGTGAACTCACCTGGGGCCAGCAGCTCGACGTACGCGCGATCGCTGCCTTCGGCACCGACGCCGAACTCACCGATCAGGCGGTCGCCGGGTACGTGGCGAAGTACGCCACCAAGTCCGCCGATGCCTCCGGCACCCTCGACCGCCCCCTGTACTGCCGCCCCTGCCAGGGGCGCGCTGCCACCCTCCTGCCCCAGGGAACTCCGCTCCCGTGCACCGCCTGTGACGGGACCGGACAGGCCCGGCCGTTGCCCCGCCTCGCCGTCGCCCGCCACGTCCGGCAGATGATCCGCGCCTGCTGGGAGCTGGGCAAGCTGCCGGAGTTCGCCGATCTCAAGCTCTGGAAGTGGGCGCACATGCTCGGCTTCCGGGGTCACTTCTCCACCAAATCCCGCTCCTACTCCACCACCTTGGGCGCGCTGCGCGACGCCCGCCGCGCCTGGCGCACCGAACAGGCCCACGCCCACGCCGGCCTGCCCGAGCCCGACCCGACAACCACGCTCGTCGTCGGCCACTGGGACTACCTCGGCTCGGGCTACAGCCCCGGCGCGGCCCTCCTCGCCGCCCATGTGCGGCACCGCAAGGAACTGGAACGGCAGTTCACGGCCGAAGGGGGCTACTGATGGCCTCGCCCCCGCCCGCCGTCCTCTACGCGGATGAGGGCCGGGCGCTGGAGTTGCTGACGGTCCCCCAGGTGATGGCCCGCCTCCAGCTCGGACGCTCCGCCGTCTACGACCTCCTCCGCACCGGCCAGCTCGCCTCGATCACCCTAGGCCGCGCCCGCCGCATCCCCACCCACGCCCTCACCGACTTCATCCACACCCGCCTCGAACAGGACGCCGCCTGATGACCACGCCCCGCGACACCCCCGCCTCCCGCCGCGTCCGCGCCAACGGCGACGGAACCGTGTACCAGCGCAAGGACAGCCGCTGGGAGGCCGCCGGATACGTCCTTGCCCCCGGCAACACCCGCAAGCGCATCCGCGTCTACGGCACCACCCGCAAGGAGGCCCTGGCCAAGCTCACGGAGAAGATCGCCGCCAGCAACCGCGGCCTCCCTGTCCCGTCCGCGCAGGGCAGCGTGGCCGCGTACCTGACGTACTGGCTCGACGCTGTCGCCGTCCACCAGCTCCGCGAGAACACCCACACCCGCTACACCGCCGTCACCCGGCTCTATCTCATCCCCGGCCTCGGACGAAAGAAGCTCTCCAAGCTCACCGCCAAGGACGTCCGCACCTGGCTCAACCAGCTCCGAACTGCCTGCCAGTGCTGCACCCGCGGCCTCGACAGGGCCCGGGATGAGCCCTCCTGCTGCGCCGCCGGAAAGTGCTGCTCCAAGCGGCTCTCGCCCCTGACCCTCGCCTACGTGCACTCCGTCCTCAAGTCCGCCCTGGAGCACGCCGTGCGCGAGGAGGAGATCCCACGCAACGTCGCCCGCAACGTCCGCACCGGCACACCCCGCCCCCGCCGCTTCGAACCTCTCACCGCCGACGAAGCCCGCAAGTTTCTGGCCGCCGCCAACGGTCACCGGTTGCAGGCGCTGTTCGAACTCGCCCTGCACACCGGGCTCCGCAAGGGCGAACTCCTCGGCCTGCGCTGGGAAGACCTCGACCTGGCCGGCGGAGCTGCCAACATCCGACGCACCCTCCAGCGCACCAACTCCGGCGGCCTGACCCCCCTCCCGACCAAAACCAAGAGCTCCGAACGACGCATCGCCCTGCCGACGCCGTGCCTGCGCTCCCTCGAACAGCACCGCGACCGACAGCGCAAGGAACGCGAGGCGGCGGGGACGGACTGGAAGGACAGCGGTTACGTCTTCACCCGCCCCGACGGCGCCCCGATCGAAGGATCCACCCTCACCCGGCACTTCACCACCCTGCTCCGCCAGGCCAGACTCCGCCGCATCCGGTTCCACGACCTCCGACACTCGGCGGCCACCCTCCTCCTGGAGCAAGGAGTGGAACTCATCGTGATCAAGGAGCTGTTGGGGCACGCCCACATCGGCGTCACCGCCACCGTCTACGCCCACGTCCGACTCCGCCTCCAACGCGACGCCATCGACCTCCTCGGCCACGCCCTCCGCAACCCCGCCGAGATCACCGGCAAGCCCGACGACGGCGACGAACCACCGCTCTGCGCGGCCCTCGTCCGCTGACGTTGCCGTCAACTACTGCCGTCACGGCACGCTGAAGCCCCGCCAGGCACTGCCTGGCGGGGTTTCAGATTTGCGTGTGTACCTGAGTTACTGGCCCCCGATGGACTCGCGGAACCGCCGCACCTCAGAGATGGTCGTCGACCACTCAGAAATTTGGTTCCCGTCCTCGTCAACCAAACTTCGAGCCTCCACATATCGCCAAGGCTCTTGCGGATTGAACTCTTCTTCGAGGCCATCCAGGAAGATGATCGAATTTTGCACGTGGACAGATTCCCCTTCCCGGTAAATGGGCCAGCAGAAGATGAAGTTAGCGGTCTCCGGGTCCGTGATCGAAGAGATGAGGCACGAGGTCGAATTGTCGCTCGCCTCAAGCTCCCTCAGGGCTCTCTCCCAACTTCGAGAGTAGTCAGCCACCGTCCAGAAGCTCAGGTCCATCGGGAATGATTCTGAGAAATCCCCGACCGTGACCCTACCGGCGGCCTCGGAAGGCGACGAGACGCCACCCTCCGAGGCTGGATCACCGATCACTTCGATCGCGAATCGGTTATTCCTTGAGATAGTTGAGGTCTGGGTCATAAGTACCGATCCGTTGGCCCTTGCGGTTGAACATCTTCCAGCCGTCCGACACATTATGCCCGTCAACATCTGGCGTGATGTAGTTCTTCCCGTTCGAGAAGACCACCTGTCCGTGCGAATTGAACGGAGCCTTCTGCGCAGGGATTCTCGTCCTGTACCCAAGGGCCCCCGCCCTGTCCCCTACGGTTCCGGCGTACAACTCCCGGTTCTGCGCACTTCGCGCGGCTACCGAGTCCGGATGATACGGATCACCCTTGAGCGCCGGGGAAGACGTGTACCCCTCAGGAAGATCACAGTTGCTGTTGTGAACGAGAACCGGCGTCTGACCAGCGAGTACATAGTACGTGTGCAGGTCTTCGACGGTGAGATTCCAGCGGTTTCCGTCACCGGGTGTGGGGTTCTTGGAGACGACGTACGCATGATGGTCGGTGGAGGTGTTGAGGATGTCTCCGCGGTGGAGCTTGCCGGCAGGTACCCAGGTGCGGGCGGAGTCGTCCCAGAAGGGGTGGCTGGCGGTGGTGTGGAGGGTGGCAGTCTTGCCGTCCTCATTGCGAATTGTGAGATCAAGCAGGTCGTAGTCGTGGTTGATCAAGACATACTGAACCTTGCGGGACCCTACGTGTTTTCCTGATTTCTGGTCCGCCGCCTCGACCTTGTCACCAGGCTCGATCTTCCCGATGGGCTTGGTCTTGTCGCCCTCCATGAGCACCTGCGTGTCGGGCGAAAAGCTGCAAGCCGATTTCACTGCCCCAGATGCCCCGGTTTTGGGTCCGATTCTGGCTCCGCCAGCGGCAGCCACAGTCTCGACGAACTCGCCACCTAGCTCGAATGTCCGTTCCCAAATTCGGGCGTCTTTCTCACATTCTGGGTTCGCAATGCAGTAGGTGGCGGCGATCTCTTTAGCCCCCGCTACATCATCAGGGTGCTCGAGGAAGTAGGCATATGCGTGATTGCAGGCGAGGCGACCGTAGCAAACCGTTTCGGGTTGACCAAAGACATTTGTCTGAGGGGACCAGTAACCACCGGCAGTAGAGGAAAGCTGGTTACTTCCGAATTGATGGTAAGCACTTCCCAGTCGAGTTGCGTCGTTCGACGATGGGGTCGTCGAGGCGACATACATCTGATGAATAACGGTCTTGCTGTTGCTCGGGGTGCTGCCTGAGCCGACGTAGTCGCTCATCGCTGCGTCGGTGCTGGCCTTGTTGCCTGGGGTGGAGTTAAGGCAGGAGGGGCAGTTGCGTGTGGGGCAGTCGGGGCCTGCGCAGAGTCCGGACGGATCGCTCTTGGTGATGGGGTTGCTGGCGGCGTACGAGTAGCCGGCGAGTTGTTGGTCGTCGGTGGCTTCGAAGAGGGGGTCGAGACTGATGAAGCGGCCGAGTGTGGGGTCGTATTGGCGGGCGCCGAGTTGGGTGAGGCCGGTGTTGGTGTTGTCGGGCGCGTTGAGGAAGCCGCGGTTGTCGATCCAGCTGACGGTGGTGCCGCGGGGAGCGCCGTAGGGGGTGAATTGGCGCCAGGTGGGGGTCTGGGCGGTGTTGTCGAGGTAGAGGCTGCTGGTGCCGTGGGGGTCGCTGATCTGGAATTTGTAGTTGGTGCCGGTTCCGGTGCGTACTGCGGTGCCGCCGCCGGGCAGGGGGAGGTAGCGGACGCCGGTGGTGGTGGTTCCGGTGAGGGTGAGCTGTTCGCCGGGCAGGTAGAGGGTGGTGCTGGTGGGGTCGGTCTGGAGCAGGACGCTGCCGTCGGCGTCGTAGATGTAGCTGGTGGTGCCGGTTTTGCCGCCGCTGACCTGGGTGAGTTGTCCGGCGTCGTTCCAGGTCAGTGTCTGGTTGCCGGAGGCGAGGGTGTTGCGGGTGGTGGTGTTGCCGCTCTTGTCGTAGGTGTAGCTGGTGGTGGCGGTGCTGGCGCCGCTGGCCTGGGTGGAGGCCAAGGCGTGGGGCTGGGGGGTGCTGTTTCCGTTGTAGTCGTAGGTGTAGCTGGTGGTGGTGTCGCTGCCGCCGGTGGTGGAGTGTTCGATCTGGTGCTGGCGTTGGCCGAGGACGTCGAAGTCCCAGCTGGTCCAGTACGCCGTGCCGCCGGTGAGCGGGTCGCCGATCTGGGCGTGGGCGCTTGCGGTGGGAGTGGCGTCGCAGCTATCGGTAGCGGTCCAGGCTTGGGTGAGTCGGTCGAGTTCGTCGTACTGGTAGCACTGGGTCTCGGGAGCCGTAGCGGCTCCCAGGCGGGTGGTGACCTGCCTGGTGATGTTGCCCGCCGCGTCGTACTTGTAGTTCTGGTCGTCGACCTTCGACGGAACCGCGGTGGCGGAGCGCGTCACCAACTGGTCGGTGAGTGCTCCCGTGTGCGGGTCGTAAGCGTTGGTGATGTAGGCCAGGTTCGTGCCCATGCCCAGGGTTTCCTGGAGCACCTGGCCGTAGGCGGTGTAGGTCGTGTTCTGGGCGTAGCCGTAGGAGGTGGTGGACAGGCTGGCAGGCAGGTCCAGGCCGGCGCGGTAGGTGTGGGTGGTGATTTCGTTGGGCAGGCCGCCGCCGAGGGGGTAGTTGTCGGTATAGAGCAGGCCTGTGTCGGGGCTGTAGGTGTGGCGGAAGGTGTAGGTCTTGCCGCCAAGTGCGCCGTGGACGGCTGGGATAGTGATGGATTCGCCGAGTGATTCGCCGAAGGTGTTGAAGGCCAGCTGCTGGGTGGTGTAGGTGTTGCCGGCGTTGTAGGAGGTGGCGGTGGTTCTTTGGCCGATCGGGTTGGTGACGCCGGAGACGGCGTTGTCGTTGTCGTAAGTCCAGGCGGCCGTCTGATTGCCGCTCGCGCCGGGAGCTTGAGCGGCGACCGTAGAGGCGTACTGGCCCGTCTGGCGGTTGAGGGCGTCGTAGGTGTAGGAGACGCTCTTGCCGCGGGCGTCCGTTGTCTGGGTGAGGTGGCCGGCTGCGTCGTAGACCATGCTGGTAATGCCCGCGTCCGGGTCGGTCTTGGTTGTGGCGCGGCCGAGCAGGTCGTAGACGGTGGTCCAGGTGCTGCCCTTGGCGGTGACGGTGTTCTGTTTGTTGTGCCCGTCGTAGCCGTAGGTGATGGCGTTGAAGGTGCCGCCGCTGACGGAGAACAGGCCGGTGAAGGTGTTGAGCGGGGTGCTCAGCATCGGCCGGGCGCTGTAGGAGTCGACCTCGGAAGTGCGACCCAAAGGATCGGTCCGGGTGGTCTTGACCGTCGCGCCGGCCGGCGGGATGACCGTGGTGGCGTCCCCGCTGTAGACGGTGGTGGTCTGTTCCTTGAGCACCGAGTACTGCTCGGAGCTACCGACGACCACGCGGCCCAGACCGTCAAAGGTGAAGCGGTCCTGGCTGGGGATCTGGGAATCCTGCGCGGAGGCCGGTGAAAGAGCCGGGAGGCTGTCCGGGTCCCAGTAGGCGTTGTTCTGTTTCCACACCCAGCCGTGCGAATCGTAGAACGACTCGGCGATCATTCGGCCGCCCTGGGGGGTCGGTGCCTGCGTCTGCCGCGGCCGGCCGAGCGAGTCGATGAGGGAGTAGGAGGTGATGTAGCCCAGGGAGTCGTTCAACGTGTCGGTGGTGGTACCCGACTGGCTGGTCTGGGAGACCGTGTAGGTGTACTTGGTGTCGGCCGCAGCGGTGGTGGGCCGGCTGTGCTGCCACACCTCGGTGGTGCGCCCGAGCGCGTCGTAGTGGACGGCGGTGGCGATCCCGTTGGGGTCGGTGGTGGTGAGGATGAGGCCTCGGGTGGGGTCCGAGGTGGTCTTTGCGGTCTGGTTCTTGGCGTTGGTGATCGTCGTGCCGGTGGTCAGGCCGGCACTGTCCACGATGTAAGCAGCGGTGGTTTTGTTGCCGCCTGCGTCGTAGCTGTCGGCGGGCCGGCCGTAGGCGTCATAGGTGGCGCGGGTCTGGGTCTGCCAGGTGAACGTGCCTCCGCTGTAGCCCGAGGCCTGCCGGGTCATGGTGATTTCGCCCTTGGTGGGCGCGGTGGCTTGCGGGAAGGCGGTGGCGAAGGCGGTGTCGTCGTAGTGCGTCCTCGTTGCAGAGACCACCTGGTCCGGGCGGGTGACGCTGGTGGGTGCGGTGAGGGTGTTGAGGGTTTTCGGCACGGTGGCCGGGGTGTTCTGGCTGAATCCCGCGCAGGCGACCGAGTCGGTCTCCTGCGCGGCTGTCAGTCCGACCAGGTTGGCGGTCGTGTTCGCCTTGGCGTAAGTGATCGCGGTGCACTGGTCGTAGGCGGCGACGGCGGGCACGGTGTGGGTGTAGCTGTAGGTCAGCAGTCCGAAGTTGTCGTCCGTGACGGTGGCGTCGTAGGTGTTGTCGGTTTCCGTGACGCGCCAGGTCGTGGTGCCGCCGTTGGTGATCGCCTGGCGGCTCCAGTTTTCCGCGGTGTTGGTGGCGTGGGCGGTCAGGGTGGGCATGCCGGTGCGGGCGCGGGTGGCTGTGGGGGCGGAGATCCAGTAGGAGGTGACGGTGGAGTTGTCCACGCTGCCGCCGACGCCGGTGTACGCGGTGGTCTCCAGTGCGTTGCCCGCCAGTTGGTTGCTGTCGGTGTGCACGCCGCCCTGGGAGTCGGTCACGTTCACCGTGCGGCGGCTGGAGGAGGACAGCCAGTCGTCGTCCATGCCGCGGTAGTAGGAGGTGACCGATTTGGTCTGGGAGTCGTTGGAGCCGTTACCGCTGCGGGTTTCCACGCTTGCGTAGCCGCGGAACTGGCCCCAGGTGCGGTACTTGGCTTTGACGACCTCGTTGTCGTCGTGGTGCCAGGCGGCGCCGCCGTTGTAGAGGTAGTTCGTCTGTTTGGCGAGCGCGCCGCCGGTACTGTCGGTTTCCAGGACCTGGGTGACGGCGTATTTCTGGAACCAGTCGGTGACCGGGTTGAGGTAGTCCTTGGGGGTCCAGGACACCGGGTAGCAGGACTTGGTGTTGGTCTTGGGGTCCGCACTGGCCACGTAGGTGGTGGTGCAGGCGTCCGGCAGGTCGTAGCTGACGGTGGTCAGGCCGCCCAGTTCGTTGGTGATGCCGGAGATGCGGTAGCGGTACAGGCCAGGGAAGTTGGAGGTGTCGACCCGGTTTTTCAGGTCCACGCCGGCGAATTTGACATCCGGAAGGGTGATCGGGGAGGTGGAGCCGCCGGCGGTGGTGTCGTTGCCTTCGCGGGTGATCGAGGCCAGCCAGAGGGTGGGTGAGGTGCCGTCGCCGGTGGCGGGCTCGCTCTGGTGCAGGGTGTAGGTGTCGATCGCCTGGTACTTGGCGGCCGCGACGCTGTACTGCTGGATCTTGATCGAGGCCAGTCGGACGGTGGAGAAGAACGAGGGTGATTGCGCGGCGCAGGTGGCCCCCGAGGCGCACACGAAGTCGAAGGGCACGTCGGGGTACTGGCTGGCGGCGGTGCTTGCCGACAGCGGGTCGCACGTGGTCAGGGTGCAGCGCGCGGCGGTGGTGAAGACGACCTGGTCGGGGACGGTGCCGTAGGCGCCGCCGTCGCGGAAGCCGTAGTCGATCCGGGACAGGTGGGAGTCGCGGACGTAGGAGACGTTGTGGGCGCCGTTTTCTTCGCCGTAGTAGTTGGTGTCCTGGGCGTAGTAGTACGCCATGGCGTTGGCGTGTGTGTCGACGACGTAGTCCAGGTGCCACTTGTAGGCCATGGTGCACACCGAGGCGCTGAATCCGGACGAGCTGTAGCAGGGGTCGCCAGAGTGCGCGGAGTACACCGGGGCAGTGTCCACGGACTTGGTCGTGGCCTTGCCGGAGGCCCAGCCGGGTAGCTGATTGCGGCCGAAGTAGTACTGGGTGCCGGACCGGTCGGTGACGATCCAGTAGTCGGTGTTGTAGGTACCGGACCCGTTGTTCGCATTGGTGACGTGCTTGACGGTCGAGCCGTTGTCCTGGGCCAGCTTCCAGGTTCCGTCGCTGTCATTCTTCACCAGGGCGGTGGACGATCCGCCCAGTGCCAGGCTCAGGATCGGTCCGTCATAGCACTTGTCCCCGCTGGAAACCGGCGAGGCAGTGCCCTCCGGTGAGTCGGAACAGGAGGTGAAGCTCTGCTCGATGGCGGAGTCGGGTGTGGCCCAGCCGTCGCCTACCCAGGAGGACTGGGCCTGGGTGGAGGAGGTCTGCCCGTCGACCGAGCCCGAGTCGTAGGCCAAGCCCACTGAGGGCTTCAGCAGTCCCGAAGAGGGCGCCAGGCTGATGGGGTAGTTGTAGGTGAACGAGCCCGACGAGTTGCCGCCCGTCCACGACCCGGAGGGTGCGAGGGTGGTCGCGTCGTAGCTGCCGGCCGCACCGCCTTCGGTGGTGCTGGATGCGGTCGCGGCCAGCACCACCAGCTCGCCGCTGCTGGCGGTGCCCGACGTCGGGGAGGCGCTGTACGAGGCCGGGACCGCAGCCGTGTCAGCGGATGCTGAGGCCTTTGAGGGGGATGTCTGTGGCGGGGATCCCTGCAAGGTCAGGGTGGTGGTCAGTTCGCGGGCCGCGGGGTCCCGGTCGGTGGGGAGAGGGGTCTGGGTGCGGCAGGCGGTTCGCTGTGGGGTGGTCAGGGCGCAGGCGGGGAGTTTGACCAAGTGTATGCGGTCGGCGTAGTTGCCGCCGTAGGCCTGTGCGAAGGTGCTGTAGTCCAGGCCCAGTTGTACTTTCCCGCTGCCGCCGGCGGTCGGCTGGGCAGCGAGGACGACTCCGCTCACACCGAGCTTGGTGGCGTCCTGGTGGGGCAGCACGCGCACCGAGACGCCGTTGGGTCCCTGGTAGGCGCCCTTGGCCGGGCTCACCGTGCGGGCCCATACCGGTGTGCCGGCGGCCGGTGACTTTGTCCCTTGCTTCGCGCCGGTAGGCGGCGCGGCCAGCGTGGCGGTGCCGGTCACCGCGGCCGGCCAGGTGGCCTTGGCCGGGCGGAAGGTCTGTTTGGTCTGGTCTTTGACTTTCAGCTTGCGCGGGGTGAGTGTCGTGACGTCCTTCACCGACGGAGTTGGCTGCGCCGCGGGTGCGCCGGCTCGGGTCTGGGTGTCCGCGGCAGCGGGGACTGCGGTCGGCGCGGCCAGGGCCAGCGCCACCACCATGGCGCCGACGATCCGTTGCCGAGCGCCGATACGGCGCACGTTGTGTCTCAGCCAAGCTGTCCTGGACATGATCGATCCCCCCACTTGCCGCATAAGCAGGCACGACGGCCCTCCACACCTTGATCAAGATGCGGCTGCGCGGGCGACTATCGCAGAGCAGGGGAGCCGCCGGACAGTAAGCAATTCCGACAAATCTTCACAATCAGAAGCCAAGGATTTGTAAAGCTTGCCGCCCGTCCCGGACATGCCAGGCATCTCGCTACCAATCAGCTCTGCCACAGACGCCCAAAAGCTTGTCCACTGGAGCGCCGATCGACATAACTGATCACGTTCGAACAGACCTGGGGGGTACCTGAAGGTGAGATCCACCCTGCGCAGAAGCGTGCTGAGCACGGCGCTTGTTGTCGCGCTCAGCACGCTGTCGCTGTCCGGCGTGGTGACAAACGCCCACGCTGATGCAAAACCTGAGGCGTCTTCACCGAAGTTGCCGCTGGACGAGGCACGGGCCTCGAGGAAAGCGCAGTCCACCGGCAAGGCCGTGACCGTGGCAGCCGCGACCACGCCGACCGAGGCGAAAGTAGCCAATCCGAACGGCACCTTCACGCTCACCCAGTCGGTCGCACCGGTACGCAAGTACGTCTCCGGCTCCTGGAAGAAGCTGGATGCCACGCTGGTCCGGCACTCCGACGGCACCATCGTCCCGACGCTGACTACCACGGGCCTGATCCTGTCCGGGGGCGGGGACGGGCCGCTTGCAGTGATGAAGGACCATAGCCGGTCCCTCTCGCTGACGACGCCGGCCTCGCTCGGCGCCCTGCCCGCCCCGACCTTGGACGGTTCCAGCGCCACCTACCCCGATGTCCTGGACGGGGTCGACCTGAAAGTCACCGCCGATGCCCAGGGCGGCTTTTCCGAGGTCCTCGTCGTCAAGGACGCCGAAGCGGCCGCCGACCCGGCCCTGGACACACTGGTCTTTCCCACCCAAACCAAGAACGTGACGCTGGCCGTGGACAAGGCGGGCAACATCGCCGCCCGCGACACCACGCATCGCACGGTCTTCTCCGCCCCGGCCCCGACGATGTGGGACTCCGCCACCACCAAGGCGGCCAGCCCGAGCTCGCTGTCTGCCAGCAGGTCGGCGGCCTCGGACACCGATGAGCCGGGCGCAGGTGCGCACATCGCGCCGGTCACCGCCTCGTTCTCCTCGGGAAAGATCCGGTTGACGCCCGACGCGGGCATGCTGTCGGCCTCCTCCACGGTCTACCCCGTCTACATCGACCCCACCTACAGTGCCGCGGGCGGCACGGTGAGCAGCTGGACCTGGGTCAACTCCGCTGCTCCGAACACGAGTTTCTGGAAGGACACCAGCGCCACCGGGCTGCATGTGGGCTACCAGGGATGGGAGGACCCCGTACACAAGTCGCGGGCGTACGCAAAGTTCTCGGTGGACAGCCGGCTCTTCGGAGCGACGGTCATCGACTCCCACTTCTACGCCACCGAGACGTACGCGCCGTCGTGCACCGCCACCCCGGTGGAGCTGTGGCAGACCGGCCCGATCACCTCCGGCACCACTTGGGCCAACCAGCCCACCTGGACGGCCCAGTGGGGCACGAAGACCGTGGCCTACGGCTACGACCCTTCCTGCCCGGCACAGTCACTCGGCTTCGACGTCACCTCCCGGATGCAGGACGTGGCCGACAATGCGAACTTGAGCAGCCTCACCCTCGGTCTGCAGGCCAGCGATGAGCTGGACAAGTACGGGTGGAAGAAGTTCGACCACGCCACCCTCTCGATGTCCACCACCTACGATCACAGGCCCAACAAGCCCTCAACGCTGGTCACTTCGCCGGCCACGACCTGTTCAAGCACCGTCAAGACCATCGGTGACGGGGACGTGACCCTGTACGCGAAGGTCTCCGACCCCGACGGCGGCACGCTGTCCAACACCTTCAACATCACCAAGACGAGCGGTGGCGCACAGATCGCCAAGCCCACCGTGTCCGCAGCGTCGGGGAAGAACGCCGTCTACATCCTGAAGAAATCTGTGCTGGAGGCCGCGGCCGGCGGCACGTCGCTGGGCGTGACGTGGAACGTCACCTCCTCGGACGGCACTTACAGCTCACCCGTATCGGCGACCTGCAAGTTCCAGTTCGATGCCAGCCGACCGGGCTCCCCGGCCATCGCTGATGCCGCTGCGTACGAATGCGGTGACGACACCAGCCCGGCCACCTACCAAGTAGGTAAAACAGCTGATTTCACCGTGGCACCCAACGCCACCGGCGGGACCACCGCCAGCTACCTCTACCAGCTCAACGGCACCACCCCGGTCTCCCTTGCCAGCACGGGGGCAAGCACACCAATTAGCGTCACGCCCACCAGGGGCACCAACGTGCTGACGGTCACCGCGGTCTCGGCCGGCGGCAACATCGGCGACACCGCGAACTGCATTCTCATCGCCTCCCCCGCAGCCACCGCCGTCGACGGTGACCTCACCGGCGACGGCACCCCCGATCTCACCGCGGTGGGCGCTCAGGCAGGTCTGTCCAGCGGGCTGTGGCTGGCACGCGGGACGGTTGACGGACAGCTCACCACCAGCGCCACCAACCTCGGCGTGCAAGGCACCGGAGTCAATACCGCAGGCTCACCGGCGGACTGGAACGGCACCCAGACGATCACCGGCCACTTCAACACCGGAGCCGGCTTCAATGACGTCCTGGACTACAACCCCACGACCAGCCGCGGCGTCGTCGTGTCCGGTAGTGGTGACGGCTCAACACTGCACGCCACCAGCGGCGACAGCATCGCGGTCAACCTCACTGTCTTCACCGACGGCAGTGGTACCACCGGTGCCATCGGCAACAAGGCCACCAGCATCGCCAGTGGCGGCAACCTCTACCACACCCTCAACGGCGAACCGGCCACCGGCTACCCCGACCTGCTGATGATCGTGGGCGGCCAACTGTGGGACGAGCCCGGCAACCCCGCCCCTGGAGCCTTCAGCGGCATCGACAACGCACTCCCGCTGGGCGGTATCAATCCAACTGGAAGCGGTGACTGGACCGGCTGGTCCATCACCAGCAGCCTCATCGACGGGCTGCCCGCACTGTTCGCCCGTCATAACAGCACCGGCGCGCTGTACTACTACACCCCGGAGCAACTGCAAGACCTCGCATTCGGCAGCCAGGTGACCCCCCTGCAGATCGCGGGCAGCGGCTACGGCTCCGCAGCCCTGCCGGTCCTACAGGCCGCCGACCTGAACGGTGACGGCACCCCGGACCTGCGGACCGTGTCCTCCAGCGGCGCGAGCACCACACGGATCTTCAACGCCGCCGCTGGGACCCTGACCGCGCAGACGGCGCAGACGCTGATCGCTCCCGGCCATGCCTGGCCGCTCGGCGATGGCACCGAGGGCAGCGCGGCCAGTGCCGCGGACGCCTCCTCCGGGTTGACCCTCACGGGCAGCGGCGCGGGTGCCACCTGGGACACCGATGACGACGTCCTCTCCCCCAATCTGGCGCTGGACGGCACTGCCACCGGTGCGATGACGTCGAATGCGGCGCTGTCGCTGTCGAGTTCCTTCACCGTGTCTGCGTGGGTCAAGCCGGCGGCCGTGGGCGGGGTCATCGCCTCCCAGGACGGGGTGCACAACTCCGGGCTCCTGCTCTATCCGCAGTCGAACAAGCAGTGGGCGTTCTGCCTCGCTACCGGGGACGCGACCCGCGGATACGACTGCGTCGCGGGCGGCAGCGCCATCATCGGCCAGTGGACGCGTGTGACCGCCACTTACGATGTGACGTCCAAGGCCATGACGCTGTACATGGACGACCGTCCGGTGGCCCGCGGCTCCCATACCGCGATCGCCGGCTTCACCGGAAAATTCACCCTGGGCAACAGCCTGAGCGTCGACGCACGTGCCTCATTCTTCAAGGGCAACCTCTCCGACGTGCAGGTCTGGAACGGGGCCGCGCTGAGCGCCACCCAGGTCGGCACGATGGGCAACATCACCACGGCCAGCGCGCCGTACACCTTCGCCGGTGTCGGCGACTACACCAGCGACGGCAAGGTCGACCTGGTCGCCGCAGACGCGGGCGGCAGCCTGTGGCTCTACCCCGGCAACGGGGGCGGCGGCTGGTCCACATCTGCGCTGTACATCGGCTCCGGTGTCAACGGCTACACCTTCGCCGGGATGGGCGACTTCAACAAGGACAACCTTCCCGACCTCGTCGGCCGCACACCCTCCGGTGTCCTGCGGCTGTTCCCTGGTGATGCCGGGCACGACCTGCTCACCCCCGTCAGCAACTTCGCCAGCGGCTGGAGCGGCTACGCCTTCGCCGGTACCCCGGATTTCAACCGCGACAGCAAGCCCGACCTGGTCGCCCGGCACCCCGACGGCAGCCTGAAGCTGTTCCCCGGCACCGGGACCGGAGCCTCCCTGGGATCGGTTGTGCAGCTGGGCACCGCCGACTGGACCGGCTACGCCTTCGCCGGGGTCGTCGACCTCAACGCCGACACCTACCCCGATGTCGTCGCCCGCGACGCCAGCGGCGTCCTGTGGCTCTACCCCGGCAACGGCAGCAACGGCCTCGGCACCCGCTCCCAGCTGGGCACCGGCTGGAACGGCTACACCTTCGCCGGTATCGGCGACTTCAACGGTGACGGCAACCCCGACGTCATCGTCCGCGATGACACCACACGCATCCTGTGGCTCTACCCCCGTACCGCGACCGCCTTCAGCACCCGCCAGCAGATCGGCAACGGCTGGTAGGCGAGTCCGCGTTCCTCTCCGGGGCCGCCCGGCGCTCCACACCAGCGCCCCGCGGCGGCCCCGGGGCTCCCCCCGCCTTCGGTAATCCCCCCTTCTCTCATGGGAGTTGTTCGTGTCAGATCAACGACGCACCGACGTCGGCCGCCGCCAGTTCATACGCCTCACCGGCGGCAGCGCGCTCGGCGCGCTCACCGTGGGAGGCAGCGCAACGGCAGCCTCTGCCGGCATCCTCGCCGCACCCACGCCGAGTCCGTCTCCTGGGATTCCCATGTCCCAGGTGCTCAGCCTGCCGCGCACCCCTGCACCGACGACCACGCTGGGCCCCGCGCCGGAGCAGATCACCAGCGGCACCATCACGCCCCCGAACAGACGCATCCCCTACACCGGTGGCACCGTCGACCCGCAGACGGCCGCGGACGACGTGCCCACGACGCTGCCGTTCGAGTTCGCCACCGCCGGCTACACCATCGTCGACGTCCCCGAGGAACTGCGCCCGTGGCGCAACAGGCCGGTCGCCAAGGGCGACACCGGCGCCTACGTAGACGCCCAGGGCGTCCGCATGTTCTACAACGACCCCGACGTCTTCATCAACGGCGACGGCAAGCTCTACGACCAGCCCGTCACACAGATCCAGTACGGCCTGGGCTGCCTCGCCTCCTACCGCACCACCGGTGACACCTGGTTCCTCACCCGTGCCAAGGCCCACGCCCAGCGGCAGATAGACCGGCGGGTCGAGACCCGCGGCGCCTGGTACTTCCCCTACCCCTTCAACTACACCCACAACGAGCACGGCGGACTCGTCTACACCGCCCCCTGGTACTCCGGCATGGCCCAGGGCGAGGCGATATCCCTGTTCATCCAGCTCGCCCAGCTCCCCGACACCGACGTCACCGCGGAAGAGCGCACCCAGTACCTGGCCGCGGCGGACGGCGCGTTCGCCTCACTGCTGCGCGCCGACGACGCCAAACCGTGGGTGGTCAACAAGGACAGCGCGGGCTACTTCTGGATCCAGGAATACCCCATCGACGCACCCGGCACGTCGGACTACACCTTCAACGGCATGATCTTCGCCCTGTTCGGTGTGTGGGACTACTACCAGCACACCCGCAACGAACTCGCGCTGAAGCTGTGGGACGGCGGCCTCACCACGATCGCCGACTACTACCCGCGCCTGCGCAACACGCGCTGGCTCTCCTTCTACTGCAACACCCACCGCATCGCCCCGCTGTCATACCACCACCATCACCTCGACCTGTTCATGCAGCTCCAGTGGTTCTCCGGCCACTACACCTTCGCCCGCGACATGGACCAGCTGCTGGACGACTACCCCTACCCGGACCTGGTCTCCACCGACCTGCCCAGCGGCGGCACCGTCGCCTTCGCCGCCGGCACCTACACCCTCTACCAGTACGCCACCACCGCCACCGGCGCCTACGACCCCGCCAAGGACGACGCCCAGACCGCCACCCAGCAGGTCACCTTCACCCGCGACACCTCAGCCCCCGCCACCATGCGGCGCCGCATCCACGGCCGCGGCGTCTACTACCGCATCAGCGCCGGCGCCTATGCCGGCTGGTGGGTCGGCGAGAACTACACCACCGCGTTCCTGCGCGGCCAGTGGTGGACCAAGACCTACCTTCCCGCCCGCACCCTCACCTTCCCCGCCAACACCCCCGTCGACGTCTACAGATACGGCACCGACGGCGCCGTCGGCACCACCAAGACAGTCCAGTGGGACCACGCCTCCAACGCCCCCTTCGACCAGCGCGCCGTCATCAACGGCCGCAATATGCTCCGCATCAGCGCCGGCACCCTCACCGGCTACTGGGTCTGGCACAACAACGTCACCACCGACGGCCTGTGACGGCGCCCGCTTCCCAGCACAGCCATTGACCGACGCACCGCCGGCCCCCGGCATCCAGCCGAGGACCGGCGGTCTGCCGCACGCAACGCATGCACGGGTTGGGGGTCGGTCTTCCGGCCCCCACCCGCGCAGGCGTGCGGCTGCTTACGGCTCCTGGCTGCCCGACGGCGCCGCGGCCGGCGGCTGCGGGCGCTTTGCGTCCAGACGATGGCGTCCTCTGCGAGCAGCCGCCTCATACTCCTTCGGCGTCTGGGGTACGACCGGTCCGCTCTCCGCCGGCGGACCAGACCGGCGGGCCAGCAGCCGACGGGCCAGCCGCTGGCCGGGCAGCTCCACCAGGTGATAGGTCAGTGCGCTCAGCAACAGCAGAGCCAACAGGAAGGCCGCCACCCAGATCAGCTGGTGGGCCGTGCTGTGGGGATGGCCCGTCCTTTCCATGAGCCAGGACATCGCGGCGATCAGCGGCCGGTGCAGCAGATAAACGGAAAAGCTGACCAGGCCCAGCCAAGTCAGCGCAGCGGACACGCGGCGGTGGCGCAGAAGCATTGCCACGCCGAACAGCGCCCAGCCCGCCAGGAACGCGCTGACCCAGGCGATCGGTGAGGCGGTCCAGGTGCGGATCTGGGCTTGCTTGTCGTCATAGAGGAGCCCGGCCGCCGTACCCGCCACGATGACGAACCCGCAGTAGGCCCACGCCGCACTCCGGGATATCTGTCCTCGCTCGGCGCGGTAGATCACCGTTCCACTGAACATCGTGGCCAGGATCAGCATGCTCTCCCAGGGGGTCGACCGTCCGTCCACGATCATGAGAACCAGGCCGAGTCCCGACAGGAGCGCCGCTCCCGTCATCTGTGCCACGCGACGACCGGTGAGCAGGAACAGCAGCCCCACCACGACGACCAGCGCGGTTCCGGCGACCAGCTGCCGGACAGTGAACTCTGGCCGCAGGCTCCAGGCGGCTGCCCACGGGCCCAGTAGCAGCGCCGCCCCGGCGACCACCACTGCCACCGGCCCGCTACGACGCTGGGCGCCGGCCATGAACAGCAGCGTGACCAGGTAGTAGAAGACCATCTCGTAGGTCAGCGTCCACATCACCGGCAGCCCGCTGCGCAGACCCAGCAGGTCCTGCAACATCGTGGCGTTGGCAACGGAGGCCAGCAGCGGGTGCTCGTGCACCGAGACGTCCACAGCGGAAAAGCGCTGCGGCACCAACACAGCCGCGGCGATGAAAACCACCACGCACAAGGGATAGAGCCGGAACAGCCGCCCGATCCAGAACGCCCGCACATCTCCCCGGCGTTCCAGCGAGGCAGGCACGATGTAGCCGCTAACCAGGAAGAACGCCATCACCCCGAAGATGCCCGGGTCGAACCACTCCCGCACGGCCGCGCCCGTGCCCACGAACAGTTCGGCGCTCAAGTGATGCAGGGCCACAGTCAGGGCCGCAATCCCTCGGACGGCGTCGAGCCACCCGAACCGGGCCGGCGAAGGCACAGATTTCCGTGATCTCACCCGCGGACATTAGCAAGGCTCTGTGCCCCCGCTGAGACCACCCCTACCAGCGGAAATGACCAGATCGACACAACTGAGACAGGGGGCCGGAAATGCCCCTGACGAGGACCGCCCGCACCCGCTGATCATGCTTCGTCCTTCTCGGCGTACACGAACCGGTATCTGGCCGAGGCCGTCGTTCTCGAAGGGTGGGGGCGTGCGCGTCCCACGCCCACTCGGCCGGCATTCTCCGGGCTCGGGTGCTCCCCCGCACCCGCAGTGATATCACCGGCTGCCTTTACCCATTCGCTTAACCCTTGCGGACCGGGCACCCATCGAACGCGGCATGGCACGGCTGAAGTCCTGGCAGATCTTCCGCAGATCCCGCATCAGCCCCAACCGCATGACCGTCCGCCCTCACCGGGGCCGCGGTGCCCAGGCTGTGGTGCCGTCACCCTCGTGGCTCGCGGTGGCGGGCGGGCCGGGTGGGGGCGTGGTCGACTGGCCGGGTGCGTGGTGCGGCGCGGGTCGTAAGGGCGG
Organism: Streptomyces sp. 3330; assembly: GCF_031456635.1. Classification (NCBI taxonomy): domain Bacteria; kingdom Bacillati; phylum Actinomycetota; class Actinomycetes; order Kitasatosporales; family Streptomycetaceae; genus Streptomyces; species Streptomyces sp. 3330. The sequence continues at coordinate 27,677 of NZ_JAVDVA010000034.1, forward strand.
GCCTGGAGGCGGTCATGGCGGAGGGTGGACCGGACGCGCGGATCGCGGTGGTCACCGGGGCGGCGCGCGACGTGGGAGCGGCGGTGGCACGCCGGCTGGCCCTGCGGGGCATGCGGGTGGCGCTGCTGGGCCGCGAACTTGACTCGTTGCGCCAGGTCGCGGCCGGGCTGGCGACCGAGACGCACTGCTTCGAGGTCGACGTCACCGACGAGGCGGCGCTCCAAGGCGCGGCCCGCAGTATCGGCGCGCGGCTGGGGCCCGCCTCGGTGGTGATCGCCAACGCGGGGATCGCCGCCGCGGGCCCGTTCGCCACGTGCGAGGCTTCGCTGTTCGACCGGGTGGTCGAGGTCAACCTGATCGGGAGCGCGAACACCGCCCGCGTCTTCCTGCCCCAACTCGTCCGTACCGGGGGGTACTTCCTCCAGGTGGCGTCCACCGCGGCGTTCGGTTCGGCGCCGTTGATGAGCGCCTACTGTGCGTCGAAGGCGGGCGTGGAGTCGTTCGCCCAGGCGCTGCGTACCGAGGTGCGTCCGGCGGGCGTGGGGGTGGGCATCGCGTACCTGCACTGGACCGGCACCGACATGATCGCGGCCCTCGACGAGCATCCGGTGCTGCGGGCGCTGCGTTCCCATCAGCCCGCGCCCGCACGCCGCGTGCACAGTCCCGAGCAGGTCGCCGGATGGCTGGTGCGCGGGGTGGAGCGACGCGCGGTCAGCGTCTACGCGTCACCGTGGCTGCGTCTGGTGCAGCCGCTGCGTCCGGTGCTGCCGCTGGTGGTGTCGGCGGTGGCACGGCGGTCGTTGTCGGCCCTGCCGGTCGAAGAGTTGGAGCGGACCACCGGGGTGCTCGGCGCGGGCGGCGCCGCCGACCTGCGGGCGCGCGGCGCGGTAGCGCCGGTGCCGCCCGTGACCCCGCCCCAGACCTGACCGGGGCAGGGCGCGCGGCCCGGGCCGGGGGCCGGAGGGCGGTTCGTAGAGTTTCGGTGCGGAAGGTGTGACTTCGTCCTCCTGGACGGCACGCTCACAGTGGGCGGTCGCGTCGGCGACGGCAGGACCGACTATTCCTGATGCGGCGTGCGACCGGTTGCGTCCCGGCAGCGTGGTACATCGTCTGCCGGACCGGTGCGCGCCTTGACTGCCATCAGTGCCCTGCGTACGGCTCGCACGCGACGCCGTCGCCATCGCGGTCCAGATGCGGCCCGTACCCCGGGTCGCCTGCATGCACGGGCGCAGCGCCCGCGGCCCGTGCCTCGTCGCAGTAGACGTCTGCGTCGGCTGTGCTCGCGGGCGGCGGAGTCGTCGTCTGTTCTGGGGTCGTCTCCGATTGCGTGACCGTTGCGGCGGGCGTCGTCGCCTCGGGGTCCTTCGTCGCCCGCCCCAGCGGATCAGTCACCGAAGGAGGGGAAGCTCCCGCCCTGCTGGCCGGCGCGGGCTCCTGCGGCTCGTCCTCGGTAGCTCCACAGGCTTCGAGCAGCCCGCCGAGCACGATGAACGCGACCAGCCCCAGCACGACGGCCACGGCCCGACCAAACAGCCCTTTGCGTGCCCACCGCCGTCGCGCGCGCCACACCGGGCGGCCGCCTCTCCCGCTGCCAGCCATCGCACCTCCACCTGGCCATCCCCGCGTCCGAGTGCACCACCCGCCCCACCAGCACGCATCTCGACCGCATCGAACCGCGGAGGACCCGTGTCCCGGGTGCCGAGAAGGGGGTAGGCAGTGAGGCACGTGGCCTGCGTCCGACAGGTGTCTACGGATTGTTCCGGCACGTACGGCATGAAGATGGCTCACCGAGGGCCGCTTGGAAACCGTCCGGTCTGCGAGGCAGCCAGTGTGCCCGGGGCGAGGTCAAGGTGCCTGAGGTCGGCTGCGTGCCCAAGAGACGTGGATGCGCACCCTGCGCGAAGAGACGAACGGCTGCCATGAGGCGGGCAGGGTGGGGAGGTACACCGACACCTCACCGTTCCTCTACCGGCGGTAGAGGAACGCGGTAGAGTCGGGTCATGGCGGATGAGACGAGCATCAAGGTGAGCGCGGCGGCGCGGGACCGGCTGGCGCAGCTGGCGGCCGAGCACGGCACGACGATCCGGAACCTGGTGGAGGAGCTGGCGCAGGACACGCCGACCAGGGCCGAGTACGCCGAGCGTGCCGAGCTGGCACGCGCGGAGCTCGCCTCCGCGCTGGGGCAGGCGCCCAGCGCGGAGGCCGAGGCGAAGGCCCGCGCGCTGCTGGAGCGCCTGGCCGGGGCGCAGCACGGCTCGCAGACGGCCGCGTAGTGGCGGCGATCTCGGTCGTCCTGGACCACACGACCGCCACGGCGCTGTACGACCCGAAGGATCCGTTCAACGAGGCGGTCGCCGCGTTCTACGTGCAGGCGTCCGGCGGGCTCGGCAATCTGTATGCGCCGGTGCTGTCGCTGACGGCCGGCGACGCTGAGCGGCCCGGCCTGCTCAGCTACATCAAGGGGCTGCGGTTCATCCGGATCGAGGCGTTCGACACCGACGCAGCCGTCACCGCCACCGGACTGCTGCGCTTCGGGCACTCCTGGGCAGCCGTCCACGCCATCCACGCTTCCCGGCCCTCGGCCGCCCATCCGGCCGGGCGGTTTCTGCTCACGCTGACGCCCAAGGCGTATGCGGGCACCGGCGTCCAGGCCGTTCACCCCGGCCAGTAACCGCTGGCGCTTGAACGCCCCCTCCAGCCCGCGCCGCCCCGGACCTGGCCCCTTGAGCACGCAAGGCCCGGCACTCTCGGCAGGAGGGGCACCGCTCAAGCAGGGCGGTTGCGTTGCCCACCCATTCCCGGGCTGCATACTCGGCGTCTACTGGGAGGCCTGTTCCAGCACCCAGATCTCCCAGCCGAACACGACCAGCGACAGCACTACGGCCGTCGTGCCGAGAGCGACTCCCGCCCGCGCCCGGGACGGAGCCCGGCTGGCACGACGCAGCTCGGTCAGCAGTGCCACTTAACTATCGCGGGCGATCACTCCCTGCTCGCTACCAGCAGCACGTTCACCTGGTCTTCTGGCTGACTCCGTGGAGGCGGCGTCGGTGCGCCCGATCGAGAGACCCATGCAAATTGGCTGATAGGGGCCGTTGCGTGGCGGGGAGCCGACCTTGACCAGGTTCTGCGAGAGCTGGTCCGCTTATGCGCGTTGGGGCGTCGGATTCGGGGGTTGCCTTCGTGACCAGATCTGCTGTGGGAGGGCTGTGCCGCGCCAGAGGCGGCCAGCCAAAGCGGGACCATCCCTGCTCCGGCAAGACGACCCACGTATGAGACTCCGGCGGGGGGTAACGGTCGCCGTCGTGGCCGCCGGCGGAGCCGTGACGACGATGCTGGTCGGGCTCGTCACGAACGCGGTGTCCGAGTCGGAGTGGCCCGGGTGGCTGGGGTGGTTGCAGCGCCATGCCTGGTTCTCGTTCGCGGTGCTGGGCACGGCCATGGTTGGGCTGGCCGTGCTGCTTGCGGCGCTGTCGGAGTCAGGGACGCCGGAAGGCACCCCTGATCCGAGACCCCGGCCAGGGGGAGGGGCGGAACCTCCGGGTGCTGCTCTCGTGCTGAGGTCTCTGCCACGCGATACCACCGCGTTCACCGATCGGTCCGCCGAGCTGGAGGCGTTGGTGCGGTCCGTACGTAACGCGCAGGAGAGTGGCGAGGCACTGCCTGTGCATGTGATCGACGGAATGCCGGGGGTAGGGAAGACAACGTTCGCCGTGCACGCGGGGCATGTGCTGTCGGAGCGGTTTCCGGACGGTCAGCTCTTCGTGAACCTCAACGGGCACACCACGGGAAGACCCCCCGTACAGGCCACCGAAGCGCTGGCCTCCTTGCTGGCGGCAACCGGAGTGCCGGCGCAGCGCATCCCCGTCAGCGATGACCTTGGCGCGGTCACCGAGGCACGGGCGGCCATGTGGCGAAGCCAGCTCGCGGACAAGAAGGCGCTGCTCATCCTTGACAACGCGGCCAGCTATCGGCAGCTGGAGCCGCTGCTCCCCGGCGGGAGCGGCTGTCTTGTGCTGGTGACCAGCCGGAGGCGGCTGGCTGCGTACGAAGAGGTGGTTCTGCCTGTGGGGGCGTTGCCGCCGGAGCATGCGATCGACCTCTTCATACGCCTCAGTGGACGGCCGACAACCTCACTCGATCGTGTCGTCTTGGAGCAGCTGGTGGCGCTGTGCGGGTATCTGCCACTCGGAGTGTCGCTGCTCGCCGCGCGGCTGCGCCATCACCCCTCGTGGGGTGCCGAGGATCTGCGTACGCGGCTGGCTGCAACCCGTGACCGGTTGGGAGAGCTCCGGGCCGGGGAACGTGGGGTCGCCGCAACATTCAGCCTGTCCTATCAGGACCTCACACCTGAGCGGCAGCATTTCTTCCGGTGTCTCGGCCTCTACCCTGGCACGGACCTCGACGTCTTCTCCGGGGCCGCGCTCGGCTCGGTTTCAGTGGCAGTGGCGCGTGAGCAACTCGACGTGCTCTATGACGCCCATCTGATCGACGAGCACCCAGGAAGTCGCTTCCGGCTTCACGATCTCCTACGCGATTATGCTCGCAGTCTCGCCGCCGAGGGAGGCGATATGGAAGCCGTTCAGGCCGTTCAGCGCGTGTGCACCTACTACCTGGCCGCCCTGGCTGTCGCGAACCGCCACATCGGCCGCAGTGGCGCGGCCGCCCCGCCAACTCGGGGAGGCGCCGCCCAGGTCGAGACCCCTCCCGTCGAGTCGCGTACGGCGGCCCTGCGCTGGCTGGAGGACGAGCGGGCCAACGTGTTGGCCTGCATCCGGAGGGCGAACGACCTCACGCTGCATGAGCTGGTGATCCACCTGGCTGCGGCGATGGCGCCCTTCCTGCGTCAGGCCGGCCCCTGGGACCAGGCCGTTGGCCTCCACCGGACAGCCGCCGAGGCCGCTCGGCACACCGGCAACCGGCGGGCGCTGGCGGACGCGCTGGCCGAGCTCGGAGTCGTACGGCGTTTCATGGCGTCCTACCCCGAGGCCATCGAGGCACTGAACGAGGCGGTAGCGGAGTACGAGGCGGTCGGCGAGAAGCGAGGTAAGGCAGACGCTCTGAACCAGGTGGGCATCGTCCGGTACATGATTGCGGACAACGAAGCCTCCGCACGGGCCCAGGTCGATGCCCTCGAGCTCTACCGCGAGCTCGGCGACCGGCTCGGCCAGGCGAACGCACTCGCGGACCTCGGCATGGTGCGCCGGCAGACCAGCCGGTTCGACGCGGCGGTGGAGACGCAAACCGAAGCGCTGTCGATCTACCGTGAGCTGGGCGACCGGTACGGGGAGGCCAACTCCCTGCGGGACCTCGGCATCGTGCACTGTCTCTTGGGCGACTACCAGTTTGCCGCGCAGCACCATCATGAGGCGTTCGACATCTATCGGGAGCTCGACGACCGGGTCCATCAGGCATACGCCCTCAACGAACTCGGAGTCGTACGGCGTCTAATCGGCGATCTAGCTGGAGCGCGGGAAGCACACAGCCGCGCGCTGGAGTACTTCACTGAGCTTGGCGAACGGTTCGGCCGCGCGAACAGCATCCGCCATCTCGGGGTACTGGACCGCATGGACGGGAACGCCACCGCGGCAGTCCAGCTGTTGAATGACGCGCTGGCCTCGTATCGCGATCTCGGCAGCCGTGGTGGGGAGGCCGCCTCGCTGGGCGAGCTGGGTGTGGCACGGGGGGCCGCCGGGGAGCGGAACGGTGCCGTCGAGTCGTTCCGGCGGAGTCTGGAGATCCTGCGGGAGCTCGGCGACCGGTGCGGTGAGACGGAGGTCCTGAACCACTGGGGGACGCTGCTGCGGACGTCGGGTGACTGGGCGCCCGCACGCGAACTCTTCGAGCAGGCACTGGGGCTGGCCCAAGACATCAGCTGCCCGCTGGAGAAGGCACGGGCTCTGGAGGGGATCGGCCGTGTCGACTGGATGGCCGACGAGCGGGCGCGGGCCGAAGAATCTCTGCGTGAAGCACTCGATGAGTACCGGCGGTTGGGCGTGCGCGGAGCGGCAGACACCCTGGAACGGCTGCTTGCGCCGCCGCAAGCGGGGTGAGCCAGGCACGTGGCCGAATTCGGTATGCCGACGATGGTGCCGATGCTGCTACGTTGCGTGCTGGTCTGCTGGCCCAAATTGCTTTCGTGTGCATCGAGGAGCGTCGAATGCCGACAAGCACGCCCGGTCCCGCTGCGGAAGCCCCAGCGCCCGCCGGGGCGTGCGACCCGCACGGTTCGATCGTCCTGGATCGTGTTGCCGTCCGCGTACGGCAGCGGCTGGCAGCCGAGCAGTCCCCGTCGAACCGTACCGGCGAGGGTGGCCACCAGGCTTCGCTGATCTGGACCTGGCCTCTGTAAGCCTTACCCCTCGATGACATCTCGCGAGGACATCGCCCCCTTTCGGTCGTTCATTCTCAAGGTCGCCAACCGCTGCAACATCGACTGCGACTACTGCTACGTCTTCAACTCCGCGGACCAGGCGTGGCGGCACCTGCCCGCCCGGATGAGTATGGCCGTGGCCCAAGCCGCAGGACGGCGGATCGGCGAGCACGCGGCGGCACACGATCTGCGGGAGGTACACGTAGTACTGCACGGCGGTGAGCCCTTGCTGACCGGCCCCCGGCACATGGCGGATCTGCTCGGCGCCGTACGGGAAGGTGTGCCGGCAGGTGCTGTCGTCCGTTTCGAACTGCAGACCAACGGGACCCTCCTCACCGATCCGTGGCTGGACCTCTTCGAGCAGTACGAGGTCGTCGTGGGCGTCAGTCTCGACGGACCGCCTGCTGCGAATGACCGGCATCGGCTCACTCACACCTCGCGGTCGAGCGCCGCCTCGGCCGTCCGCGGAATCCAGCTGCTGCGGTCCCGGCCGCACCTGTACGCAGGGCTACTCGCCGTCGTCGACCTGGCCAACGATCCGGTCGAGGTCCACGACTACCTGGCATCCTTCGAGCCGCCTGCGATCGACTTCGGTCTGCCGCACGGCACTCATGACGAGCCACCGCATCGCAACGACCCATGTGTACCCGAGTACGGGTTGTGGATGAGCCGCGTCTACGACGCCTGGCTCACCCGACCAGAGCACCAGCACAGCGTGCGGATGCTGGAGGACATCGTGGCGCTGAGCTCCGGCGTACGTGGCTCCGTTGAGTCGCTCGGCCTGGCCCCGCAGACGAGCGTCGTGGTCGAGTCGGACGGCACGATCGAGGGCGTGGACACCCTGCGGTCCGTCGAGGATGGCGCCTCCTGGTTGGGGCTCGACGTCTTCAGACAGTCCTTCGACGAGGTCCTTCACCATCCGAAGCTCCTGCACCGGCGAGGCGGGAAGACTGTGCTCGCCGGACAGTGCCAGAGCTGTCCTTTGGTGGAGATATGCGGCGGGGGCTACCTGCCACACCGCTTCAGTACCGAACACGGCTACCGGAATCCCTCCGTGTACTGCGCGGATCTGGAGTACCTCATCCGGCATGTTCAAGGCTCCCTGCGCCAGTACGGCTGGGCCCCCCACGCAGCGACGCCCCCGTAGTCACAAGCCGTGATGTCACACCACGATCATGCGTTGGAACGAGCAAGTGCAGCGAAAAAGCGACAGGAGACCTCGATGACCGTGACGATCCGCCCGGCCGACAGGAGCGACATCGAGGCCCTGGCCGAACTGATCGAGGAAATCGAGCGGTTCTACGGATCGACCGAGATCCAGCCCCTCGAAGAGCGCCGCTCCCAGGTGGAGGAGGCACTCTTCGGCTCCCCGCCGCTGGCATGCGCACTCTTGGTCGAGGACGAGGTTGGCGCTCTCGTCGGGCTCGCCGCCTACTCGTTCCTCTGGCCGGCGGCCGGCTCCTCCCACTCCCTCTTCCTGAAAGAGCTCTATGTCCGTGGCACTCTCCGCCGCCAGGGCGTCGGCGCCCACCTCATGGGCGAGCTCCGTTCCCTGGCCGCCGCGCGTCCCGGATGCAGCCGGGTCGAGTGGATGACGGACCGCGACAACCCCAGCGCGCGCAGCTTCTACAAGTCACTGGGGTTCACAGAGTTCGACGGGAAGATCGTCTACCGTGTGGACACCGGTACGACGTGAGGGTGGGGCGGGGCTGTGTCGGAAGTGCGTTGCGATCGCTGTGACTTCGTCATCGGTCTGGGCTGTGCGTGCCCGCCCGACGGATCCACGCCGAAAGCGCACGCTGCGACCTCACCCCGGCTGGAGTGGCGGCGCTTCGCTGGGGACACGATTCTGATCTCCCCGACGCGGTACGCGCACCTTCCCGGAGCCTGCACCCACCTGACCGAAGATCTGGTCACCGCGCCGCGCTGGGGCTGGATCCCCTCCCCTCCGGCCGGGCTCTGGGACCGGTTGAGCAGCAGCTACCCAGCGACCGCTACAGAGGGAAACACCGCGCGGCAAGCGGTACGGCGGTGCGAGGAGTGCCAGTCAGCGCTGGCGTGACGCGAGCTGACCTGGACTCAGGTGCGAGCACTTTGAGTTTGCCAGGCGGGCAGCCGCAGCGAGGCTCCTATCAGGCGTTCCCGCCCACGCATTACTGACCTTGGCGGATTGGCTTCGGGTGCCGGGGTTGAGGGTCAGGCCGGTTTCGGTGAGGCAGCCGTCGATGAGTTCCGGGTGGCGCTGGATGTGGGCGAGGCCGCGGCGGAGGGTGCGGGTGAGGTGGTCAGGGTCGGTGGATGCGGTGTTGGCCATCGGGTCTCTTCGTAACAGGGACCAGACCCCTTCCACCGGGTTCAAGTCCGGGCTGTAGGAGGGGAGCTGGACGATCGTGAGCCAGTCGTGGCCTGCGGCGTAGTCACGCAGGCCAGCGGTGCGATGGGTGTTGAGATTGTCCCAGACGACGATGATCGGGGCGCCGAGCTGCAGGTGCGCGGACCAGGAGGTCGCGGTAGTCCTGCCAGGCGAAGCTCTTGCGTGCGCCTTTGAGGAGTGAGTGGAAACGGGGCCGGTAGATCATCCGGGACCTCTCGCCGGGCCGGTAGCAGCACATCGCGGCGACCGAGATCCGCCGCCGGGACCGTCCCCGCACTCTCACCACGGGAGTCTGTCCGCGCCGGCCCCAGGTGCGGGCGTGGCGGCGTCATCGCGAAACCGGCCTCGTCCTCGAAGACGATCCAGGCCCCGAGCGCCGCCGCGGTGCTTCCACCTGCGGCCACACGTCCTTCTTCCAGAGCTCGACCGCGCGCTCGTCACGTTCCAGCGCACGGCGGGCCGGGCTCTGCCAGGACCAGCCGTGGCGGTGCAGGAGCCGCCACACCCCCGCGACCGAGCAACTGACTTCGAACTGGCGGCCGATCAGCGTTCTGACACGTTCCAGAGTCCACCGCTGATCTTCCCAGCCATGCGCGGCCGGGCCTTTGGCCAGCTCCTTTTCCAGCACGGCGAACCGCTCGTCCGGCAGCTTCGGCAGTTTCGCGGGTCCCTTCGACTTCAGACCCTCCATGCCGCCTTCACGCCAGTTGCGGCGCCATTGCTCCACCGAACGCTCGCTCACCCGAAGGTCCTTGGCGATGACCGAATTCCTGTCACCTCGAGCGAACCTCCGCCCGGCCTTCAGCCGGATCCCTTCACGCGCAGCCCGCCGCTCAGCAGTCAGGCCCCCACCATCCGCGTACCGCATAGCACCGGCATACCGCAGGGATCACCCAACGTCACCACCCGAAAGCAACCCGAAAAGGTCAGTAGACACTCCCCCACGACGAGTGCCCAACGAGGATCGCCTCCCCCACTTCCAAGGGATCCTCAACGGGGCCAGCTCGCGCGAGCGCAGAATTCTCTCACTCCCAGAGGGCCCCAGCTCCGAGCTGGGGCCCTTCGCTCTACTTCAGGAGATGACTCGGGATCAGTCTCCGAAGGGAATTAGATCGTCGAAGTCCGAGTCGTCCGGAAACTTCGGCGGAATCCATTCTCGGGAGCGCGCAAGCTCCAAGAGTCCTTCGGGAACTTCCACCCGATATTTCGCCACATAGTAGGGATATGAACTGGGCCAGAACCAGACGCCATCCGTCTGAATACTCAGCTCGCCAATCAACGGCCTGCCCGGCGCCAACTCATCATATACCCCACTTCCTGAAATCGCAATATGATGCGAGTTCTGAAGATACGAGGCAATTTCACCCACAGGGCCAAGAAGCTGGCCACGTGAGCTCTCGAGCGTCGGCTGATCGGGCTCTCCCTCGTCGGTATCGCTATAGAAGCCGACTGGTCTGAGTTTCTCTGTCACTTATTTCCTCCCGGCACAAATAGCTTCCATTCTCCGGTTTTACCGTATGACTTTGCGCCAACCCTAAGTCGCCCGTTAGGGAAGGCCCACACCTTTTCCGTCGGCGCCAACACGTTCACACCCAGAGTGTTTGACAGATTCTGCGCCGCCGTCGCGTTGCACGATCCCGTGTCACAGGACAGCAGACGAATGGGACCTCCATCCCACCAGACTCCCATGGATTGCGACATCAGTATATCCATCCTTGGCGGTCGCCTTTGCCGCATATTTCCCGAAGGCTTCTCCGGAATCTGATTTCGGCCCCACTGTCGATGCATGGAAGAAGGGGACAAATTATAGTCACCGAGTGCTGGCAAAACTCCTGCGCCAGGATTCGGGTCAAACTACGCGCCCTGGACTTCCTCGCCCGGAACCGCAAGACGTCGTTCGCCGCGGCGTCGCTGGAGGACGCGCTCCGCCATGCCGCTGTCTGACCGTGCCGGCACACGTCTCGAAGAAGCGCTGGCCACCCACCGTCTCATCGTGTTCGACCTCGACGGTGTGCTCGTGGACTCCAACGAGCTCAAGGTGGGGTGCGTGCGCGAGGCGCTGGCGGAGTTCGGACCGGAGCTCGTGGAACCTTACGTCCACGAGTTCCGCCGGACCTTCGGCCGCTCCCGCCGTGAGCACTTCCTCGCCTTCCACCAGGACCACCTGGGTGGGGAACAGGCCACGGGGGAGGGTTTCGAGACGTTCTACGAGCGCTACGCGGGCGGTTACGCCGAGCTGCTCGCCGAGCGCTACCCCAAGGCGCCGCTCTGCCCTGACGCCGACCGGCTGGTCCGCGGCCTGTCCGAGCGCGGCCTGCCGCTGTACGTGGCCACCGGCACCCTGACCGCCGAGGCGGAGCGGGTCCTGGACGGACACGGGCTGGCCGGCGAGTTCCGGGCTGTGCTCGGCGGCGAGGAGCCCAAGGCGCGACGGCTGTCCACGGCGCTCGCCGCCGTGGGCGCCGCCCCCGGCGAGGCGGTCTTGCTCGGCGACTCCCGGCAGGACCTCCTCGCCGCCCAGGCGGTCGGCATGGGCTTCGTGCTCGTCACCGGGCACGGACTCTTCCCACCCGCCCAGGTGCTCGACGGGGCGGACGGCCGAAGCTCCTTGGTCGCGGCCGGATTGGATCCCGACGGTTTGCTGATCGACACCGGGGCGTACGAGAGTCCTCCGGGGCTCCGACCCGGGCCCCGCATACCCTGAGCCGACCAAGAACACGGGAAACTCCACAGTGACACCTCAGAACGGCAACGAGACCAACCCCGTCGGCCGTGAGCCCCGCGGCCGGCGCGTGGTGATCACCGGCGCCGGCCGGGACTTCGGCCGGACGCTCGCCCTTTTCTTCGCCCGCCGGGGCGACGAAGTCCTGCTCTCCGCCCGGGATCTGGCGGCGGCCGAGCACGTGGCCGACGAGATCCGCGGCCTCGGGTCCGACAAGGTCCACGCCCTGCAGTGCGACCTGTCGGACCCGGCGTCGGTACGTGCCTTCACCGACGAGATCGCCACGGTGACCGACCACGTCGACGTGCTGGTCAACAACGGGGCCCGCTGGCTGCCCGGCGAGGACCTCGCCTCCGCCGCCGACGAGGACATCGCCGCCACCGTCGCCTCGACCGTGACCGGCACCGTCCTCGTCACCAAGCACCTGCTGCCGCTGCTGCTCAAGTCCGACCGGCCCGACGTGGTCAACCTGATCTCGTCGGCTGGCCTCACCGGCAACCACCGTACCCAGGCCCACGCCGCGTTCTACGCGGCCAAGCACGGGCAGGCCGGCCTCGCCGACCTGCTCTCGCCCCAACTGCGCCCGCACGGCGTGCGCGTCATCTCGCTGTACCCGCCCGACTTCACCAACCCGGATCCGCTGGGCCCGGACTGGGACACGACGCCCCGCGCGGCGGGCTGTCAGCTCACCGCCCACTCCCTCGTGGAGTGCGTCATGTTCGCGATCAACCAGCCGCGGGACTGCTTCATCAAGGCGTTCCACTTCGAACAGACCATCTGAAAGAGCACCATGGTTTCCGTCAGTACCAGCACGCCCGTCGTAATCTCCGGCGTGAGCCGGGGCCTCGGCGCCGCCCTGGCCCGGCGCTTCGCCGCACTGGGCCACCCCGTCGCCGGCTGCGGCCGCGACCCCGAGGCCCTGGACGGGCTCCGTGCCGAACTCGGCGAGGGCCACCTGATCACTGGCACCGACGTCACCGACGCCGACGCCGTGGAGCGGTGGGCCGGGGAGACCGTACGGCGGCTCGGCGCGCCCGCCCTGGTCATCGCCAACGCCGGGTACATCAGCCGCCAGGCCCCGGTGTGGGAGACCCGCCCGGCGGACTTCCGCACCACCGTCGACGTCAACGTCGTCGGCGTCTACACCCTGGCCCGCGCTTTCCTGCCCCGCATGGTGACCGGCGGTACCTTCGTCGCCGTCTCCTCGGGCTGGGGACGCAACCCGCGCGGCAGGCTGGCCGCCTACACCGCGAGCAAGTTCGCCGTCGAGGGCTTCACCCGGGCCATCGCCCAGGAGGCCGAGGAACTGCTGCCGGGTGTCCACGCCGTCGCTGTCGACCCGGGCGGCGGCGTGGACACCGACATGCTCGCCACCTGTCTGCCGGAGGAGCACACCGAGTACCCGGGGCCCGAAGCCTGGGCACAGGTGGCGGCCGACTATCTGCTGCACCAGGTACCGAAGGAGCCCAACGGCGCTTCTTTGACCGTTCCTTGGCCCTAGGCCCGGTCGCAGGCCCGGCAGGCGATCCGCACCCCCCACCGGACGAACCCGAAGGAGACGATCGTGTCCGAAGCCGACACCGTGGTGGCCGACCCGTGGGCCAGCAAGACGCGTCAGCACGAAGCCGTTGCGGCCGCCGACCCGGAACTCGCCTTCGACCTGTACGTCCTCGCCGGCCCGGCGGAGCTGACCGCCCATCTGTCGGCCCGACGGGACCGTACGGTCGTCCTGCGGCCCGAGAACTCCGACGACACCGGCTCCGCCGTGCTGGTCCGGCCCGGAGCCGCGCCGCCGGAACCCGAGATCCGGCGGCTGTGGGAACGAGGCGGCCGGATCGTCGCCCACGACCATGTGCCCGGCACACCGTGCTTCGTCAACGGTGTCGTCCTCGACGGCGTGCTCCACCTCACCGACGTCTGGCGGTGCTTCTCGCTGGAGGTGGGCCCCAGGTCACTGCTCACCAGTGTGGTGAACCTCGCCCCCGGCTCGCCGCGCGAACGCGAACTGTCGCACCGGCTGTCGCCCGTGGTGAAGGGCGTCGGCCTGGCCTCGGGACCCGTTACGTTCGAGGCGGTCACGGGCGCCGACGGGACCGTGAAAGTGGTCAAGCTCGCGGCGCGGGCCGCGGGCCACCCCCTGCCGCACCTCTGCTCCCTGCTCGGCCTGCCCGACCAGGCGGCCGTGCTCGCCGGCGGCTCCCGGGCACTGGCCGGACGGCCGGTCGCGCCGGGCTTCGTCGCCGACTACGCCTTCGTCGCCCGCGAAGGCGGCCGGCTGGTCCGCATCGAAGGGCTGGACGAGATCCGGGCGTTGCGCTCCTACGCCGGTGACATCTTCCTGCCGGCTCCGGGCGAGACGATCACCCCGACCACCGGTGAAGGCGGCGCGGGCGCCATCCTGCTGAGGCACCAGGACGAGGAAATCCTGCTCGCCGACGTCGAGTTCTGCCAGAACCGCAATCGGGAGGGCGTCTTCTCCGTCACCGCCGACGCCCGGCGGCCCCTCGGCCGCTGACCTCCCACCTCCTCGGCCGACGAGCACGCCCCCCGCGGTGCACGGACCTTTCTTCCTCCCGGGCGACTTCGCCGCCGAGGCCATACACACACCGCACACTCTCCGCACCGCGGCTGATCCGGGCCGCCGCCCCGTGCAAATCACCCTCCGTACGAGCGGACTGTCGCTCGCGACCTGAAAGGCACCACCGCAATGGAGAACCTCCGCGTCGTCATCACCGGTGCCGCCCGGGACTTCGGGCGCACCCTGGCCATCGTCCTCGCCCGGCAGGGCGCCGAGGTGTTCCTCTCCGCGCGCTGCCTGGAGGGCGCCCGCCGCACCGAGCAGGAGATCCGTGACCTCGGCGGCGAGCGGGTGCACGCGTTCGCCTGCGACATCACCGATCCGGAGTCCGTACGCGCCTTCGCGGACGGCGTCCGGGAGAAGGCCGGCGCCGTCGACGTACTCCTCAACAACGGGGCCAACTGGCTGGAGAGCAAGGACCTGACCACCGCGGACGATGTCGACATCCTCGCCACCACCTCGTCCGCCGGAGGCACCGTCCTGATGGTCAAGCACTTCCTGCCGCTGCTGCGTGCCTCGCAGCGGCCCGACATCGTCACCCTGGTGTCGGCGGCCGCGACGCCGAACTACACCGGCTGCGCGGGCCACGAGGCGTTCTACGCGGCCAAGGGCGGACAGGCCGCGTTCACCGGCATCCTGTCCAAGCGGCTGCGCGCGGAGGGCATTCGCGTCATCTCCCTGTTCCCGCCGGACTTCGACAACATCGACCCGCTGTCACCCGCCTGGGAGGGCGCCTCGCGCACCCCGAAGGACACTCTGACCGCGCAGTCCCTCGCGGAATGCGTCACCTTCGCCGTCGGCCAGCCCCGGGACTGCTTCCTCAGCCAGCTGCACTTCGAGCCCGGCCACTGACCGTACGCCGTGCCGTACGTCCGCACCATCGAAAGGCGACTGCCATGACACTGCTACAGGTTCTGCCCGCCACGGGCGAGGCGAAGCCGCTGCTCACCACCCAGGACCCCGACCGCATCGCGGCCGAACTCGGAGCGTACAGCGCCCGGTTCGAGCGGTGGCCCCTCAAGGACCTGGCGGCCGGCTTCGGCGACGACGACGTGCTCGGCCTGTACCGGACGGAGGCGGACCGGTTCTCTGCCGAGACCGGCCTGGGACATGTCGAGGTGGTCCGGATGGCACCGGACGACTCCGACCCGCGGTGGGCCACCGAGGCCCGTGCCTCCCGTGACCGCTACTTCGACGAGCACACCCACGGCTCGGACGAGGTCTGGTTTTTCGCCCAGGGCCGGTGCGGCTTCTATCTGCGGCTGGCCGACGACGACACCGTCCACGTGCTGATCGCCGAGCCGGGCGACCTGGTGTGCACGCCCGCCGGTGTACGGCACTGGTTCGACATGGGGGAGACGCCCGACTTCGCCGCCCTGCACATCTACGTCGCCGAGACCGACTGGGACGAGGCCTTCACCGGCGACCCGATCGCGTCCCGGTTCCCGCACATGGAGGAGCTGCTGGCCACGGCCCGCTGACCCGCGGACGCCGCGCCCGGCCCCCTTTCCCGATCGCGCCGGGGGTGCCCGGCACCACCGTGCCGCGCACCCCGGGTCAGTCCTGCTCACCCCGAATCTGGAGCGACATGACGTCCACAACCGCGTCCGCCACCCCTGGGCGTACCTTCCGTCCCCGCCGTTACCTCATGTGCCGGCCCGTTCACTTCGAGGTGACGTACTCCATCAACCCCTGGATGGATCCCACCAAGCCGGTCGACGCCGAGCTGGCCGTCGCCCAGTGGGAGCGGCTCTACGCCCTGTACCGCGAACTCGGTCACACTGTCGACCTGATCGACCCGCTGCCGGGTCTGCCCGACATGGTATACGCGGCTAACGGCGCCACCGTGGTGGACGGCAAGGTCCTCGGCGCCCGGTTCCGCAACACGGAGCGTGCCGCCGAGGGCCCGGCCTATCTGGAGTGGTTCCGGTCCCGCGGCTTCACCGAGACCCACAACCCCGAGCATGTCAACGAGGGCGAGGGCGACTTCCTCGTCACCGACAGGTGGATCCTGGCCGGCCGCGGCTTCCGCAGCACCGCCGAAGGCCACCAGGAGGCGCAGGAGTTCTTCGGCCGCCCGGTCATCGGACTGGAGCTGACCGACCCGCGCTACTACCATCTCGACACCGCGCTGACCGTGCTGGACGGCGACGAGATCATGTACAACCCCGAGGCGTTCGCCTCGGGCAGCCGGGAGGTGCTGCGCCGGCTGTTCCCGGACGCCGTGCTGGTCGGATCCGTCGACGCCGCGGTCTTCGGTCTCAACGCCGTCAGCGACGGTCTGCACGTGGTGCTTCCGGAGGCGGCTCAGCAGCTGAGCGGTCAGCTCCGGCAGCGGGGTTTCGAGCCCATCGGCCTCGACCTGTCCGAGCTACTCAAGGGCGGCGGCAGCGTCAAGTGCTGCACGCTGGAGATACGCGGTTGACGATGTCCGCCGGGACGGGCCTGGCCGCTACGCGCGTCGACCGCCGTGGCAGCAAGCCCGTCTCGATCGCCCGGGCGCCAGCCTGGAACCTGAAGTCGGTGCCCAGCAGTGCCATGACTTCGGCGACGTAGCGCCGGTAGGTGCGCACGGACATGGAGAGCTTGCGGGCCGCGACGTCGTCGATGAGCCCTTCCTGGAGGCAGCCGAGGACCTGGCGTAATTCCTCGGCCTGGACGTGTTCCCTGAAGCGCAGGTGCGGGTCGAGTACTGTCGCGGTCGGCCAGATGGCGTCGAAGAGCGCGCGCAGATTCGTCGCCACGGACGTGCTGCGGATGAGTGCCGGGTCGCCCGGGGTGTTCGACACCAGTGTCGCCCGCGTGTCGGAGACGACCGCGGTGAGCCCCGAGAGCGCGGCGAGCCGTACCTCGGCCTTTTCCGGCAACGGTGCGTCGAGGGCGCACCGGGTCCGGGTGACCGGTGGGACGAGTGCCCGCACGGTGACGTCCGCGGCCAGAGTCGGGGTGATCCGGCGAAAGGCGGCAAGGACGGCGGTGGTCGTCCCGGAGTGTTCGCCGATTATCAGGCAGAGGGATTCCGCAGCCTGAGACATTAAGCTTTCGGCTGTTTCTCCCAGGGTTTCGCTGTTTACGGAGAGCTGGGTGACAAGTGAATCGTTCGCCGTCTGGCTACGCCATTGTACGGCCAATGATTCCACCAGACCCCGGACCTTGAGCAGATCCTGCTCCAAAATTTTCATGGTCGGCAGCATGTTTATTCCTTTCAGGGCGTGTCGAACAGCTGTAATTCGGCTGCTCGGGTACCACCGGCAAAACGGGAACTTTCCCCCAGGGACTCCAGGATTCTGGCCACGTGCCGGCGGTACGTGCGCAGGGACAGGCCCAGGTCACGGGCCGCGACCGCGTCCGTGGAGCCGGCGTACAGCCGAGCCAGGACCCCACGCGCGGTGTCGGTGGCGAGATAGGCGTCCAGCAGCAGATAGTCCGGCCAGGGCAGCGAGGCGTCCCAGGCCCCCATGAACAGCGAGGCCAGAACGCGGACCGCGGCCCGGTCGCGAACCAGCAGGCCACCCGTGCCGTCGCCCGGGGCATGGATCAGTGCTGCTTTGACGTCCGTCACCAGGGACTCGGC
The DNA here is from genome assembly GCF_031456635.1 of Streptomyces sp. 3330. NCBI lineage: Bacteria > Bacillati > Actinomycetota > Actinomycetes > Kitasatosporales > Streptomycetaceae > Streptomyces > Streptomyces sp. 3330. Next base: position 45,295 of record NZ_JAVDVA010000034.1, read on the forward strand.
GAGCGGGCGGCTGGTCACTCGCAGTTCCGCCAGGTCGGCTGCCCCCGCCCGGGCCGACAGCTCCCGCAGTGCCGAGGCGGACCCGAGCACGCGGACGGTGATCCGGCCCGGACCTGCCTCGGGCCGGGCCCTGAGGTCGCTCAGTACGGTGCGTACGGCCGCCAGCTGCCCGCTCCGGCCGGACAGTGAGATCAGCACGGTGCGCCGGGCCTGGGCCACCAGGTCCGTCAGGGTGGCACCGGGTGCCTCCTGCCGCTGGTCGGCGCACAACTCCACGAAACGCGGCGCGGGAAGAGAACGGAATTCAAGAACGGCGGAATCGATTAGATTCCGCGCTTTCATCAGTGCATGTTCCACGGGGTCGTGAGTAAATTGTGTACTTCTTGTTTCAGACTGATCCCGATTGATGGCTCCCCCCCGGTTCTCTTGGTTGAAAAGTTACCCAATAGAGACAGTGCCAGCAAGGGCTTTCCGGGTGTGAAGTGTGTCGTTTGGTCTGATCTTAAGGGTGATGTCCATCACTCTTCTTCGTCAATTGTCGGTCGAGTGTCTTGTTCTGATCGATCGGTGGCGCAATGTGTGTGGCGGTCGATCTATTCGAATGTCACGCCTTAGTACTCCAGCCGTAGTTCGTGATCTCGATCGTGAGGGGCGCCGAGGAGGCAGCTGGCAGCGTCGATCATCTGGACGAGACCGACCACGCCGTCGCGGGCGTTCGTTTCCTTCTCCGCCTACCCGAGTCCACCGAGACGGAGGGCGTTCCTTATCTCGCTGAGCTTCGCGGTCGTCGCCGGGGTCCACTCCTTCGCCTGCTCACCGAGACGGAGGGCGTTCTCAATCTCGCTGAGTTTCGCCGAGGACAGGGCGACCGCCCGCTCGATCAGGTCGTCCCGGGACTCGGTGGTCAGCCACGTGCAAGGGGTAAAGCCCGGACGCGGGAACGCGAACCGAAGCACGCCTTCAAAGGGCAGTCCTTCCACGGCGCCTACTGCCACTTCGACGCCCAGACCGGTGATGTCGACACCCGCCCGAGCGACGACCTGCATCACCCGGATCCCGGACGCGTCGTCTCCCGACAGCAGCACGACCGGCCGCCGCTCGTCGAACTCCACCCACCAGACTTCGCCACGTTGCACATGTCCTCCTGACACAGGACGGCGGGCGGACGCTGCGCGACCCCGACGCGCTGTGGAGACGGGTGCGGCCACCCGTTGATCATCGGTGTGTGAAGACAAACGATCACGCGGTGGCCGCAGGTCACAGCGTAGACCCTGCCCGCTGGCAGGAGGCGTTCGAGGGCCTGATGAGCCGGATAGCGGGACGGTTCACACGGGTCGAACCCCGGTTCCGGGTCCGGAAGTTGGTGCTCGGACTGCTGTCGGACCTGCCACGCAAGAACTGCTGGACCATCGGCGAATGGGCCGGGGAGAGGACCCCGGACGGCATGCATCATCTGCTGGGGCGGGCCAAGTGGGACGCCGACCGGGTCCGCGACGATGTGTGTGACTACGTGGTGGACCACCTGCACGACGACCAGGCGGTACTGGTGGTCGACGAGACCGGGGACGTGAAGGGCACCGGCACGGCCGGCGTCCAGCGCCAGTACACCGGCACTGCGGGCAGGATCGAAAATGCCCAGGTCGCCGTCTACCTGGTCTACGCCGGCCGGCGCGGGCACGCGGCAGTGGACCGGGAACTGTACGTCCCGCGTTCATGGACCTCCGACCCTGACCGCTGCCGGGATGCCGGACTCGACCAGGACACCGCCTTCGCCACCAAGCCGGAACTGGCCACTCGTATGGTTGCCCGGTTCCTGGACGCCGGCCACCAGGCCGCATGGGTCGCCGGCGACGAGGTCTACGGCGGCAACCCCAGGCTGCGAACCGCACTGGAGGAACGCGGCACCGGCTACGTCCTCGCGGTGGCCTGCTCGCCCGAAGTCACCACCGGGGCGGGGAGGTTCCGTGCGGACACCCTGGCCAAGAAGGTGCCCAAGCGGGCCTGGCAGAAGCTCTCCGCAGGCGCCGGGGCCAAGGGCCACCGTTTCTACGACTGGGCAGTCATCGACCTCGCCGCCCCCCGACCCGGGAGTCGTCAGCTGCTGATCCGCCGTAACCGCAGCACCGGCGAACTCGCCTACTACCGCTGCTACTCGCGCGCACCCGTGCCGCTGACCGTGCTGGTCAGAGTCGCTGGATCAAGATGGCGGGTGGAGGAGTTCTTCCAGTCGGGCAAGGGCCTGGCCGCACTCGACGAGCACCAGGTCCGCCGCTATGCCTCCTGGTCCCGCTGGGTCACCCTCGCCATGCTCGCGCACGCCTTCCTCGCCGTCGTACGCGCAGACGAGCACACCCGCCCCGCACCCGATGCCCTCATTCCGCTCACCTGCAACGAGATCCAGCGCCTGTTCATCACACTCGTTGTCCGACCCGTCCACGATGCCACCCACCGGCTCGGTTGGTCCGACTGGCGGCGCCGCCACCAGGCCCGATCCCAGGCCAGCCACTACCGTCGACAAGCCACTCAGGCATGAAGATCACGATCTACGGCTGGAGTACTAACGAGTTGGTGCGTGATAGCGGGTGAGGCGTGTTCGGCCTGGCCGCGGCCGGTTTTCAGACGTTGGCGGTGCGGTCGGAGACGAGGCCAGCGATGGCGCGGTAGGTGTCGGGCAGGACATCTCGCCGGTGTGTCCAGCGGGTCAGTTGCTTCCAGCGTTTGTGATCGGCAAGGGCGTGTTCGACGGTGATGCGGTCGGACGAGTGTCCGTGTCGGTCCCGTTCCCACTGCTCGACTCTGCCGGGCAAGGCTCCCGGCCGTGGTTTTCTGGGCGGTGTGATCGCTTGGCCACGGTGGTCGCGGCTCAGGCCGAGATAGCCGTCGTCCAGGAGGACTTCGACGTCGGGGAAGTGCCGGAAGCAGACGGCGATGCCTTCGTTGCGGGCGGCCGTGGCGTCGTGCATACGCCCAGGTCGCAGGGCATCGGTCCATAACGTGCGGCCTCGCCAGTCGGCGATCACGGTGGCCTTCATCGTGTTCTGCTTCTTCTTGCCCGAGACAAAGGCCCGGCATCCGCCGCGGCTGGCCGGTGGCCGGCGGACCTGAATCTCGGTGGCGTCCAAACGCAGCTCGACGCCTTCGGCCTGAGCATAGGCGAACACATCCGTCAGCGTCCGAAGCCGCAGGCCGGGACGGTCTGGAACCGCGCACCCCCGCTCCGCCAGGAGCCTGCGCACTTCTCCGATCGCCCGGGTGACGGTGGAACGGTCGACACCGAACAGCAGACCCAGCACCGAGTGCGGCAGGTCGTGCCGCAGATGGATCAGCGTGGCCACCAGCCTGTCGACGAACACCAGCTGATGGCTGGCGCCGGCACCCGCGGCACGCTTCCTGGCCCCGCCCCGCGTCGCATGGCGACGACCTTCGACCCCGGCCTGCCACGGCTCGGCCAACTCTTCGACCAGGCACGCGAGATGAAATCGAGAGAGCCCCGTGAACAGCCGATGCGCCAGCACCGTCCGATTGACCATGATCGCCACAGCGGGATCATGTCATCCACCTGACACGACACCTCACCCGTTATCACGCACCAACTCGTTAGGAGCGAGCGCGAGATCAACCAGCGTCCGCACTGGCCCGTCCGTGCACAACAGCGCGTCGCACAACTCGAACAACGCGTCGCCCCGCGCGGTCATGCACGCGTACAGCTCCGACCGGAAGTGTGACACTTCCGCGAACGCATCCCGCAGGACGCCCTGATGCACCAAACTCACGACCACGGCCTTCGCGCTGATCCACTCTGTGACGGAGCACAGGATCAGACGGAGGCCGCCTTCACGTCCGTTGAACTGCGAAAACACCGACTAAGTTCGAGCCGCGTTCGAAGCCGGACCATAAACGACAAGGTCAGTAACTGTTCCTAAATGCTTCGTGGATTTCGTCGCGTCGTTCCCAGCGGATGCGCAGGCGGCGGATCAGTCAAGCCATCGCCCCCTACACCAACAAGTCTCCTACGAGGTCAGGCGACTGCTGTTGACGCTACCGAAGGCGGCGGCACCCTGGTGAAATTATCTCCCTAGGCGGAGACCCTCATGTGCTAGGAATTCAAGGAAACCGATCGCCGCGAATTGCACTTGGCCATCCTCATGATCCCAGAAATCAACCTGGTCTGCGCAGCGGCCTTCAATTACTGAGAACCCCCACCAGTCACCAGTACCGACCGGGGCAATAGCAACAAAGTCGCCGTTTCCAAACTCGGCTACGTTAACCTTCCTCAGGTCATCCTCGTGATCATCAGATGCAACGACTGGCAGAAGATCGAGGAAGAGGAACATCCCTCCTCCATGACGTTTCATGAACTCCCTGTATGTAACAGGGAGCTGCACCTGGAGAGCTTCCTCCACGTCCAGCAGTTCAGCTTCAGACGCCCTTCGCGACTCAAATACTTCGAGACCCTCTGGACTGCTCAGGCCGGCGCGCTTGGCGCGAGCTGTAGACAAAAGGGCTTGAAACTCTTCAAACTCCACGATCTCACCTATTGATCATCCAGGCCAGTTTTCGAACCAGTGTTCCGGAGTGTACGTACCCCAACCTTGCTCCTGCGATCTATACCACCAATGCAGCCGAGTGTCTGCCGTCCGCATCTCCGACGAGACTCCTTGGTTGATACCTACGCCGCCGGGATACTTGTTGCGATGAAGATCCGTACCGGCACCTCGGTGAACTTCTTGATCTAGTTCATGAATTGGAGAGCCGGGCATTTGATCCGCGTGATGGATCTCAATGCGATCCCCGAGCTGATTGGGCCGCAATCCGAGCGAGCCTCGAATAATGTCAGATCGAGTCCAGGGTCCCGAGTTTCTGATTGCGCTATCCGCTGGCCCCGCCCCGGTTCCTGAAGCACAGGTGCACCCCACTCCAGCCGGAGTGTTACCGCAGTTGTGAACAAGTACCTGCGTCGCACCTGCCAGCACATAGTACGTGTGCAGGTCATTGACTGTCAGGTTGTACATGTACTGGTCACCCGCACGAGGCGTCACCGAGACGACGCGGACGTGCTGGTTTGTATCTGTGTTAAGTGCGTGGCCGACAGCAAGCTTCCCGGTGGCTGCCCATTTGTGAAGGGTGTCGTCCCAGATGAGGTGCTTGGCGGTGGTGTGCAGGACCCCTATCGTGCCGTCTGCTTGGCGGACGCGGAGATCGACGAGGTCGTAATCGTGGTTGATCCACACTGCAGAGACAGCGCGTATTCCCTTACGTTTACCTGTCTTTGGATCAGCCGTTGTGACCTTGTCACCGAGTTTGATCTTTCCTATGGGCTTCGACTTGCCATTGGACAGCAGCACGGGTGTGTCGGGTGTGAAGCTTTTACAAGCCCCCTTGGTGAGGATTGCCACCAGCGCGAAGGCGCCGATCCTTCCGGTGGCGTGGGCGCCGTCGCCCTGTTTGTACTCTGTATAGATGCTGGCGCCGGTTTCGTACGTGCTCCCGATGGTGTTGATAAGTGGCGTGACAGGCACGGTCATGTCGATGCAGGTGGCGATGTCGCCTCCGAGGAGGCAGTCGCCGCCCGATTGGAGGCTGGCGAGGCCTTGGTTGACCATGCCCGCGCCCATGTCTTTGAACTCGTCGGTGAAACCGGAGAGTAGGCCGCCGAGTCCGCTTTTGTGGCTGACGCTGCTCCAGTGTTCGTGGCCTCCGCCTCCGCTGTTGGCGGTTCCGCTCTTGCTGCCGCCACTGTTGTAGCTCTGGCCGGTCTCGGCGTAGATCGTGTTGGCGGACTTTTTGCCGCTAGGTGCATGACCGGGCGCTGCGTTCTCGTATCCCGGTCCTGGCCTGGTTGGGCAGTCGAAGTCCGCGCAAAGTCCGCTGGGGTCGCTCTTGTTGACGGGGTTGCCGGCGGCGTAGCTGTAGCCGGCGAGTTGTTGGTCGTCGATGGCTTCGAAGAGGGGGTCGAGGCTGGCGAAGCGGCCGAGTGTGGGGTCGTATTGGCGGGCGCCGAGTTGGCATGGTCGACGAGGACCAGGCGCGGGTGGTGGTGTCGACGGTGCACAAGGCCAAGGGCCGCGAGTGGAAGCGGGTGCGGATCGGGGCCGGATTCACGCCACCTGCGGAGGAGGCAGAGTCACGTGGAGTGCATCCGGCGGAAGCACGTCTGATTTACGTGGCGGTGACGCGGGCTCGTGAGGCGCTGGATACGACGGGGATCCAGTGGGCCGAAGCCCAGATCCGGCATGCCTCGCGCGCAACTTTGACCAGTACCCCGGACGGCGTGCCCCTGGCCGCGCTGCCTCTGACCGGACAGCTCCAGTACCCGCGCTCGCCGATGTCCGTCTTTCTGAACCGGCATCTGCCGCGTCCCGAGCGGGTGGTCGGCGCATACCTGGACCGCTCTCGGGGGCTTCCTCCCGCGGTGCAGCCCATGGATGAGCGGCGCCCCGACTACGCGGCCCTGGGGCACACCATCGACTACCGCCTCCGGCTCAGCCTCGGCCGCGGCCCTGGAGGCGCGGTCGCGTCGGGCATCCGGCTACTCGGCAGCCAGCTCCCGATCGAGGGGGCTCCCGCCCCTGAGGTGCGTGAGACCTTGCATACGGCCGGCACCCACCTGCTTGCCCGTCTCCAGAACCACCTCGAAGGAGGACCTGCACTGGGCGAGGAGGAATTGTCCCGGCTGTGTCACGTGGCCGGGTTCTACGAGGCCATCTACCGCAACGGCGTCTTCTCCCGGCGCCGGAACCTCCTGGCCCTCGCCGACGCGCACACCACCGTGGATCACCTGACCGCGGCGGTACCGGCGTACGTGCTGGAGGACATCTCCGAGCAGATGGAGCTGGCCGAACGGCCTTTCGCACCGTTCAGGGACTTGCCGGACAGCCAGCGGGTGTGCGGGCCGGTGTTCACCGGCAGTGCCGACCTGGGCGGGGCCGTTGCGGACTTCATCGTCGGCGGGCTGCTGATCGACTGCAAGGCCACCACCCGCCCCCACACGATCAACCGCTCAGCCGTACAGCAGCTCGCCGGATACCTGCTGCTCGACTACGACAACGCGTACGGCATCGACCGGGTGGGCCTCTACCTGTCCCGCCAGGGCGCTCTGATCACATGGGACGTCCCGGAATTCCTCAATGCTCTGGGCACTCAGGTTCCACTCCCCCAGCTGCGAGCGCTGCTGCGCGACCACCTTCGCCGGCCACAGCGCTCGACGCCGTCGGAGAAAGGCTGACCGCGGACTGGCGATTCGCCGGTGCCGGCAGACCGGCTCATGTACGTGAGGTCAATGAGTACCGCTCCTGGGAGCGGTACTCATTGACCTCACGTACATGAGCTCTGGTTCTTGGAACTGTTCAGGTTGCGCGGCGCAGAGGGACGACGACGTCCTCGCCGGTGCTCTTCTCGCTGAGCCGGTAGTAGCTGATGTGCGCCAGCCGCTCGGATTCCTCGAGCCATCCGGCCTCCACGACCTGGCGGCGGGTGCGCGAGAACACGGTCGGGGACATGCCGACGAGTTGGGCGAGGTTGGCACCGGTCTCAACGACGGCGCCGCCGCGGTCGGTGGGGTGCATCGCGTAGAGCATGACGACCAGGCGCTGGTTGGCGGTCATACCGGCGGTGCGGTGGAGGATATCCAGGAGCATTCGCTTGTCGTCGTTGTTCACTGGGCCTCCCACCACGAAGTGGACGTGTTGTCGAAGCCGGGGATGTCCGGCGGGTTGCACGTCTTGATCGCTTCCCGCTGCTCGATCCCGGTCCCGTGAAAGGCAATGTACGGGCTGATCCGGTAGAGCCTGTAGTTGCCGATCCGGCCGCGCTCGATCAGGATGCGACGCTTGAGTAGTTTCCGGTTGATCTTGCCGACGGCATCGGCGGTCATCCCGACCTTCTTGGCGATGTCCGCGCCGGTCGCCCTCAAGGGCGCCATGCCCTGGGGGGAGATCCCGATCCACCAGAGCACCAGGAACTTCTGGCTCGGAGTGAATTCCTTGCTCTCGGTGATCGCTGCGACTCTCGCCTTGTCAACCTGGATGTGCTCGCCGGAGAAGGCATAGGGCGCATAGGGGATGGCCTCGCCCGTGTCCGCATCAACAAGTCTGCGTACTGCTCCCAACGGGCCCTCCGTACTGGGCATTGCCTTGACGCACATGAACCACGGCCCTCAGGCCGACCAGATGAACTTAACGTACATGAGCACGGAGTTCATCAACTCTGCCTCCAGGGCGTGTCGCTCAACCTGAGACGGATCCGTTCCTGCAACCTCCCTGCCCGGACAGAGCACATGCTCATGAACCTGACGTCAATCTGGTCAGATCCTGTAGCCGTGGTCACGGTTCTCGGGACATGGGCACCAGGGCTCCAAGAGCTGCCTGCCCTGCTCTCAGAAACCGGGTGCACGATGGAGGGAACTGGGTGCCAGATCGCCGGAACTGGATGAGGAGGGGCGTTCCTGCAGGTCAGGGTGCCATTGGCGCCTGCACCCTCTTTAGCAGTAGGACAGGCTGTCACCGGCGGCTGTACCCCGTGCACGCCGTGCCCGGGAAGGCAGTCGCGCGTGGCATTGCTGAACGCCCCTGGCGGGCGGTCACACCCGTACCCCTCTCACCGGTCGGCAAAATCCCTCGTCCTCCCCCACCCTCGCCAGCCCGCGAAAGCACGCAACGACGCGGCTGCAGTCGGCGAAGCACCCGCCACGTGTGCCTCCATCAGCCCCCACGCGGCCTCAGCCACGCCGTCCTGCAAACCACCACTGCAAGCTGTTGCCGCCCGATCACCTGAGGGCACCGTCGGTTCATCGGAGGCCCTCAGGGGCCGAGGATGCACCGACCCGTAGGCGCCGAGAGCCTCACTTCGTCCGTAAAAAGGAAATCCGTACCGGCGCCTGCCCAGAGACCGCCCCGGTCGCCAGGGCACGAAGGGCACACCTTGCGCGTTCAACACCCGGCCTGTGCCGTCCTGCCCGGCAGGGGATCGTTACAGCTGGGCTTCCAGGGTCACTGACTTCGCGGCAAACCCGTGACGCTCGTAGAACTTGATGGCGTGGGGGTTGCTCGCATAGGCGGTGACGTCAACGCGTTGAGCCTGCTGTTCCTTGGCCCAGGTCATGAAGCCGGCCACGAGGCGGGCGCCGATCTGCCCGCGGCGCCACTCGGGCTTGACGTACATGCTGACCAGTGTGGCTGTTGCTCTGGGCTTCATCGGAGAGGCACCTGACAGCACGGCCGTCAGGTGGCCCACGATCTGGTCTCCAGCGTCGGCGACGAGTGTCAGGCGCTCAGGTACCTCAAGGTTCTGGCGGAAGCGTTCTGCACCGTGTTCGCGGGGCCAGTTGACGTTGATGCCCCCGGGATCGCGGGTTCCGCCGTCTTCCGCGAACAGCCCTGCGCTGCACTCCACGAGCCCAGGCAGGTCTCGTTCCTCGGCTCGCCGTATGACCGTTTTATTTGGCTGCGTACTCATGTAAGTCACCTTAGAGCTCGTAACACGATCTTGTTGAGATGTCCTGGTCGGGCGTGACCGGTCTAGTGATTCGGCTGTTCGTGATGGTGTGAGCACTCGGCCGTGGATCGTGGACGATGACTTGTGGGCGCTGATCGAGCCGCTGCTGCAGCCCTGGCCCGAGCGGTCGCCAGGGCCACGGCCGGTAGCGGACAGGCGCTGTCTGCAGGGCATCCTCTACGTCCTCTACAACGACATAGCCTGGCAACTCCTGCCGCTTGAGCTGGGGTTCGGCTCCGGACAGACCTGCTGGCGCCGCCTGGAACGGTGGCAGCGAGCGGGCGTCTTCGACCAGCTGCACCGCATCCTGCTCGCCGAACTGAACGCGGCCGGCGAACTCGATTGGTCACGAGCCTGCGTAGACGGCTCACACATCCGCGCGAAAAAAGGGGGGTGCCGACACCGGTCCGTCGCCGGTCGACCGGCGCAAGACAGGCAGCAAACACCACCTGATCTGCGACGGCCGCGGCACCCCGCTCAAGGTCATCACCACCGCGGCCAACGTCAACGACGTCACCCAGACCCTGGCCCTGATCGACGGCATCCCGCCCGTCGCCGGCCGCCCCGGCAGTCCTCGCAAGCGCCCCGAAGCCCTGCTCGGCGACAAGGGCTACGACTCCAACCCCCACCGCGAGGAACTCCGCAAGCGGCGGATCCTGCCTGTCATCTCCCGAAAGGGCGCCCCGAACATCAAGGACCTGGGCAAACTCCGCTACGTCGTCGAGCAGACCTTCGCCCTTCTCCACCAGTTCAAGCGCCTGGCCGTCCGCTGGGAACGCCGCACCGAACTCCACGACGCCTTCGTCTCATTGGCCTGCGCCCTCATCTGCTGGAGACGACTGAACAAGCACTGGTCCTGATCGCGTCGCGAGCCTTCAGCTACAACTCACACCACTCACCCAGAGAGCCGGCCGCCCGCGTCTGGGTGAAGCCGTACACCAGACTCCACGCCCGATCGGTGTCCAGGACAAAGTCGCCCGTGAACACGGCGAGGTCATCCATGATCGGGACTTCGACCTCGGCACCCGAGGGCACGATGCCGTCTCCTGCGAGCAGAGACATCCGCTCGGCGTCACTCATCAGATGGACGACCGCGTGATCACCCCGGAAGGCCAGGATCAGCACCGGAAACTCCTTGTCCGGCGACCGAACCTCCACGTACCCCTGGCCGCGGGACCGCAGGTCGTTGAAGCGGTCGGACAGGTCCTCCACCTCTGAACGTCTCTCAACCGGATGGAACAACCCAGATTCCGGCGACGTCGCCGCCCACATCACGCTCATCCAACCACTCTTCCCCACACAAGCCGTCGCCCGCGATCCAGGGCCACGCTCCACCATGACGGAACTGCTGAGGCTGGGCCGCATGATCGTGTTACGAGTTCTAAGCAGCAGCACCGTCTGACCACAGCTACACCCCAAACTGACCAGCCCAGGTCAGAACACCCGCTCCTGATCACAAAGACTGCTCCTAGACAGCAGCGCCCGCCGCACTCGGACTGGAATGGGCGTGGAAGCGGGGCCGGAGGGCACTGCAGAGAGTGCCCGCTGGCCCCGCGCCGTGTCACAGATAGGTCAGATTGGTCCTTCGCACTCGTCGATCCAGTGCGCGAGGAGGCTCAAGGCTGCGAGGCGTTCCAGCGCCTGCTGGGCAGTCATCTCGTCGGAGGCCACGTGAGTAGCCGTGTTACGGACGGTCATGTTGAGTCCGGGCGCGTACTTGGACAGACCGTTCTGCATAGAGCTGACCGTGCGGTCGCTCGGGTCCCCGGGCCACGTCAGCACCGGACTCCTGGCGTTGAAGACCTTCTCGTAGACGTTGGTGGCGTCCATGTTGGCCAGCCCGGTGCGGGTTCCCAGTAGCGGATGCGGATGGTGCCGTCGGAGGTCGGTAAGCGCCTCAGGGCTGGATGGCTGCCAGCTAGTGAGCCCCGGCCTCCCCCTTAGCTGACGGGGGTTAGCCGGGCCCGAGGGTGCGCCTGCCGGTGCGCGGGGGCGGCAGGGGCCGCGGGTGCGGGTGGCTGGTCGGCGGCGCGCTGCGCGGCGGTGCCGGGCCGCTCGGCAGGCTTCGGGGCGGGCAGGGAGCGGGACTGGGGACCGCCGCCCAGAAGGCGGCGGGGGGTGCTCACAGCGCCCATCCTGGCAGCCTCCGGGCTCCCGGCCCCATGCTGACTCTGGACGGGAGACGGGGCTCTGGCTCAACTTCTGTGACGCGACCCCGTGAGCCGGATTGTCATGAACGTTCGGGGATATGCGAGAAGGGAACCAGCCGAAGGGGACAGGAGGACCTCATGCAAGGTGGCATGACGCCTCTGAGGAACCGCTACCTCGCCGCGTGTTTCATCGTCGTCATGTACCTGCTGGTTGGCTCCCTGTTGGCTAGCTTGCTCGCTGCGGCGCTCTCGCCCGGCGGCGTGTGGGCAGGAGCGGCAGCTCTCATGGGCGGGGCCCTTGGGGCCGGCTTCGGTGTGTGGCGTCTCCGACGGACGCCCGCGGATGAACGCGCCGACGACGACATCTACTAGGCACAGGGCCGCCGCTGAACGTGCGCCCGCGTCACACAACGCGTGCCAGGGCCAGGACTCGTGAACAAGCACCCTGCCCTGGCCCTGGCGCTCACGGGGCCGTGAGCGGCTCCCCGGATCCGGCGCGGGCAGCGGCCAGCGCGGTGCGCGCCGTGGCGGCCGTGTAGCCCAGCCGGGCGGCGATGTCGTCCGCGCTCGCGGCCGGCGCTTCCTCGAGGAGCGCGGCGACGGCCTGCGCCCGCAGCGCCCCCAGCACCCGCTGAGCCGTGCCCGGGTGGATGCCCAGCCGCTTACCGACGTCGGCCGCGGTGACGTCCGGCCGGACTTCGAGCAGCGCAGCGATACGCGGACGGAGCTCCGCGCGCGGCACACCGTCGGCGGCGCCGTCCGGCCTGCCGCTGCCCTGCCCCCGGCCAGGCCGGGCAGCCAGACAAGCCGCTCTCGCGGCTCTCGGGCTGGAGTGGGCGGGGCCTTGAGGTGGCCCGCATGGGCTATGCACGCCGGTTTCTCCTCTCTGGCGGGGGTGCTGGGCAGGCGACGAGGGGCGGCGCATTGGGGATGCGCCGCCCCTCGCTGTTGTTCGAGCAGACCGCGCGTACTCCGCTTCGGGTGGTTCGGCGAAACGTCACCGCCCTCCCTGAAAGAGATTCGGACGGGTTAAGTGAAAAGGATAAATCCAAGGATAAGAGTTGATGTGGGTGCTTGGAGGTGGGCCACTGATGGCGAGTCAGGAAGAGCTGTTCGCGTCCGTCGACGCGCTGCTTGCGGAGGAACCGCAGCTCCCGTCCCCGGCAGAGCGGCAAGAGCTGGGCGTGGACACTCCCGCCGGCTGGTCGTTGATCCGGTAGGACACCCCAGAGCACAGAGAGACCCCGGGCCGCAGATGCCCGGGGTCTCGTGCGACGGCGGTCGCCTTCAGTACACCGGCCGCACCACCACTCTCGCCCGGGCGGCGAGCGTCGCGGTCGCCGGGCTGCTCGCTCCGGCCCGGCGCGGTCATCCGTGGACGGGCTGGTCGTTCTCCGCCGGGTGGGGGAGCCGGGAGACGCTGACCGTCACGCTGGTGGAACCGGAGCTGGTGGTGGAAGTCGGCGTCGACGTCGCCCGTGACGCTGCCGGCCGATGGCGCCACCCCGCACGCCTGCACCGTGCCCGCCCCGACCTCTCCCACGCCGACGTCTCCCGCCTGACGTCACCGCCCCACTGACGGCGGCCGGGCGCGGCGGTCCCGGCCGACGCGCAACCGGCTGAGCGCACCCCGCTCCCCGGCCGCGGCCGCGCCGCCCATCCCGCCCGTCCCTTCCTCCTTCACTCAAGCCAAAGGACATGGGCAGACAGCCCACAACAGGGATGCCGGCAGGCCGACCCGACCCCGGCAAAACAGTGCGGTGACCTGCGTGTCGTCCAGGTTCACGAAGCCGGACTCGTCGCGGCCGGAGTCCATGTAGGTGTCGACGGCCGGGGCCGCGGCGGCGCGCAGCTGCCAGGTCCGCACGACGTCGTGCAGGGTGTGAGGCTGTAGCTGTGGCGGGAGTCTCCAGGGCTTTGGCCCAGTCTCGCTCGAAGGCCGGCACCCACATTTCGGCGCGGCGGTCGGCGCGCAGCTGGGCGGCGGCGGCCGGGGCCGGCGGGGCGGAGGCTTGGTCGGGCTGCGCGCTCATCGGCACCCCCTGGCAGGTCCTCCCGCCCGGTACGCGCGACGAAAAGCCGTAGAGGAGTGTGCCGAAGCACCGTAGTTGTCACAGTCGGCCCCCACTGACCTGCGGCTCGGGTCGCGCAAAGCACAGTGGTTGTCCCCAGATTGGCGCGCCACTTGTCACCAACAGCACGCGAGGCACGGCGAGTGTCACCGGTGTTCTACCGAACGCTTGGGGCTGCACAGCAAGCCTTGACAGGTCAGCCCGGTGCGTCTGAGCGTCAACGTGGGGCCGGCCATGCTTGTGCTCAGCTGCCCGCGGCCGGTGGGATCAAGCGGTTACATCCGAGTCGGGAGCGTACGGTTCGGTCTCCGCCCAGGCAGGTGGTCCTCCGAGTTGCCAGTCGAGCGGCACTTGGGAGCCGTCCAACGAGACGCGGGCCGCGTTCACGAAGCGCAACTGCCCTGCGGCAAGAGCCTCCTGCGCCTCCCGCAGTTCTTCTCGTGTCTTCGGGGAACGGGCGACCAGTTCCGCGAAACGGCCGACAGTGCTGGTCAACTCTGCAGCCGCTGCCGCCACCTCTCGGGTGGCAACAAGGCTGAGCGCGACCAGCGCCGCGTTCCACGGTGCCCAGTCGAGCCGGTGAGGCCGGTCCGCGAGAAACGCCGTACGAAGTTCGATCTCGACTGCGACGAACTCCCGCAGGAACGTCGCGTACGTGGCCGTCCGGTTGTCCCTTACCCACTGCTCGTTCTGGCCTCGGCGCCCGACGACGCCACCTGCGAAGACACCTACGACCGTGGCGGCAACACCGCCCGCAGTCGAGATCACAATCTCCCACGGGACCGTCAAGGCCATCCTCCCGTACTTATGGGACCCACCCGAAGATCGAACCTAACCGATCAGGCAGATGCCGCCCCCTGATACCAGCCCTCTACGCCGTGCTGAACACAGGTGCCTTCTCAATGCACTCGCCCGAAGTCGTTACGCTGCGTAAGACCATAAGCAATGGATCAGGGCCCGTTCTCGTGGACCAAGCCGCGCCGAACCTCGCCGGTGACAACCAGCCTGCCTGGGTGACAACTACCGTGCTTCGGCTCAAGAGGCGATGGGCAGATCGCCTTCCGTCGGCGTCATCAGTAGTCCAGGTCGAGGTAGTCGATGTCGTTGATCTCGACGTCGCTGAGGCCCTGTGCGCGCACGCCGCCGTCCTGGAAGTAGATGTCCTTGAAGCCTTCGGCGATGATCGCGCGCATCTCCTGGTCGCCGGCGCCCTGGTCGCGGGCGTCGAAGAGGCGCTGGGCGTAGGCCGGGGGGAGGTGGACGGTGAGGCGGCGGAAGCGTCCGTCGTCGGTGGTGCCGACGGGTGCGGTGTAGCCGAAGCGGGCCCGCGTCTCCACCGTGACGCCGGTGGCGGTGGCGGCCTGCCGGCGGCGGCGCTTGCGGACCCGGGGCTGCCAGCGCTGCCGCACCGCCTCATCAACCTTCGATGCGACCTCGGCCGGTGGGTGCTTGCGGGCGCCGCGCCGGTAGCGGTTGACGGAGTCGGCGGTGACCCCGATCTCCGCCGCCACGGCTTTCGCACTGCCCAACTGGCGGATCAGGAAGCCGATCCGGCCCTTCAGCGTCCTGGGCGGCTCCTGGGTGAACGACTCGCGGTCGGCGCGCTCGATGGCGTCTTCGATCTCTCCCGCCACGGCCTACTCCCCTTCGTCCAGGACGGCGTCGCCGCCCTTGATGTGACGGGCTGGGTTGAGGCTCTGCTCCATCAGGTCGACTGCCCACAGCATCGTCTGGACACCCTCCAGTTTCGCCAGGCCCGGCGTCGGCCCGAGGCGGAACCCGCCGGGCTGCGGCTTGCCCGAGGCCGCGTAGGGGAGGAAGTCCAGCGGGCTCTCCCCCGGTGAGGGGTAGACGACGCAGTCGGACAGCACCGCGAGCGGGAACAGGCCCGTCATCCTGGCCATGTTGGCGAGCTTGCGGTGCATGTTCACCCGGGCCTTGCTGATGACCGCGGCGCGGATGTCGGGGCGCCAGGTCGGGCGTTCCAGCGCCGGCCACCGCTCCCCCTGTTGGTAGGCCTTGCCCTGCGGGCGCTCGCGCAGCTTGCCGACGCCGCCCTTCACCGTCGCCTTGATGGCGGCCAGCACGGCGGCCATCGCCGGGTCGGCCTGCTTGTGCCGCTCCATCGCCGCGAGGAACTGCCGGTCGTCGAGGTCTTTGGTGACGCCGAGGTCGGCGAGGGTGTCGACGTAGGCGGTCTTGAGGCGGTCGTGCCACGGGTCCAGGTACGCGCCGCTCTCACGGCGCAGGTACGCCTCGAGGGGGTGGACGTTGTAGCCGAGTTCCTGGGCGTAGGCGACGGTGTGTGTCTGGTACCAGGCCGGCCCTGTCGGGCGGGTGCCGTCCGGGGTGAACGGGCTGGGCAGGCGGGGGTCGAGCTCGATGTGGGAGAGGTCGACCAGCCAGGAGCCGGGGATCTTTGGATTGAAGGCGGGGGCGTGGAAGTGGTCGGGGGCGGACAGGCCGACGACCAGGCGGGCCGCGGCCGCGAGGAACGCAGTGTTGAGGTCCAGGCCGACCGCATACGGCAGCGTGCACTCCTCATCGCTCAGCAGGTCGACGTCGCGCACCCACTGGTAGGCCTCCTCGTTCAGGAAGCCGCCACTCCAGCCGGAGTTGACGACAACCGGGTGTTCGGTGGTGGCCTCCGGCGGCGCCGGGTCCATCGGCTCCGTCCCGAGGCTGCCGGGGTTGTAGCCGGACACCCAGTTCCCGGTCGCACGGTCCTGCACCGCCCGGGTCGGCGGACGCAGCGCCGTCATCAGCTCCAGGCCCGAGACGGCGGTGGAGCCGCGCGGGGTGATGACCCGGGTCGCGTAGACGCCGAGGACGCGGGCGATGTCGGCCGGCTCCATGTCCGCAACACCGGGCCAGGACCGCTCATCGAGGGCGTCCCAGGACAGCACTGCCAGCTGTACGCACTGCCGGTCGCGGCCCTGGGCCTTGCGGTAGATCCGTGCCCAGGGGCCGAACCCGCGCTGGGTGAGCTGCCACTTCGCCTTGACCACCTGCTTGACGACCGGGTGGTCGGCGGGCAGGCGCAGGGAGCGGCGCTGCTCGTGACCCTCCAGGCGCCCGGGGAGTCCGAGCTTCACGGCGGCCGCGGCGGTGAGGATGATCAGCGGGTCGGAGTCCTTGCCGTTGCGGTGCAGCTTCGGCGCACCGAGGCCGGACTCCTTCAGGGTCCACTCCACCAATTCGGGGATGGTGCGGGCGGGGCAGTCGAGCACGATGCCGTCGACGCCGTAGGCGGAGCCGTCGCCGTCCAGCACGGCGAGCGGACCGTGCGGGAACCGCGGGTCCAGGGCGGGTCCGGCGGTCTTCTTCGGGGCCGGGCGACGGGACGATGTCGCAGGGCGGGCGGCCGGGCTCTCCGGTGCGACCGGCATAGCGGTCACCTCCGCCGACGCGACGGTCTGCGTCGCGGGCGCCGCGGGTGCGGTCGGGCTGGTGGACGTCTTGGGAACCGTCTCTGAGTGGGGATCGGCAGCCGGGGCGGGGCCGTGTGCGGGGTGCTTCGCCGCCCAGCCGTCCAGCAGCCGCCGGTAGGCCGACAGACGAGGCTCCTTCGGCTCGCTCCGGCCGTTCTCCCAGTTCTTGATGCTCTGCGTCGACGTCTTCATCGCGGCCGCCAGGCGGGCCTGCGTGATGCCCGCGGCTTCACGCAGCCGCGCACGCTCCGCAGGGGGCGGGAGCTGCGGCTCCTCCTCGAGCAGCGCGTCCACGGACGCGAACAACTCTTCCTCACTGGTTGCCATGCACGCCTCCTCAACCTGAGACCCTAGCAGAATTTAACCCAATTATTTATCTCCTCACTTAGCCAGATCGGATTCAGGTGCAGCATCGAGCTCATGGCTGCTGATCTTCTACGGCTGGCGACTGGGCCTGAAGGAGGGCTCCGCGATCGCGGTGAAGCGCCAGGGCCCGCGGAGTGTGACCTGGAAGGCGTACTTGGCGGGATGGCAGCCGTAGGACATGGGTATAGTGCAGTCACAACCTTTTACTCAGGCACAGGGGCCCCGCCGATACGTCGGCGGGGCCCCTGTATTTGTGCGGTCAGGCCACCTGCAGGTTGGGGCGTCCCTCGGCGGGAGGCACCGTGGCGTAGGAGGGCAGCTTGAGGTTGGGCAGGTCGCCGGCCTTGATGCTCGCGATGGCCTGCCGGAAAGAGTTCTCCATGTCCTCGGGACTGGCGTACTTGGCCGCGAGGGGGTGCAGGCGATAGGAGTTGCCCCTGCCGCCGTCCTCGTTCTTCGGGCGCAGCACGATGTTGAGGTCGCACAGCGGCGCCATGAGGTTGCTGACGGCCTGCGGGGTGACGCTGTACTCGCGGGCCATGTCTTTTTGCTTTATGGGCAGGTGGCCGCCGAAGTCGGAGCGGTAGAGCAGGTAGTTGTAGAACTTCACCGAGGATCCGGAGATCGGGAGTGCCCAGATGCGCTCGGATACGACCGGGGACAGGACCTCAGCCATCGGTACCCCTTCCTCGTCGACGACAGCGAGACAGTTGGTGGACGTGTATCACCCGGTGCGCTTCCCTCTGCTGTAGTACCCCTGCTGGGTGAACTCGAGGTCCAGCTCTTCCTGGTGCACGTCGGGTCCGATGGCGTTGGGGAAGGCTTCCGGATCGCGATCGTGCTGGGCGGCGATCTGATCGAGGACGGTGTGCTGGGCGGTGCTGTTGCCGTGGAACCACAGTTTCACGTTCAGCTGGATCACGCCGTTTCCGGCCTGTTCCACCCACTTGTAGCCGACCAGGGCCCGGACTGCGCGGTTCACCGTGGAACGGGTGATCCGCTTCCCGCCCTTCTTGGCCGCGAGCTTGTTCAGGCCGTCGGTGATCTCCTGTTGGGTGTACGCGGCGATTCCGGTGCCGCGCTCCTGGCCGCCGGCCACGTAGAGGAACACGCAGAGCTGAGACTTGGTGATGCTGTTGGCGACGGCCAACTGCGCCAATAGCTGCGTGAACCAGTTCGAGGCGAGGCTGTAGCCGGCGTCGCCCGCCATGTCGTGGACGGCTCGGTGGTCGGTCTCGTACTCGAAGGTGACGTTCTTCAGCTTGCGGCGGTCGCGGGGATCGGCGCTCGGGTTGGCCTGGCTGAGCTGTTTACCCAGCACTTGCAGGAGGTCGTCGAACCCGACGTCCTCGGAAGTTCCGTCGGGGATTGCACGAGGGCGCGGGCTCCGGGGTGTTGGCGTTTTGGTGCAGGGGCGCGCCGGGGGTCCGCCAGGAACGCTTCCTCCCGCATGACGGCTCAGGAACTCAACGAGGCATGGAGATTCTGTGCCGTCCGGCCGCACTAATCAAGCAAGGCTTGATTTCCTGTGTCGGGATTGCGGCACACTCCCCGCTCGACATCCCAGGCAAGGCGCAGCTTTCGACGCCTCGCTGCATCGCCCTGACCTGCGGACTTCCCCGGCGCAACCCCAGGCCGCCAAAGATCAACCACAGCTTGAGTTTCGGGGCCGAATGTGCTCGCCACGTTGACATTTCCGGGCCTCAAATGTGCTCCGCAGGACACCATGATCCATCTAAAGATGCAGGTCAGAGGCGAATGGGCGCGGCTGTCTCTTCTTAAAGAGCAGCACCCGCACCCCGCGAACTGCAGGGCCGTCGACATGGCGACCGGCAGACTGCCCGTCTCTACCCACAGCCCCGAACAACCCATCGTGGACCTGTGCCACCGAAAGCCAGCCCGAACAGTGGGTCACACAGGCAACCAGGAACGGAGGCCACCTGCACCACTTCCTTGCCTCAGCCACGCCATCTGCATTTCAGACCGTCACCCGCGTGCTGCCGCGGGGTATCTCCTCTCTCTGCATCGGTGATCAAGGGCGGACAAGAGCGATGACTCCGGATCGCTCAAAACGGAGCAGGTACGGCAGGGGCTGCACGGTCCGGGTCGAGGCGACGACGCCGCTGACAATCGAGATCGCCTGTCAGGGGGACAACGCCACAGGCCTTGACGCCAGCTGCCCTCACAGCTCACAGCCTCGCACCGCGCCTCGTCTACCTGGAAAGCCCCGTCTCGGTCAGCCGCGCCGCGAGCTCGTTGCCGACCGCGCGCAACCGCAGGCGCGCCCCGCGGGCCGCCGATCCCGCCCGACAACTCGATCCCGACCAGGGAAGCGTCGTCGACGGGCGCGGCCACGGTGAAGGCCAGGCACAGCCGCTGGTCGATCGCCGTGCCGACGGTGCCGCCCTCGGTGCCGGCGCCGGGCGGCGGGAGCAGGACATGTGCGGCACGGTTCTGCTGGGCACGGTAGGAGTCGCGCAACGATTTCGTGCCGGCGGACAGTTCGCGGTCCAGGAACCGGTGCAGCGGAGTGTGGGGGCTTTTCAGCCCGTCGACCTGGTGAGGGTGAGCCAGTCGCGGTGCCAGCGGTTGCGACCCTCGGCCGCCCCAGACCGGAGCTCCTCGGCGCGGGCCGTGATCGGGGCGGACGCCCGTGATGTGACCTCTCTGCACAACCCTCGTTGGGTAGTGCGACGCGTGCATACCCCCCGTGAACGCGTACGCAGACGAGGGGCCCGAACCTCGCCCGGCCCGGGCCCCCTGCCGTCACCCGACTTATAGCCGATCGCCGCCTCTGCCCCCTACGGTCTGCGGGTGTTGCTGCCCCTCGTGTCGGCCAGGGCGATACGGGCGGTGATGCGTATGCCGAGCGGCTGCCGCTCGACGGCGAGGTCCTCAGCGACAGCTTTGACGATCTTGAGGCCGTGCTGACCGATCCGGTCAGGATCGGCGGCCCGGGCCGCAGGAAGGGTGGAGTCGCTGTCCCACACGACGACTTCCACAGTAATGCGTGGCGGCCCCGCCGGGCGGCTCACCGGGTCGAGGGAACAGGTGCCGCGGTGCTGACCGCCTTCAACATCCAGGGCTTCACGCGGACGGTAAGCCCCTCACGTGCCCGATGCTCTTCGGGACTGAAGTCGTGCCAGGTGCACGGGTCCGTGCGCCGAGAAAACCGCAGTTGAAGCTCACCGGCCAGGCCCGCAGGACTGGTGACGGTGACTTGGCAGCCAGCGTCGCCCCGTTCGCAAGAGCACCAGGTGTCGGTCACCTTGACGGGCAGACCCCATCCTGGTGCGGTGAGGAGCCGGAGGAAGGTGTCGTGCCGGTCGACTTCGGGAATTGCGTGGTGGATGTGTTCGATGATCCACTGCTCGCCTGGTTTCATCGGGTTGGTCCAGGACGTGGTGGAGAGCGGAACCCCGAGCGTTCGCCACAGGCCTACCCGGCGCAAGACCCCGCTGGCCAGCCACGCGGTGTCCTCGGCCCGGTGAGAGCACACGACCGACAACGCGCCCAAATAGCGTGCGCTCGCCTGCTCCTCGTCGGTCCAACGCCACGGCGACCGCTGCTGGCAACTGACCTGATTCTCGTTCTCGTGGGCCTGCCTCTCAGCGGCCGCCAGCACCTCCCTCCACACACGGGCGGCGACGCCCGCGATCCGGACGCGTGCCGGCGTCCCCAGGAGCGAGACGGTGATGCCGCGTTCGTCGGGCTGAGAGATCCGAGCGCCGGGAATGCCGAGCACCTGTCCGTCCTCATCGATGCGCGGCGGCAGTACGCGCGCGAACTCCGCAGCCGTGGCTTCCCCGTCGATGCGCAGCGTCAGGTGCTTCTTCTCGGGCCGTGCCCAGACGATGCCCCACGGGTAAACGGGGTCGTGTGTCGGCCAGGCGATGGTCCGGAGCACCCATCGTTCCAGGAGCTCCTGGGCGGGCTCGGGTCGAGGGATCAGCGGGTCGCGGCGCCGTGTAGCTCCGGCGATCTGGAATGCCTGCTGGTATGACATCCCGGTGTAGAGCGCGAGCAAGCTGGCGTCGCGGGTCAGTGTCGGCGACCAAGAATTTCCCCACGAACCGAGGTTTCGTGTCGGCGTAATTCCCCACCCCTGCGGTCACGAGTCCCCATGGGGATGGTGACCGT
>NZ_JAVDVA010000035.1:0-64808 GCF_031456635.1 Streptomyces sp. 3330
GGGGTGGGGGGGGGGGCGGTGCGGGGGTGCCCCCGGGGCGGCCCGGGGGGGGGGGGGGGGGGGCGCGGGGGGGGGGGGGGGCGGGGCCGCCCCCCCCCCCCGCCGGGGCCCTGTCGCCGGAGCCCGGTCACGGCGTCAGCGGATCCACCCGCCCGCTCACGTGCACCCGCCCCGGCTCTCCCGTCCCGCGCAGCTCGAAGCGCCGGCCGTCCGCCGCGAAGGCCACCGTCCCCGGCAGCAGGACCGGGGCCCGGAACTCGGCGCGCACCCGCACGGCCTGGGGGGTGCCGTGCGCGGCGAGACAGCGCGCCACGGTCCACATGCCGTGCGCGATGGCCCGGGGGAAGCCGAAGAGGCGGGCGGTGAGCGGGTGCAGGTGGATGGGGTTGCGGTCGCCCGACGCCGCGCCGTAGCGCCGTCCGACGTCGGCGGCGAGCCGCCACTCGTCGAGCACGGGGAGCGGGCCGGGCTCCGGCTCCCGTGGCCCGGGCGCGGTCCCGGTGCGGTGCCGGGCGAGGTAGGTGCTCGTCGACTCCCACACCACCGCGCCGCCGTCGCGCAGCTCCGTGACGACGACCGCCTCGGTCCCGCGCCGGTGGGCGGCCAGTCGTTCGACGTGCACGGTGAGTTCGTGGCCGGCGGTGGCCGCGAGGGCGGTGTGGCGGGTGATCTCGATCGAGGTGTGGACGAGGCCGAGCAGCGGCAGCGGGAAGCGGCGGCCGCTCATGATCCGCATGGCGAGCGGGAAGCCCAGGACGTGGGGATAGGTGAGCGGCAGGGCGTCCTCGCCGGTAGGGAAGCCGCACACCCGCTCGTAGGCGGCCAGCCGGGCCAGGTCCACCCGCAGTTCGGGCAGGACGAGCCGGTCGCCGGCGCCGGCGAACGCGACGCCCGGCCGGGGCCGCTTGAACGGCGAGCGCAACGCGCCGACGGCGAGCAGCGGACCGAGCGACGGGGGTCCGGACAGGAGGGTCACCGCGCCGGTCATCACGCCCCCAGCAGACTCTGGCCGCACACGCGCACGACCTGGCCGTTCACCGCGCCGGACGCGGGGTGGGCGAGCCAGGCGGTCGTCTCGGCGACGTCGGCGGGCAGGCCGCCCTGCGCGAGGGAGTTCATGCGGCGGCCCGCCTCGCGGAGGAACAGCGGCACCGCGGCCGTCATCCTCGTCTCGATGAAGCCCGGCGCCACCGCGTTCACCGTGACCCCGTGCCCGGCGAGCGCGCGCGGCGCGAGGGAGCGGACCAGACCGGCGATGCCCGCCTTGCTCGCGCCGTAGTTCGTCTGCCCGGCGTTGCCGGCGAGCCCGGCGATGGAGGCGGTGGCCACGATCCGCCCGCCCGTCCGCAGGACGCCCTTGGCGAGCAGCGCGTCCGTGGTGCGCAGCACGCTCGCCAGATTGACGTCGAGCACCGAACTCCAGCGCTCGGCGGGCATGTTGACCAGCCGCCGGTCCCTGGTGACACCGGCGTTGTGGATCAGGACGTCCAGGCCGTCGGGGAGTTCGGCGGCGATCCGCTCGCCCGCGTCGGCGGCCGTGATGTCGAGCGTGAGGGCGCGCCCGCCCAGCCGCGCGGCGACCCGGCGGGCGTCGTCCTCGGCCTGCGGCACGTCCAGGACGACGACATGGGCGCCGTCCCGGGCCAGCGTCTCCGCGACGGCCTCGCCGATGCCGCGGGCGGCGCCGGTGACGAGCGCGGTGCGCCCGGCGAGGGGGCGGGCCGGGTCGGCGGGGCCGCCGGACCGTTCGGCGGTCCCCACCGCGATCACCTGGCCGCTGACGTACGCCGACTTGGGGGAGAGCAGGAACCGCAGGGTGGACTCGGCGGCGGACGCGTCGGTCAGCCGGACGAGATTGACCGTCCTGCCCCGTCCGATCTCCTTGCCCAGGGACCGTACGAAGCCTTCCAGGGCCTGCTGCACGGCCGCCTGGTGGTGGTCCTCCGCGTCCAGGGGCGCGCCCAGCACGACGACCCGCCCGCTCGCCGCGACCGCCCCGACGACCGGGTGCAGGGCCGCGTGCACCTCGGCGAGCGTGTCGACGTCCCGGACCCCGGTCGCGTCCAGGACGACAGCGGCGGGCCGGGCGGATCCGGCGGGCCCGGCGGCCGCTTCGGTGGCGGTGGGCAGTCCGGTGCGGGCCAGCACCGGCGCGAGGTCGAGCCCGGACGGTCCGCCCGCCGTGAGGTACAGCAAGTGGCCTTCCAGGGACGGCCGTTCGGGCGTCCAGCGGATGAGCGCGGCCGGCTGCGGGAGCCCGAGCCGCGCAGTGAGGAACCGGCCGGGGGCCGTGGCGGTGAAGCTCAGATAGCGGTCGGCCATGATGATCTCCCACGGGCTCGGCGCACACCTCGTACCGGGTGCTTACTCTGAAGTAAGGTTACCGTGGGTAAGTCTAGGTCACGGGTGAGGAGCAGGTCGAGATGAGTACCTCGGAACCGTCACGGGCGAGCCGGCGAGTGAGCCATCTGAAGGTCGCGGAGAGCGGTGCCCCGCAGTCCCGGCCCGAACTGCCGCGGATCCGCCGGGTGGCGATCGTCGGCGGCACCCGCATCCCCTTCGCCCGCTCCGACGGCCCCTATGCCACCGCCTCCAACCAGGAGATGCTGACGGCGGCCGTGAACGGTCTGGTGAACCGCTACGCGCTCGACGTGCCCGGCGTCGTGGGCGAGTTGGTGGCCGGGGCCGTCCTCAAGCACAGCCGCGACTTCAACCTCGCCCGCGAGACCGTCCTCGGCTCGAAGCTCGACGCCCGCACCCCCGCCTACGACATCCAGCAGGCCTGCGGCACCGGCCTCCAGGCCGTCATCGCGGCCGCCAACAAGATCGCCCTCGGCCAGACCGAGTCCGCGATCGCGGGCGGCGCCGACACCGCCAGCGACGCGCCGCTCGGCGTCGATGACCGGCTGCGCCGGATCCTCCTGGAGGCCCGCCGGGCGAAGTCGACGGGCGACCGCCTCAAGGCCCTCGCGCGGATCCGCCCCGCGCATCTGATCCCCGAGATCCCGCGCAACGCCGAACCGCGCACCGGTCTCTCCATGGGCGAGCACGCGGCGGTCACCGCCCGGGCCTGGGACATCGGACGCGAGGCCCAGGACGAGCTGGCGGCCGCCAGCCACCAGCGGCTCGCGGCCGCCTACGAACGCGGTTTCTTCGGCGACCTCGTCGTGCCCTTCCGCGACCTGGCCCGCGACCAGAACCTGCGCCCGGACTCCACCGTCGGCAAACTGGCCGCGCTGAAGCCGGTGTTCGGCGCCGACGGGCCGAACCCGACGATGACGGCGGGCAATTCGACGCCGCTGACCGACGGGGCCGCCGTCGTGCTCCTCGCCTCCGAGGAGTGGGCCGAGGCGCGCGGCCTGGAGCCGCTCGCCTACCTGACGGCGTACGAGACGGCGGCCGTGGACTTCGTGCGCGGCGATGTCGCGGGCGGCGAGGACGGGCTGCTGATGGCGCCCGCGTACGCTGTCCCGCGCATGCTGGAGCGGACCGGCCTGGACATCGGGGACTTCGACCTCTTCGAGATCCACGAGGCCTTCGCCTCCCAGGTGCTGGCCACACTCGCGGCCTGGGAGAAGCAGGGTCTCGCACCGGTGGACCGCGACCGTCTGAACGTGGCCGGCTCCTCCCTCGCCACCGGCCATCCCTTCGCGGCCACGGGCGCCCGCATCGTGGCGACCCTGGCCAAGCTGCTCGCCGAACGCGAGGGCCCCGCGCGGGGGTTGATCTCGATCTGTGCGGCGGGCGGACAGGGAGTCACCGCGATTCTGGAACGAACCTGAAGATTCCTCATATAACCCCCGAGATTGCACATCCCCAGCCCCGGAACATCCCGGAACGCCCACAAGCCCCACACGTGAGCGCCGTACGATCCCCTACCTAACCGGCGGTAACCCCTTTCTTCGGGGGCATCCCGGTTGAACGCCTCGGTGCGCGAGGCACGTACGTCATGCAGCAAGCAGTTTCGTCGCTGCACGCCCAGGGAGCCGCCCGTGTCCACGCCGTATCCAGCTGCCGACTCGGCCTACGCCGACCACGACGCTCCCCCCGCCCCGGTGGAACCCGAGACGCGACGGCTGGACGGCGAGGTGCGGGAGGCGTCCGTGCCGGCGCTCGCCCGTCCGGTGACGTACGGCTCGCTCGCCGACCTGCCCTACGACAACGCGGCCGCCGTCCCCGAGTCGGTGGTCCTCAGCCGCAAGGGCCAGGACGGCGAGTGGACGGACATCACCGCCGAACGCTTCGCCGCCCAGGTCCACGCGGTGGCCAAAGGGCTGATCGCCGAGGGCCTCGCGCCCGGCGACCGGCTCGCCATCATGGCCCGCACGACCTACGAGTGGACGCTGCTCGACTTCGCGGCCTGGGCGGCCGGCCTGGTCACCGTCCCCGTCTACCCGACCTCCTCCGTGTTCCAGACCCGCTGGATCCTCCACGACTCCGGCGCGGTCGCGCTGGTCACCGAGAGCGCCGCCCAGGCGGCGGCCCTCGGCCCCGAACTCGACCGGCTGCCCGACCTGCACCACCTGTGGGTGATGGAGAAGGGGCACGTGGAGCGGCTGATCGAGGCGGGCGCGCACGTACCGGACGCCGAGGTCGAGATCCGCCGGGGGATGCTGGTCCCCGACACGCTCGCCACCCTCATCTACACCTCCGGAACCACCGGCCGCCCCAAGGGCTGCGCGCTCACCCACGGCAACTTCTTCGCCGAGGTCGACAACGCGATCGAGCTGCTCTACCCGGTCTTCAAGTCGAAGAACGACGACGAGCTCTCCGTCCTGCTCTTCCTCCCCATGTCCCACGTCTTCGGCCGCATGGTCGCCATCGCCTGCGTCCGCGCCCGGGTCCGCCTCGGCCACGCCCCGAGCCTGAAGGCCGACGAACTCCTCCCGGATCTGGCGGCCTTCAGACCCACCTGTCTGCTGGCCATCCCCTACATGCTGGAGAAGATCTTCAACACCGCCCGCGCGAAGGCCGAGGCCGGCGGGAAGCTGTCCTCCTTCGACCGGGCGGTCGGCGTGGCCCGCCGCTACGGCGAGGCGGTCGAGGCACAGAAGACCGGCGCCGGATCCGGCCCGGCGGCCACCCTGCGCGCCGCCCGCACGTTCTACGACCCGCTCGTCTACCGCCGCATCCGCAACGCCATGGGCGGCCGCGTCCGCCACGCCATCTGCGGCGGTTCGCCCCTGGGGCGGCGCCTCTCCGCCTTCTACCTCGGCGCGGGCATCGAGATCTACGAGGGCTACGGCCTGACGGAGACGACCGGCGCGTCCACGGTCACCCCGCCCCTCAAGCCCCGGCTGGGCACGGTCGGCTGGCCCCTGCCGGGGACGAAGATCCGCATAGCGGCGGACGGCGAGATCCTGATCGCCGGCGATCACATCCTGCGCGGCTACTGGGACCCGGCCGCCGGGGGAGTGGTCCCCGCCGCCCCTGACGGCTGGCTGCCCACCGGCGACCTCGGTGAACTGGACGACGAGGGCTATCTGACGATCACCGGCCGCAAGAAGGAGATGATCATCACGGCGGGCGGCAAGAGCGTCGCTCCCGCGCCCCTGGAGAACTGGTTGCGCTCGCACCCCCTGATCTCCCAGGCCATGGTCCTCGGCGACGGCCGCCCCTATGTCTCCGTCCTCCTCACCCTCGACCCGGACGGCCTCACCCACTGGCGCCAGATGAACGGCAAGCACCCCGTCCCGGTCGAGCTGCTGATGGACGACCCGGACCTGCACGCCGTGCTCCAGCGGGCGATCGACGAGGCCAACAAGCTGGTATCGCGCCCCGAGTCGATCCGCCGCTTCGCCATCCTCCCGACCGACTTCTCCGAGCTGGCAGGCCACCTCACCCCCTCGATGAAACTCCGCCGCGAAGCGGTCCTGGCGGACTTCGCGGACCAGGTGGAGGGGCTGTACCAGCACTGAAAGGGCTGGCGGGGAGGCCGCTCGGCCGAGGAGTATGCCGAGGGTGAACGGCATCGAGTTCTTCCACTGCCCCTGGGACGAGCGGCCCGCCGCCCTGGTCTGGGGCGCCCGCGTCGACGGTGTCGATCTGCGGGCGCTGACCGCCTGGGCGACGCGGGAGCTCTGGCGGCCGGAGCTGGAGGGGCAGTTCGAGGACCAGCAGCGGGAGTCCGCCGAGCTGATCTGGGGTCAGCACGGCGGGCTGGGCGTGCTCGACTTCACCGACAACCCGTTCCTGCGGACGGCCGACCGGACCCCGCTCCTCGGCTGCCCCTGCGGCATCTGGCAGTGCCGGCCCCTCATGGCCCGCCTCGCCATGACGCCCACGACGGTCACCTGGTCCGGCTTCCACTACCCCGAGCGCGAGGAGTGGGGCGAACTGCCCCTGGGCCCGTTCGTCTTCGAGCGGCGGGTCTACGAGGAGGCGCTGAGCGCGCCGGAGGTGCTGGCGACGGACCCGTTGGGCCCGGTTCCCGAGTCCTTGGGCTGCGTTCCCTGATCTTTCTCGGCGGCCACGGCGGCTGCGGACAGGAGCGTCGCACCGGCGAGGCCGCCCCAGAGCGCGGTAGGGCCATGGGGCGCGAGAGCGGTGATGACCGCCGGGGAGACGGCGAGCCCGAAGCCCGTGGAGAGCTCGAACCGGGCGAGCGTGCGGCCCAGGGCGTGGGCCGGGGCGAGGACGGTGCCGAGCGCGTCCACGGCCAGGGCGACGGCATAGCGGGGGCCTCCGCAGGCACGGACGAGGGCGCCGGGCCGGATCTTCGCGGTGCGGGTGACTGCCATGGCGGCAACGGTGGGTTCGGCCGCCGGGGCCGGGCACATCGGTTGACGGACACCGTCAACCGACGCCGTCCCCGGCCGGCCGGTCGGTGATGACGAGGGATGACGTTGAGGATCGACATCGCGGGACTGCCGTCCGAGCGACTGCGGTTCGCCGCCTCGCCGTTGGCCGAGCTGACCGCGATGCTGCACGTGCCGGCCGAACCCGGGCACCATCCGCAGCCGGCCGCCTGGGCCGGGGACGTCTGGACCGGGCTGCGGCCCGAACTGGCCGAGCGGCTGCGGGAGGCCGAGTTCCTCTGGCGCTCCTCCCAGGCGGACTTCCTCTTCACGGCGTGGGCGAGGAACTCGGCCCAGGCGCCGGTGGCGAGGGAGAGGCGGGGGCCGTCGGGGTTCTTGGAGCCCCGGACGTGGACGGTCCGGGGGCAGAAGGCTACTTCCACGCAGTCGCCGCCTTCACCGTCGCTGTACGTCGACTTGCGCCAGGTGTAGGCGACTTCCACGCAATCACCGCCTTCGCCGCTGCTGTGGCTGGACTTGAACCAGGTGAGGTTCTCGCTGTTCACAGCTCCTCCAGCTCTTTTCGGTGAGCTGCGACTGCGCCTCAGCGCGACGCCGCGCGGTGCCCGGCTGGCCCGGCGCCTCACCGGTCCCCAGCTCACGGCCTGGGGGCATCCGCACGGCGGCGACGCCGACCACACCGCGCAGCAGGTGGTCGCGGAGCTGGCCGCCAACGCCGTCACGCACGGACGGGTCCCGGGCCGGGACTTCGGGCTGCGGCTCCTGCTGCTCCCGGGAGACACGCTGCGTGTCGAGGTGAGCGACGCCCGCGGGGACCGCCGACTGCGCGTCGTCACGAACCCGGAGGAGGAGGGCGGCCGGGGTCTGGTCCTCGTGCGGGTGCTGGCCCGCACCTGGGGGGTCGCGGAGCGGGACGTCGGCAAGACGGTCTGGGCCGAACTGTCGCTCCGCGACAGGAGGATTTGAGCCGGGACCGGGGGGAGGTCCGGACCGAGGGGCAGGTCTCTAGGGGTGGGAAGGGTGGCGGTACGGGGTGAGCGCCTCCGCCAGCCGGTCCACGAACCGGGTGACGAGGTCGAGGCGCGGCCCCTCGCGAGCGACCCGGAAACCGTGGTGCCGCCCGTGGAAGGCCGCCTGGACCAGGTGGAACTGCGCCCAGCGGCGGGTGCGTTCTCGGTCCAGTCCGGCGGCCTCCGCGAAATGGTCCAGGATGCGGTGGGCGACCCGGCGCAGGTCTCCGTCGCCGTGCCGCATGACGTGCCCGAAGATCAGCGGCTTGAGCAGGGTGCCGCCGTCGTACGCGGGATCCCCGGCCCAGCCCTTGGGGTCGACGGCGAGCCACGGCTCCCGCTCGGCGCTCAGGATGTTGCGGGCGTGCAGGTCGCCGTGGACGAGCAGATCGGGCTGGTCGCGCCCGAGTTCTCGTACGGTTTCCAGGGCCTCGTCGACGGTACGGGCCGGCAGGGCGTGGGCGAACTCCGCCTGGTCGAGCAGCAGTTGCCGTCGCCAGCCATCGGCCAGGTCGCTGAGCCGGGGCAGGCCGTCCGGCGCGGGGACGGCGAGCCGCCGACTGAGCCGCCCGGCGGTGACGGCGACCTCCTCGGCGTCCTCGACCTCGGCGAGGGACGACGTCCGCACCCGCTCCAGCAGCATCGCGAAGCGCGCGTCGTCCCGCTCGTACATCCGCACGGCCCCCTGTCCGTTCCAGGCGGCGAACGCGTCGGGCTCGTGGACGTTGCCCGGGTGCGGGAAGGACACCTTGACGACGGCGGGGATCCGGTCGGGCCCCCGCAGCACGGGGACGACGATCCCGACGCCGCCGTGCACGACGTCGCCGTCGGGCGCGCAGCCCCAGCGGTCGAGCAACTCCGCGACCAGCGCGGGGAGTCTCTCGACCCAGCCCGCCCCGCGCTGCCCCTCCCGCTGGACGGTGCTGCTCACGAAGGTCTGCGGTACCTCGATCATGGCCCCATTGTGCCGAAATCGTCCGCCGGGGTCAGGGTTCCGGTCCGGCCGGGCCGAACGGCTCGTCAGATGGCGGCGCGGGTCATCAGGTAGGTGTTGCCGACGTCGGGATCGCCGTAGAAGAAGAACAGCACCAGTTCCTCGCGCTCGTCGCGGTCCACGGAGAACCGCCAGGTGTACGTCGACGGCGCGTCGGGCGACGCCGTGGGCGCCGGGGTGGCCGCGCGTGTCCCGACCGCCGTCCGGGTCGTCATGGAGAGGTGGACCTCCTGGCCTTCGGGATCGTCCGTGAGCTTCCAGGTCCCCGAACCGGTCACGCGCCAGGCGTCGTCGAAGTCGAAGCCCTGGCCGTCGAGCAGGCTGAGGTCGGCCGTCCCGTCGGGCCGGAGCCGCAGTTCCGTCTGCTCGACGGAGCGCCAGATGCCCGCCGCCTCGGCCGCGGTGGCGTCGTGCAGGCCGGTGCCGCCGTCGTACTGGTACGGGCCTGCGAGTCCGCCGGTGCACGCGCCGAGCGCGGCCGTCAGTGCCACGGACGACGCGAGCGCCGCCCACCACGGGTGCCTTCTCATGGAGCGACCCTGGCAGAAGTTTTGAACATGTTCAACTCTTGGGTGGGAGGCGGCCGTGGCGTTCTCCGCGCGGGACTCGTGACCGACCGGGCCGGAGCGGGCGTCGACCGGGGAACCGGGGGCACGGGGAACAGCCGACGGCCGACGCCGGGACGGTCCGGGGTCCGGCCTCCGCGATCACCGCAACAGCCCCGTCGACTCGTGCGGCCCGCGACCGGCCGACGTCAGCGGCTCGGGCGGATGTCCCGGGTGGCGGCCTCGGCGTCGGGGTGGAGCGGGAAGATCTGGTCGAGGCCGACGATGCGCAGGATGCGCAGGGTGTTGGCCGGAACGGCGGCCAGCGCGATGTCCGCGTCGGCGGCCTGGGCGTGGTGCTGGGCCGCGATCAGCGCGGTGATGCCGCTGGAGTCGCAGAATTCCATGCCGGCCAGATCCAGGACGAGGCGCTGGCCCGGCTGGAGGGTGAGCGTGCCGAGCAGGTCACGCAGTTCGCCGGCGTGGGCGTAGTCGAGGTCGCCGACGATCTCCAGGACGGGACCGGTGGAAGTGTCTCGGGTGGTGATCTTCAGCGTGCTCATCGCGTGCTCTTCGTTGCCGGGGCGCGGTCGGGGTCACGGTCGGGGTCGGCTTCGGCTTCCGGGTCGGACACGGGGGCGGGGACGCCGAGCGCGAGCAGGGCGGTGTCGTCGTCGAGGCCGTCGCCGAAGTCGTCCAGCAGGCCGGTGAGGGCCTGGACGACGGCCTGCGGGGACCGGCCGGCGTGCGCGGCGACGAAGGCGCGCAGGGCCTCGTCCCCGAACAGGCTGTCACGGTCCTCACCGGTACGGGCCTCGGTGAGTCCGTCGGTGTAGAGCAGCAGGGTGTCGCCGGGGGCGAGGACCGTCGTGGCGGCGACGAAGCGCGCGTCGGGCAGCACGCCGACGAGGAGGCCGCCCGGGGTGGGCAGGAAGTCGGCCGTGCCGTCGGCCCGCAGGACGAGGGCCGGCGGATGGCCGCCCGAGGCGATGCGGACGGCGACCCGCCCGGTCGCCGGGTCGGGTTCGAGGACCCCGAAGACGGCGGTGCAGTAGCGCGGGTCGCCGCCGGCGGAGTACCGCTCGTGCAGCACCTTGTTGAGCGTCGACAGAGCCGCGACCGGGTCGGAGTCGTGCAGAGCGGCGGCCCGCAGGGTGTAGCGGGTCAGCGAGGTGACGGCGGCGGCCTGGGGGCCCTTGCCGCACACGTCGCCGAGGAAGAACGCGAAGCGCTTGCCGTCGACCGGGAAGACGTCGTAGAAGTCGCCGCCGAGCCGGTCGGGGGAGGCCGTGTAGTAGTGGGCGGCCGTCTCCACCCCGGGGACCGGCGGCAGGGCGGCGGGCAGCAGCGACTGCTGGAGCACCGCGAGGGCCTCCTGCAATCTGGCGCGGTCGGCCTCCGCCTGCCTGCGGGCTTCTTCGGCGGCCTTCCGGCCGCGCAGCAGTTCCTCCTCGTAGGCGCGGCGGTCCCGGGCGTCGAAGACGGTGGTGCGGATCAGCAGCGGCTCGCCGCCACCGCCGTACTTGACGACCGAGGAGACCAGCACCGGCATCCGGTCGCCGTCGGACTGCTTCATCTCCAGGGCGATGCCGCCGAGCTGTCCCTGCATGCGCAGCAGCGGTGCGAAATGGGTCTCGTGGTACAGCTTGCCGCCCACGGTCAGCAGGTCGGTGAACCGCATCCGGCCCACCACCGCCTCCCGGTCGAGGCCGAGCCAGTCCAGCAGAGTGGTGTTGATCTTCGCGATCGTGCCGTCCATCAGCATGGACAGATATCCGCAGGGCGCGCTCTCGTACAGCTCCTCGGCGCTGTCCTCCAGCAGGGCGGCGAACGCGGCGTTCGAGGTCTTCCCGTTGTCGGCGTCGGCCGGGTCGGGCTGCCGGCCGGTGCGGCACATCATCGCAGCCCCGCCAGGAAGCCGGTGATCGCTTCATTGGTGGCCTCGGGCGCGGACAGGTGCGGACAGTGCCCGATGGCGTCGAGAGTGATCAGGGCCGAACCGGGGATCGCCCGGTGGACGAAGGCGCCGACCTCCCGGGGCGCGATGGCGTCCTGGGAGCACTCCAGCACCAGCGTCGGCACCCGCACGCTCTTCAGGTCGTTCCGCGAGTCCGACAGGAACGTGGTCCTGGCGAACACGCGCGCCATGTCCGGGTCGGTGGCGCAGAAACTGTTCTTCAGCTCCTCGCCGAGCTCGGGCCGGTCCGCGTTCCCCATGATCACCGGGGCCATCGCCGCCGACCAGCCCAGATAGTTCGACTCCAGCGACGTCAGCAGTTCGTCGATGTCCGGCGCGCTGAAGCCGCCCCGGTAGTCCTCGTCGTCGATGTAACGCGGCGAGGGGGCGACCATCACCAGCGCCCCGATGCGTTCCGGCGCCAGGTCGGCGGCCAGCACGCCGACCATCGAGCTGACCGAGTGCCCCACGAACACCGCGTCGCGCAGGTCGAGCGCCTCCAGTACCTCCACGACGTCCAGCGCGTAGCCGTCGAGCGAGCTGTAGCGGGCCTCCGAGAAGGCGGACAGGTCCGAGCGGCCCGACCCCACGTAGTCGAACATCACGACCCGGTACGTCTCGGCCAGGGCGGGCACGGTGAGGCGCCACATGTTCTGATCACAGCCGAATCCGTGCGCCAGGACCACCGGCCGCCCCAGGGGGTTGCCGGTGACCGTGACGTTGTTCCTGCGATCGATGTCCATACTCACGAGTTTCCCAAACCCCGCACCTCACTCGCGTACTCAGCCGAGTGTCACCTGTGTCACCCCTGCCACCCCCGTCACCCCTGTCGTCCGGCGCGCGGCGCGCGGCGCTCAGCGCTCAGGCGTCGGGCGCGAGCGGCCTGCGGGCGATCAGGAAGGCGTGCGGGGGCGACTCGCCGAGGTCGGCGTCCGGCTCCCGCACGGTGCGCGACAGCATCGCGAAGCCGGCCGACCCGAGCAGCTCGGCCATCCGCTCCGGGCGCCGCCGTTCGAAGTCGAGGGCCACCGGGTGGCCCCACGGCCGGTCGAAGTGGCGCGGTTCGTCGCCCACCTGGAAGGCGAGGAGAAGATGGCCGCCGGGGACGAGCACACGGTGGAACTCGGCGAAGAGGGCGGGCAGCTCGTCCACAGGGGTGTGGATGGAGGAGTAGAAGGAGACGACCCCCGCCAGGCTCCCGTCGGCGAAGTCCAGCTCCAGCATCGAGCCCTGCGTGAACCGGATCCCGGGGTTCTCGCGCCGCGCGACGGCAAGCATCGCCTCCGACAGGTCGAGCCCGACGACGTCCAGCCCGAGCGCACCGAGGAACCCCGTCACCCGGCCGGGACCACACCCCAGGTCGGCCACCCGGCCACCGGCGCCGACGAGCTCGGCGTACGCCCCGAGCAAGGCCCGCTCCAGCGGCTTCACGGCCAGCTCGTCACGGAAGCGCTCGGCGTAGTCCCCGGCGATGGCGTCGTAGAAGACACGCGTGGCGGTGACGAAGCCAGGGGTGACGGAAGCGGGGTCCGGGGCGGCGGGGGAGGGGCCCGGCGGGGCGGTGACGGGGTCGGAGGCGGCGGAGCCGGAGTCCGTGACGGCGACGGGGGCCGAGGGGGCGGCGACGGGGGCCGGGGGCGTGGTCATGGGCGCGGAGCCTAGGAGGCGCCACTGACAGAGAGGGGGTGCGGGGGCGGTGCGGGGGCGGTGCGGGGGCGGTTTCACGCCACGCCTATCGCCCGCAGTGCCGCCGTCACCGCCGCCGCCCCCAGCACCACCACCGCGAACGGCGCTCCGTTTCCCCACTTTCG
This sequence comes from Streptomyces sp. 3330, assembly GCF_031456635.1. NCBI lineage: Bacteria > Bacillati > Actinomycetota > Actinomycetes > Kitasatosporales > Streptomycetaceae > Streptomyces > Streptomyces sp. 3330. The sequence continues at coordinate 13,076 of NZ_JAVDVA010000035.1, forward strand.
GCCGCGTCCGAGCGGGGGAACCCCCATCGCCAGGAGCCCGCCGACCAGCACCCCGGCCGGCCGCGCCCACCCGGCGAAGCCGCCGCCCTCGGTCAGCGCGCCCGTCGCCAGCAGCGCGACCAGCAGGACCACCGCCCCGGCGGCCAGCAGCTGCTGGACCCGGGCGGGGAGCTCCACCCGTCCGTGCAGCGCGGGGCCGACCAGCCGGAGTGCGTACGTGCCCACCGCCAGCATCAGGATCAGGGCGACGGCCGCGTTCATCCGGCGACCTCCCGACGGCCGTACACGTACAACAGCCCCAGACCGGCCGGCGCGAGCAGCACGGGCACTCCGGCCGGGACGAAGGGCGTCGCCGCCAGGGCCAGACCGGCGCCGAGTGCCGCAGGCCCGCGCAGGCGGGCCTGCTCGCGGAGGGCGGGCAGGACCAGGGCGACGAGGACGGCGGGAAACGCCGCGTCCAGGCCGTAGTCCGCCGTGTCGCCCAGGGCGCTTCCGGCGAGGGCGCCCGCCAGCACGCCCGCGTTCCAGACGGCGAACAGGCCGATCCCGGAGATCCAGAACGCGGCCCGGCGGCGGCCGTGATCCGGCTGGGCGAGCGCGAAGGCGACCGTCTCGTCGGTCACGAGGTGCGCGCCGAGCAGCCGGGTCGCGCGGCCGGGGCCGAGGAGGTCGGCGACCGCGAGGCCGAACGCGGCGTTGCGCGTGTTGAGGAGGAGCCCGGTCGCGGCGGCCGCGAGCGGACCGCCCCCGGCGAGCAGCACACCGACCGCGCTGAACTGGGCGGAGCCCGCGTACACCAGCACGGACATCACCACCGGCGCCCAGACCGGGAGCCCGCCCGCCACGGAGATCGCGCCGAAGGAGACCCCCACCACACCGCCGGCCAGCCAGACCAGCGAACTGTCACGGACGAGAGGTCTCGTCGCGCTCACGGCGGTGCGGCTGCCGGTCCCCGGCGGGGCCGGAGCCGGTGTCGGTGTTGCCGTCGCATCCGAAGCCGCATTCGGTGTCGGTGCCGGTGCCGGTGCCGGTGCCTGTGTCGGAGAGGAGGGTGTTCGTTGTGGCGAACGCATGTTTTCTACAATGAACAGACCGACCCATGTTCGTCAAGGCGAACGCTCGTACCGATGGAGCGAACGACATGTCCGAAGCCGCGCCCCCGCCCGCGCCCCGGCCCCCGTCCCGCCTGCCCCTCGACTGGATCGCCGCCGCCCTGCGCCGGGAACGCACCCGGGCCGGGCTCTCCCTCTCCGAGCTGGCCAAACGGGCCGGCATCGCGAAGTCCACGCTGTCGCAGCTGGAGGCCGCGAGCGGCAATCCGAGCATGGAGACGATCTGGGCGCTGGGTGTCGCGCTGGGCGTGCCGTTCGCCGCGCTCGTCGAACCGCCGGTGTCGGCGGTCCGGGTGATCCGGGCCGGGGAGGGGCCCGCGGTCGCCTCGGAGCAGGCGCCGTACGTGGCCACCCTGCTGTCGGCCAGTCCGCCGGGCGCGCGCCGGGACCTCTACCACCTGCGGGCCGAGCCCGGCGCGGTGCGCGCCTCGGAGCCGCACATCCCGGGCACCGTCGAGCACCTGATCGTGAGCACGGGGCGGGTGAAGGCGGGTCCGGCCGGGGAGACGGTGGAACTGGGGCCGGGGGACTACCTGACCTACCGCGGGGATGTGCCCCACTCGTACGAGGCGCTGGCGCCGGGCACGACGTTCGTGCTGGTGATGCAGCACGTCTGAGACGGCGGGGGTGGGCGGGGCCGGTGGACGGCGGCCGGCGCGCGGGCGTCGTCGGGCGGCCGGGACCGGGGGCGAGCACCGGTCGGGCGGCAAAGGCAGGAGCCCCGTGCCGACCGGCACAGGGCTCCTTGGGTGCTGCTCTCAGACTTGCGATCTCAGGGTTCTGAAGATCAGACGGGGGTGACGTTCTCCGCCTGGGGACCCTTCGGGCCCTGCGTCACGTCGAAGGAGACCTGCTGGTTCTCCTCGAGCGAGCGGAAACCCTGCGCGTTGATCGCGGAGTAGTGGACGAAGACGTCGGGGCCGCCGCCTTCTTGGGCGATGAAGCCAAAGCCCTTTTCGGCGTTGAACCACTTCACGGTTCCGGTAGCCATAAGCCCTCCTTGGGCCCAAAGGGTTGCCCTGCTCCAGAACCCTGCAAGCGTGAAAGCAAGTGCCGCACAACTGCATACGTCTGAAAACGACGAGAGCCCGCGGTTACATGCTCCGCAGGCTCTGTACTGCAAGGGAAACCAAACTGCAACTTGCGGCGAGCCTAGCATGCAGGCAGCCGAAAGCAATAGAGGTCAAGATCACGTCACCCGGATGTTTGAAGATCCCCGGAAGGGGTTGACCCAGGGGGTGGAGTGTCCACCGTATCGGACGGGGTCTAGCCTCGCGATGTGGACAATTCTCGCACCCGGCCGCGCGTCGGCCACATCCAGTTCCTCAACTGCCTGCCCCTCTACTGGGGGCTCGCGAGAACCGGCACCCTCCTCGACTTCGAGCTGACGAAGGACACCCCGGAGAAGCTCAGCGAGCGCCTGGTGTCGGGCGACCTCGACATCGGGCCCATCACCCTCGTCGAGTTCCTCAAGAACGCCGACGACCTGGTCGCCTTCCCCGACATCGCGGTCGGCTGCGACGGCCCGGTGATGTCCTGCGTCATCGTCTCCCAGGTGCCGTTGGCGCAACTGGACGGCGCCCGGGTCGCCCTCGGCTCGACGTCCCGCACCTCCGTGCGCCTCGCCCAGCTGCTGCTGGCGGACCGTTTCGGGGTCCGGCCGGACTACTACACCTGCCCGCCCGACCTCAGCCTGATGATGCAGGACGCCGAGGCGGCCGTACTCATCGGGGACGCGGCGCTGCGGGCCAACCTGCTGGACGGACCGAAGTTCGGCCTGGAGGTGCACGACCTCGGGGCGCTCTGGAAGGAGTGGACCGGCCTGCCGTTCGTCTTCGCGGTGTGGGCGGCCCGCCGGGAGTACCTGGAGCGCGAGCCGGTCATCACCCGCCAGGTCCACGAGGCCTTCATCGAGTCCCGCAACCTCTCCCTCGACGAGGTCGGCAAGGTCGCCGAGCAGGCCGCCCGCTGGGAGGAGTTCGACGAGCAGGTGCTGGAGCAGTACTTCACCACCCTCGACTTCCGCTTCGGCGGGCCCCAGCTGGAGGCCGTGGCCGAGTTCGCCCGCCGGGTCGGCCCGACGACCGGCTTCCCGGCGGACGTGAAGGTCGAGCTGCTCCGGCCGTAGCCACGGCACTACGCTGCTGCCGAGTCCAACGGGGCCCCGCGGGGGCGCCTTTCGGGGGAGAGGTGGACGTCCCATGCAGCCGCTCGGAGCCGACGAACCCGCAGCCGTGGGTCCCTACCGGCTGCTCGGCCGCCTCGGATCCGGCGGGATGGGCCGCGTCTACCTGGGCCGCAGCGCCGGAGGCCGCACGGTCGCCGTGAAGATCGTGCACCCGCACCTCGCGCTCGACGAGGAGTTCCGCGCCCGCTTCCGGCGCGAGGTCGACGCCGCGCGGCGGGTCGGCGGCGCGTGGACCGCGCCGGTCCTGGACGCCGACCCGGAGGCCACAGTGCCGTGGGTCGCCACGGGCTACGCGGCCGGCCCGTCCCTGGCCGCGGCGGTCTCCTCCGGCGGCGGACCGCTGCCCGAGCGTTCCGTACGGGTGCTGGGCGCGGGTCTGGCGGAGGCCCTGGGAGCCGTGCACGAACTGGGCCTGGTCCACCGGGACGTGAAGCCGTCCAACGTTCTGCTGACGGTGGACGGTCCGCTGCTCATCGACTTCGGCATCGCCCGGGCCACCGACGGCACGGCCTCGCTCACCTCGACCGGCGTCTCGGTCGGCTCGCCCGGTTACATGGCCCCCGAGCAGATCCTCGGCAAGGTCGCGTCCGGCGCGGCCGACGTCTTCTCCCTCGGCGCGGTGCTCGCGTACGCGGCGACCGGGCGGCCCCCGTTCCCCGGCGACTCCTCCGCCGCGCTCCTCTACAAGGTCGTCCACGAGCAGCCCGAGCTGGGCGAGCCGGACGACGGGCTGCGGGGCGGCCTCCGGGAGGTGGTCGAGGCCTGTCTCGCCAAGGACCCGACCGCCCGGCCCGCCCCCGCCGAGGTGGCCCGGCGGCTCGCCCCCGAGGGCGCGGCCCGGCTGGTGGCGGACGGGTGGCTGCCGGGCGCGCTGGTGGAGCAAGTGGGGCGCAGCGCCGTACAGCTGCTGAACCTGGAGGGGACGGGGGCCGGCGGGGAACCGGTCGCGTCCGGGCCGGTGGGGTCCGGCGGCCCGGCGGTGACCTCGGGGAAGCCCGCGGTGCCGCTGGGCGAGTTCGGGCCGCCGCCGGTGATGGGCGGGGGCGCCGCCACTCCGGCCGACCGGCCGCGTCCCGTCCCCGAGCAGAGAGACGCCGGGCCGTGGGACGCCGGGCCGAGGGAGGCCGGGCCGGCGGCCACCGGCCCGGACCGGCCGGGCAAGGTGTCCGTCACCGTGGCCGCCTCCGCGACGCCGGGTGAGGGCGGCCGCGGGCGGCGGCTGAGCTGCACCGTCGCGCTGGCCGTCGCCGGGGCGATGGCGGCGGTCACGGTCGGGTCGGTGTTCCTGTTCCGCATGCTGCCGGGCGACGACGACCACAACGACGCCTCCGGCAGCGACGCCTCCTCCTCGGCCCCCGCCGGCGGTTCGAGTTCCGGCCCGGCCGCCTCGCAGGCGCCCACCGCGCTCCCGGCCCGCTACGTCGGCACCTGGGAGGGCGAGGGCAGCGGCCTCGGCGGCACCCTGCCGATGGGCACCTTCCGGGTGACGGTCCGCCAGGCCGACGTGGGCGACGAACTGGGGGAGCTGCGCCAGACCGATGTGCTCGGCGCCGTCTGCGTCGACGTCCTGACGCTGAAACAGGTGACGGCCAAGGAGGTCGTCGCCACCTCGGTCGGTGCCGAGAGCAACCACGGCGGCTGCAATCCCGAGCCCCACACGATCCGGCTCGTCCCGACCGGCGACGACCTGACGTACTCCTCGGACAGCGCGGCGGAGGGCAATCCGAAGGCCCGCATGTCGAAGGTCTCCCGGTGAGCCGCTCCCGGGCCAGGACCGGCTGGGGTGTCGTCGGAGGCGTCCTCTTTCTCGTGACCCTCCTCGCCGTGCTGCTGTCCGCCATGGGCCTGTGGAGGTGGTTCGTACGCGTGACGGCGCCGGCGCTGGTGGACCTGCCCGGCGGCGGCTGGACGGCCGGCGCACTGCTCGGCCTGCTGTCGGTGGCCGGCTGGGCCGGCGGCGCTTGGTGCTCCTCCCCGGACCGTGACCGGACCCAGGGACGGACCCAGGGGCCGGGCCGGGACCGGAGCCGGAGCCAGGGCCAGGCCCGGGACGAGGCCCAGGGCCCGCAGCGCGGTCGCTCCGGTGGGGCACGGGCCGGGCTCCTGGCCGGGGGAGCGGTGTGCTGGACGGTGGCGTTCGGCGCGCCGATGTACGTCCTCGGCGCCCTGCCCGGCCGGAACTGCCGCTCGGGCGGGGCGATGTGCGCGTACCTCCCGGGCACGGGCAGCGCCCTCCTCGCGTACGCGGCCACGGCCGCGCTGCTCGGCTTTCTCCGGTACCGCCGGCGCGGCGCGGTGACCGCGGCGCGCCGCGCGGAGGAGCGCGCCCGGATGAGGAGACTGCGCAAGAAGGGCAAGGGCAGGAGCAGGGCGGCGAGGTCTTCATGAGCCCCCGTCACGGATACCGGGACCGCTGCCGATGACCACGCCTCCCGACGACCTGACGCTGATCGCCGTCGCCCTGCTGTGGGGCGCCGTCGCGGGCGCGCTGCTGCCGCGGGCCGCCCACCGGTTCGCCGTGCCGTGGGAGGAGCGGCACGACGGCTGGCGGACGGCCTGCCCGGGCGGGCATCCGATCCGCGGGTGGCTCGGACGGGCGCGCTGCGAGCGGTGCGCCACCCCCTACGCGCCCGGTGCGGTCGGTCTTCCCCTGCTCACCGCCGTCGTCTGCGCCGCGCTCGCCGCCGCGACCGGGGTCCGCCCCGAACTCGTCGTCTGGCTGCTGCTCGCGCCCGCCGGGGTGCTGCTGGCCGCCGTCGACCTGCGGGTGCGCCGGCTGCCCGATCCGCTCACCCTCCCGCTCGCGGCCGCCGCCCTCGTCCTGCTGGGCCCGGCCGCGCTGCTGCCCGAGCACGCCGGAGAGTGGACGACGGCCCTGCTGGGCGCGCTCGCCCTCGGCGCCGGATTCCTCGTGCTGCATCTCGTCCACCCGGGCGGCATGGCCTACGGCGACGTGAAGCTGGCCCTCCCGATGGGCGCCGTCCTCGGCTGGTACGGCTGGCCGACGGTCATGCTGGGCACGTTCGCCGCGTTCCTGCTCGGGGCGCTGTACGGCGGCGCCCTCGCGGTCGCCGGCCGGGCCGGCCGCAGGACGATGATCGCCTTCGGACCGTTCATGCTCGCCGGGACCCTCGCCGGGCTGCTGGTCGGTGCGTACGCGGCCTGACGTCCGGGTGCCGGGACCGCTGGCGTAGGCTGGTTCGGTCCGTCCACAACCCTTGACGAAAGGGACGCTCCGGTGCCCGAGAAGGCCGACCTCCAGTCTGTGCTCGACCGTGCCGCGGACGGCGGGCGGATCACCGCGGAAGAGGCTCTCGACCTCTACCGTGACGCCCCGCTGCACGCGCTCGGCGCCGCCGCCGACGCCGTACGCCGCCGGATGTACGCGGGCACCGAGCACATCGCCACGTACATCATCGAGCGGAACATCAACTACACGAACGTGTGCGTCACGGCGTGCAAGTTCTGCGCCTTCTACGCGGCCCCCAAGGACACCGCCAAGGGCTGGACGCGCGACCTCGACGACATCCTGCGGCGGTGCGCCGAGACCGTCGAGCTCGGCGGCACGCAGATCATGTTCCAGGGCGGCCACCACCCGGACTACGGGGTGGAGTACTACGAGAAGCACTTCGCGGCCATCAAGGAGGCGTTCCCGCAGCTGGTGATCCACTCGCTGGGAGCGTCCGAGGTCGAGCACATGGCGCGGATCTCGAAGGTGTCGGTCGAGGAGGCCATCACCCGCATCCACGCCGCCGGCCTCGACTCCTTCGCCGGCGCCGGCGCCGAGCTGCTCCCCGCCCGTCCCCGCAAGGCCATCGCCCCGCTCAAGGAGTCCGGCGAGCGCTGGCTGGAGATCATGGAGACCGCGCACGGGCTGGGCGTCGAGTCGACGTCCACCATGCTGATGGGCACCGGCGAGACCAACGCCGAGCGCATCGAGCACCTGCGGATGATCCGTGACGTGCAGGACCGGACGGGCGGCTTCCGGGCCTTCATCCCGTACACGTACCAGCCCGAGAACAACCACCTCAAGGGCCGCACCCAGACGACGCTCTTCGAGTACCTGCGGATGATCGCGGTCGCCCGGCTGTTCTTCGACAACGTCCGGCACATCCAGGGCTCGTGGCTGACGACGGGCAAGGAGGTCGGCCAGCTCTCCCTGCACTACGGCGCGGACGACCTCGGCTCGATCATGCTGGAGGAGAACGTCGTCTCCTCGGCCGGCGCCAAGCACCGCTCCAACCGCCTCGAGATCATCGACCTGATCCGGAAGGCGGGCCGGGTCCCGGCCCAGCGCGCGACGACCTACGAGCACCTCGTGGTGCACGACGACCCGGCGAACGACCCGGTGGACGAGCGGGTCATGTCCCACATCTCGTCGACCGCGATCGCCGGCGGCACCGCCCACCCCGAACTGAAGCTCCTCGCCTCCAACTAGGGCTCTCTTGCTGACGATCCACGCCGACTCCAGGGGCCGGGCGCTCGCCGTCGAAGGCGCTCTCATCGCCGCGACCGGTCCGCTGGAGCAGCTCGTCGCCGCGTACCCGTCGGCGCGGGTGCGCCGGTGGCCCGGCATCCTGACGCCCGGTCTCGTCAACCCGCACGGCACGGAGTTGCTGGAGGGGGCCTACCATCCCGACCCGCGCGAGGCCGGCGAGCTGGGCACCGAGCCGCTGACCGGGGACGCGCTCACGGCGCTGGCCCCGGACGACGTGCGCTGGGGCGCGAGCGCCCGGCGCGGGGTGCAGCGCATGCTGGCCCACGGCACGGTGGCGGTGGCCTGCGCGGAACCGCGGCGCCGCGCGGTACGGGACGCCGTGGCCCGCTCCGGCCTGGTGATCGTGGCCCGGACCGCGGAGCACCCCGGCGGGGCGCCCTCGCTGGATCCGTACGCCTGCGGCCTGCCCGTGGAGTTCGCCGCGCCCAGGGAACGCGGCTCCGCCGCCCGCTTCGCCGTCTTCGACGTGCCCGACGAGGCGTCCCTGCCGATCCGGGGCGCGAGGACCTGCGTGGCCACGGTGATCGACGGCCGCCTGGTCCACCGGCGGCGCTGAACCGCGCCCGAGAGGCGCAGCAGGCGGCAGGCGGTCCAGGCGGCCGACGGCCGGCAGCGGACACCGGGCAGTGGTCACAGGGCAGTCGACAGCCGGCCGGCCCCGGCGAGTCCTAACCCGAGAACGCCTCGGCGAAGGCGCCCGAACTCTGTTCCACGCCGCTGCAGTTGGTCAGCGCGTCGTCCGTGGCGGAGCCGTCCTCGCACTGCTGGTCGCGGAACGTCGACCACATGGACACCCAGGAGATGCCCTTCTCCTCGGCGAACGTCCGCACCTCCGCCGCGTCCGCGAGCGAGAACGTCTCGTTGTCGACGTCGTTGGTGCCGATCATCGAGGTGAGCGCCATCCCCTTCCACGCGTCGGCGTCCGTCGTCCCGAACACCTTCTTCAGCTGCGCCTGCGCGGCCGTCGCCGAGGTGATCGCGTATCCGCCCATGTCACCGGCGTACGACTCGCCGTAGTTCATCGTCATGAGGTTGACGGTGGAGACCTGGACGTCGTACTTGTTCGCGGACGTCAGCAGCGCGAGGCTGTCGGAGTCCAGCCCCGAGGGCATCACCGGGAGGGTGAAGGACACCTCGACTTCCGGACGCTCCTCCTGGAGGGCCGCGATCGCCTGCGAACGCAGCGCGACCGAGTCGGAGTCGGTCAGTTCGTCGCCCTCGATGTCGAAGTCGGCCTGGGTGGACCCGGCCGCGTCGAGCGCCTCGCCGTACGCCTGCGCGAGTTCGGACACGCTGTCACAGGTGGCCGCCAACTCCTTGCCGGACGCGCCGCCGAAGGAGACGCGCACCGTGGAGCCCGACGCGGTCAGCGCCGCGATACGGGATTTCACGGCGGAGTCGCCGATGGCGTTCGTACCGTTCCATTTCGGCGTACAGCCGCTGCCGCCCGAGATGACGAACGCCAGGTTGTACGTCGACGGCGAGCCGGCCGAGTCGTTGGCATTGGCCTCCACCGCGCTCACGTAGGGCGCGTAGGAGGGGCCGGTACTCGATGACGTGGCGCTGGGCGATGGTGAGGGACTGCTCGCCTGTTCGCTCTCCGTGGGGGGCGCCGCGTCCGACGTGCCGTCGGAACCCGCGGAGCATCCTGTAACGGCCAGGGCGAACAAGCAGGTGACCCCGGCCATCGGCATCAGGAAACTCCTCATTGCGCATGCACCCAATCTCGTGATTTCTGTCTCAGCATGGAAACAAAGCGTGTTTCCCAAATGGAAATGTCTCACAAGTGGGCGGTGCGCGCGGGAACAGCGGACACACAGACAGTTCATGGAGATAAGCGCGCAAAAGGTGATATCCAGACGCCCAAAAGGGGCAATCAACCTTCCCGTGATGGGCAGGCGCCGCGTACCGGATTCGGGGTTCTCTCAGCGAAGAGACAGGTTCACGTCTTTCTCATGGGTGTCTCACAAGTGGCGCAGAGTTTTTGCCACATAAAGGCTCTCTAATATCCGTGGAATGCAATCCGAGCCTGCCATCGAAAGCCGTGCCGCCGCTCGCGGCAGCCGTCGCGGCCGCAAACGTGACGACGCCTCCGCCGAGGGGCCCGTGTTCGTTGACAACTCCGGACGCAGGTCCAAGCTGCTGCGCCGGATCGGTCTCCTCATGGGGGTCGGCTGCCTCGTGTACGCCGTCGTCCTGGGCGCCGCCTTCATGGGCTGGGGCACCTCCCTGGCTCCTTCCTCCCTGTTGCCGTTCGGCAACGGAGCCCCCGGTGGGGCCCAGAACTCCGGCCCCGGCGTCCAGCCGCAGGGTGGTATCGGCACCCCGCCCTCGAGGCCCACCGGCACTCCGCCCACGGGCGCCGCCACGGGCGAGCCGCCGAGCTCCGCCCCGACCGCGACGGCCTCCGCGGCCACCAACTGACCGGAGTTCAGCCACTCCCATGACGACCACTTCCTCTCGCGGCCGCCGTCGTGCCCCGACCCGCATGTCGCGGGCGGCGGGCAAGGCCGCGGCGCTCCAGAAACCGCGTGTCATCCTCGCCCTGCTGCTTCTGCTCGCGCTGACCAGCGTGATGCTCCTCGACGGCTATCTGCGCGCCGAGGTCGGCGGCGACGAGCGGGTGCGCACCGGGGCCAGCGCCGCCAAGGTGCCCGAAAAGATCCTCGACGGCGGCCCGATCCTGACCTTCCAGGGCGGCCAGGCCACCACCGTCTCGGTGCCGGACAAGACGATCGCGCTGACCTTCGACGACGGGCCCAACCCGACCTGGACGCCCCAGGTGCTCAAGATCCTCCAGGAGTACGACGTGCCCGGCACGTTCTTCCTGGTCGGATCGATGGTCTCGCGCTACCCGGGCATCGTGAAGGACATGGTCGACGAGGGCAACGAGGTGGGCATCCACACCTTCACCCACGTCGACCTCTCCTACCAGTCCGACGCCCGCGTCGACCGGGAGATGGAGCAGACCCAGCTCGCGCTGGCAGGCGCGGCCGGCATCACGACGACGCTCTTCCGCGCCCCGTACTCCTCCGAGACGGACGCGATCGACAACTACAGCTGGCCCATCTACAAGAAGCTGGGCGAGGACGGCTACACCAGTGTCTTCGTCGACACGGACAGCGACGACTGGAAGAAGCCGGGCGTCTCGAAGATCATCAAGTGGGCCACGCCCGAGGACGACAAGGGCGCGTCGGTGCTCTTCCACGACGCCGGTGGCGAGCGCTCGCAGACGATCAAGGCGCTGCCGAAGTACATCGAGAAGATGAAGGCCGCGGGCTACACCTTCACCACCATCAGCGGCGTCATGCAGGAGCAGAACGCGGCGGCCCGGGGAGCCTCCGGCACCGGTCAGCAGCAGGCCGCGGGCGCGGCCGGCGCGCAGCCCGGCAACGTGGTCCCCGACGGCGAGGGCGGCGCCGGCGGCACCGGTGGCAACGGCGGGACCGCCCAGACCGTCAACCGGCTCCAGGCTTCCCATCGTGAGGCCACCGGCGTGACGCTCTACGAGGGCAAGGCCCTCATCGCGGCGGTGACCCTCGCCGAGTGGACCGTCCCGGCGCTGTCGGTGGGGCTGATGGTCGTCGGCGTGGCGGTCATGGGCCGGTTCGGGATGATGCTGATCCTGGCCCGCAGGCACTACAGGAAGCGCAACAAGCGCCGCTTCAGCTGGGGGCCGACGGTCACCCGTCCGGTCAGCGTGATCGTCCCGGCGTACAACGAGAAGGAGTGCATCGCCAACACCTTGAAGTCGCTGGCGAAGAGCACTCATCCGATCGAGATCATCGTGGTGGACGACGGTTCGACGGACAACACGTCCGAGATCTCGCGCGAGGCCGCGAGGGCCCTCGGCATGACGAACGTCCGCGTCATCCGGCAGGAGAACGCGGGCAAGCCGGCCGCCCTCAACAACGGTGTCCGCAGCGCCAGTTACGACATCGTCGTGATGATGGACGGCGACACGGTCTTCGAGCCGGACGCCGTGCACCAGCTCGTGCAGCCCTTCGCCGACCCGAAGGTCGGCGCGGTCGCCGGCAACGCCAAGGTCGGCAACCGCGACACGATCATCGGCGCCTGGCAGCACATCGAGTACGTGATGGGCTTCAACCTCGACCGCCGCATGTACGACCTCATGCGGTGCATGCCGACGATCCCCGGCGCGATCGGCGCGTTCCGCCGCGAGGCCGTGCTCGAGGTCGGCGGCATGAGCGAGGACACCCTCGCCGAGGACACCGACATCACCATCGCCATGCACCGCGCGGGCTGGCAGGTCGTCTACCAGGAGCACGCCAAGGCCTGGACGGAGGCGCCCGGCTCGCTGAAGCAGCTGTGGTCCCAGCGCTACCGCTGGTCCTACGGCACCATGCAGGCGCTGTGGAAGCACCGCAAGTCCCTGACGGACAAGGGGCCCTCGGGCCGCTTCGGCCGGGTCGGCATGCCCCTCGTGGTCATCTTCCAGATCATCACGCCGGTCTTCGCCCCGCTCATCGACGTGTTCACGATCTACTCGATGATCTTCATCGACTTCCAGGCGGCCCTGCTGGCCTGGCTGGCGGTCCTCGGCATCCAGCTGGGCTGTGCGGCCTACGCCTTCCGGCTGGACCGCGAGAAGTACCGGTACCTGCTGATGATGCCGCTGCAGCAACTGGCCTACCGCCAGATGATGTACCTGGTCCTCATCCACTCCTGCATCACCGCTCTCACCGGCGGCCGTCTGCGCTGGCAGAAGCTCAAGCGCACCGGTGAGGTCGGCACCCCCGCCGGGGTGAGCTGATGAGCTGGGAGCAGCAGGGCTACGGTCCCGGGCCCGCGCGGGGCCAGGGGCCGGGGTACGGGCCGGGCCAGGACCAGGGAACCGGTCAGGAGCAGGGACCCGGTCAGGAGCAGGGGCAGGGGTACGGGCCGGGGCAGCAGTACGGCCACGGACACGGGCAGCCGTCGTCGTACCCGTACGGGTACGACGAGTACGGGCAGCAGCCGTATCCGCAGCAGCCCTCGCCCCAGCCCTACGGGCAGCAGCCGTATCCACAGCAGCCGTCTCCGCAGGAGTACGCCCAGTACGCCCAGTACGCGCAGAACGCCGAGTTCGCGCAGAGCGCCGACTACGGGCGGACCGGCGCTCACGGGCAGGCCGGTGCGTACGGGCAGAGCGCGGACCACGCCCGGAACGCGGAGTACGGCCAGGGTGTCGCCGTCGACGAGACGGCCCCCCTGCCGGCGGTGGACGCGGACCCGGAACCGGACCCGGAACCCGTCCGGGGGCAGGACGCCCGGGCGGCGGTCGCCGAGGAGGTGACGGAGGAGTCCGCGCCCCCGTCCGAGCCCGCCGCTCCCCAGCGCGACCGCTACTTCGACACGCTCCGCGCCCTGGCTCTCGTCCGGGTCGTGGCCTACCACGCCTTCGGCTGGGCCTGGGCGGGCATGGTCTTCCCGTCCATGGGGATCATGTTCGGCCTGGCCGGCACCCTGATGGCGAAGTCCCTGGAACGTCCGGCGCCGAAGGTGGTGAAGAGCCGCCTCCGCCGGCTCCTCCCTCCCTTCTGGTTCTGGGGCGTCTTCGTCGTCCTGGCGATGCTGGTCCACGGCTGGCTGCCGAACTGGGAGATCGTCTACTGGATCGTGCCCCTGGGCGACCCGCCGGGCAACGCCTGGGGCCAGCAGGCCTGGGAGATCCTCTGGTACCTGCGGACGTACCTCTGGTTCGTCCTGCTCTCCCCGCTCCTGCTGCGGCTGTTCCGGCTGGCCCCGGTCCCCGTGCTCGCGCTCTCCCTCGCGCCGATCCTGGTGCTCACCTTCGTGTGGGCGGGCCCGGACAACCGTGTCGGCACCGCGATGTGGGACCTGTCGACGTACCTCTTCTGCTGGATGCTCGGCTTCGCGCACCGCGACGGCGTCCTCCAGCGCATGAAGCCGGCCCTGGTGGTCGTGGTGTCGCTCGCCGCGATCGGGTTCGGCGGCTGGTACGCCGTCACGCACCAGGCCGAGTTCGGCACCTACGACCTCGACGAGGACCCCCTCGCGCAGGCGTTCTGGTCGGCGGGCTTCGTCATGCTGCTGATGTGGGCGAAGGCCTGCTTCGGGATCGACTTCGCCTGGCTCACCCGCTTCCGGCGCACGAACCGGATCGTCGGCGTCTTCAACGCGCGCGCGGTGACGATCTACCTCTGGCACGAGATCGCCCTGATCCTGGCCGTGCCGCTGATCGACCGGTTCTGGGACATCCCCGCCTTCGAGAAGTACCTGCCGCTGGAGAGCCAGTGGTTCATGTTCGGCGTGGGCTGGCTGCTGATCGTCCTGTTCGTGCTGCTCTGCGGGTGGGTCGAGGACGTCGCGGCACGGAAGAAGCCGAGGCTCCTGCCGTGAGCCGGTGAGGAGGGGGCTGCCACAATGGGCGGGTGACCCGTGCTTCCCTGAACAAGCAGCCCCACGAAGTCGCCTCGATGTTCGACCGCGTGGCGGAACGGTACGACCTGACCAACGACGTCCTGTCGCTCGGCCAGGACCGGAGGTGGCGCAAGGAGGTCGCGAAGGCGGTCGACGCCCGCCCCGCCCAGAAGGTCCTGGACCTCGCGGCGGGTACGGCGACCTCCTCCCTCCCCTTCGCGCGGACCGGCGCGTACGTCGTCCCGTGCGACTTCTCCCTCGGCATGCTCCAGGTCGGGAAGAAGAACCACGCCTGGCTGCCGTTCACCGCCGGGGACGCCACCCGACTGCCCTTCAAGGACGACGTCTTCGACGCCGTCACCATCTCCTTCGGCCTGCGCAACGTGCAGGATTTCGACGCGGCCCTGCGCGAGATGTACCGGGTGACCCGGCCCGGCGGTCGCGTCGTGATCTGCGAGTTCTCGCACCCGACCTGGGCGCCCTTCCGGACCGTCTACACCGAGTACCTGATGCGCGCGCTGCCCCCGGTCGCCCGTACGGTCTCCTCCAACCCGGACGCCTACGTCTACCTCGCCGAGTCCATCCGCGCCTGGCCCGACCAGCCCGCCCTCGCCGAGCACCTGCGCAAGGCCGGCTGGTCGAAGGTCGCCTGGCGCAACCTGACGGGCGGCGTGGTGACCCTGCACCGGGGCTTCAAGGAAGCCTGACGCACGGACCGCACCCGACCCGGACCCGCGACTCGAACCCCTACCCGGCCGGCCCCCCGACCCGGACCTCCGGCGCGGCTCGGGCCGGTCGGCCCGCCGTCAGCCGGTGATCGCCTCGAAGGGATGGCGGGGCCCGTCCAGCTCGCGCTGCAGACCGCCTCCGCCCGGTGCGGGCACCCGGGGCTCGCGCACGCCCGCGCCCCCGCCGCCCTCTCCTTCGCCGAACTCGAACCACACGGTGACGACGGCGCCGCGCGGCACCTCGGCGCCCGGTGGCGGGTACTGACGTACGACGTAGTCCACGACCGCGCGGTGGAACTCGGGGCGGTCCGGTGCGGCCAGCAGCACGCCGTGCGCCATGGCCGCCTCGCGCGCGTCGACGGCCATCAGCCCGACGAGTCTCGGCACGCGCACGTCGGGTGTTTTGGGTGGTATCAGCACAAATGTCACCCCCAGCGGTACTGGAAGAGTAACCGCCCGGGGGTGCCGTCCGGAAGGGATGTGTGTCTTTCTGTAGCCAACGACTACGGAGGGTCACCGCATGCGGGTCCGGCGGCGGCTCCCGCCCGTCACCACGCGAGGCGGTAGCAGCGCCCCTCCCGCTTCGGCTCCGGCGTCGTGAAGACCTCCGCGAGCCGCATGCCCAGCCGCTCCGTGACGGCGATGGACCGCGCGTTGCGCGCGTCGACCATGGCCACCACCCCGGGCACCCCGGCCGCCCGCACCCGTTCCAGCGTCATCTGCGCGGCCGCCGTCACGTACCCCTTGCCCCAGTGCTCGCGTCCGAGCCGCCACCCGATCTCGATCTCGCCCTTGGGTCCCCACTCCTGCGGCCACGGCTGAGCGCCCGTGAACCCGATGACCCGGTCGTCCCGGTCCAGCATCGTCCACAGACAGAAGCCGTGCTCGGCGTCGTGCCGGCGCTGGCGGGCGGTGAGCTCCTCGTAGGCGGACAGCTCCGCGGACCTGCCGCCGTGGAACTCCATCACGTCCGGGTCGTCGAACACCCGGTGCCAGGCGACCGCGTCCTCGTCCGTGGGGACACGCAGCCGTACTACGGGGAGAGCTCGGTTCACGGGGCAGCCCTTCAGCCGGGTGATCAATTCTGCTGAATAGACTGCCCATGTCCAGTGCCGGTCGGCACGAAGATTCCGAACTTGGGGAGATCCCGCCGTGACCGTCGTGAACGAGCCCCTCTCCGAAAACACCGCCGATGTGATCGTCGTCGGCGCGGGGCCGAGCGGCTCCACGACCGCGTACTACCTCGCCAAGGCCGGACTCGACGTACTCCTCCTGGAGAAGACCGAGTTCCCGCGCGAGAAGGTCTGCGGTGACGGCCTCACCCCGCGAGCCACGAAGCAGCTCGTGGCCATGGGCATCGACATCTCCGAGGAGGCCGGCTGGCTGCGCAACAAGGGCCTGCGCATCATCGGCGGCGGGGTCCGCCTCCAGCTGGACTGGCCGGATCTCGCCTCCTTCCCCGACTACGGGCTCGTCCGCAAGCGTGACGACTTCGACGAGCAGCTCGCCCGCCAGGCCCAGAAGGCGGGCGCCCGTCTCTACGAGCGCTGCAACGTCGGTGCCCCGATCGTCGACGACCGCACCGGCCGCATCGTCGGCGTGCACGCCAAGCTCGGCGAGGAGAAGCGCGAAGTCACTTTCCGCGCCCCGCTCGTGGTGGCCGCCGACGGAAACTCCAGCCGGCTCTCGCTGGCGATGGGTCTGCACCGCCGGGAGGACCGCCCGATGGGCGTCGCGGTCCGCACCTACTTCACCTCCCCGCGCCACGAGGACGACTACCTGGAGTCCTGGCTGGAACTGTGGGACCGCCGGGGCCCGGGCGAGGACCGCCTGCTGCCCGGCTACGGCTGGATCTTCGGCATGGGCGACGGGACGTCGAACGTCGGCCTGGGCGTGCTGAACACCTCCGACTCCTTCAAGGAGCTCGACTGGCGCGAGGTCCTCAAGGCCTGGTGCGCGTCCATGCCGGAGGACTGGGGATACACCCCCGAAAACATGACCGGCCCGATCCGCGGCGCCGCCCTTCCCATGGCCTTCAACCGCAAGCCCCACTACACCAAGGGCCTGCTGCTGGTCGGCGACGCCGGCGGCCTGGTGAACCCCTTCAACGGCGAGGGCATCGCCTACGCCATGGAGTCCGGCCAGATCGTGGCCGACGTCATCGTGCAGGCCCACGCCCGCGCCACCCCGGCCCAGCGTGAACTGGCCCTGCAGCGCTACCCGCAGGTCCTCGCGGACACCTACGGCGGCTACTACACGCTGGGCCGCGCCTTCGTGAAGCTCATCGGCAACCCGAAGGTCATGAAGATCGCGACCCAGCGCGGTCTGACCCACCCCCTGCTGATGAAGTTCACCCTGAAGATGCTCGCCAACCTGACGGATCCCACGGGCGGCGACGCGATGGACCGCATCATCAACGGCCTGAGCAAGGTGGCCCCGAAGGCCTGACCACCACCGACCCGGTCCGGACCCGGGACACAGCACCACGGCCCCCGGCCGCGGACCCCGGACACCCCGCCCGGGCACGGAACCGGGCGCCGAACCCGGGCAAGGGAACCCGGGAGCCGGAACCCGGGCAAGGGAACCCGGGAGCCGGAACCCGGGCCATGCAACCCGGGCGCAGAACCGGGCACCGAATCGGCGGCCCGGCGCGAAGGCCTCTTCCCGCCGGGCCGCCGCCCGTCTCTTCCCGCCGGGCCGCCGCCCGTCGGCCTGCCCCCGCCAGGGCCCGGACACCCTGATCGCCGAGGAGTCGCCGGACCGCCGTCCCCGACCGGGAAGCCGCCGGTACGCCTTCGACGACCCGGATCGAGCCGGTACGGCGCCGGGCTGACGGTGTGTCCGACATGTCGGGACATCCTGCCCGAAGTGGCGCCGCCTCGGGCCCGCACGCGACACGGAGAGCGGCGGACGCGGCCGGGAGACCGCCCGGCGCGCCCGTGCGCGTCACCGGACCGGGCTGGTGCGCCCGGGTGTCTTGGAGGCCGCCCTGGGCCGCTACGCGCGCTCTGGAGGCGACTGCCGGACCCCATGAGGGTCGGGGAGCGGCGAGGGCGAGCACGGAACCGCACACATCGGCCGCTCGGGCAGAGCGGGCGACCACGCCGACGCGCTGCGCGGCCGCGTCGACCGACGGCGCGACCGAGCGAACCGCCCACGCGGCTGCGTGAACCGGCCGCGCGGCTCTGTGCGCAGAGGCCGCGCGCGCCGGGAGTGCTCGAAGGGCCGCTGCCCCCGAGCGGCTGCGGCCCTTGCGTGCATGGGGCGCCCTCACGGGCGCCCGTGGGTGTCAGAGCACCCGTACCGCGCCGGTCGGCGGGTCGTACGACATCGGCTTCTCGGCCACACCGGTGGACGGGTTCTGCGCGCCGACGAACATGCCGTCGCCGACGTACACCGCCACGTGGTACGCGCTGCCGGCGCTTCCCCAGTAGAGGATGTCGCCCGGCAGCAGGTTGTCCAGCGACACCTGGGTGCCGAAGGTCGACTGGTCCTGGGAGACGCGCGGCAGGTCGACGCCGACCTGCTTGAAGGCGGTCTGCATGAGACCCGAGCAGTCCCACGAGTTCGGGCCGGTCCCGCCGGAGACGTACGCGTCGCCGATCTGCGCCTTCACGAAGGCGATGACGGCCGCGGCCGAACCGGTCGCCGTGGAGCTGCTCGTGCTGTCGGAGCTGCTGGCCGACGTCGAGGTGAGCGTGGTCCGTTCGGCGGCGCGCGTGGCGCGCTCGGCGGCGGCCTTGCGCGCGGCCTCGGCCTTCTTCTTCGCCTCGGCCTTGGCGTCGGCGAGGTCCTTCTTGGCCTCCTTGGCGGCTGCGGTGGCTGCCGCGTCGCGCTCTGCCTGAAGCTGGTAGTTCGCCGCGGCCTGCTGCGTGGCCTGAGCGGACTGCGCGACCTGAGCGGCCAGGTCGCCCGTGAGGACGGGCAGTTCGAGCGTCTGCGTCACCGGCTCGGCGGCGTTGGCCGAGCCAGCTGCTGTGGCGACGGCCAGCGTGCCGAGGACACCACTGGCGACTCCGGCCCGCATCGCGATCGTCGACGCGCTGCGGCGGGGTTTCCGGTGGCTGCGTATGTGAGCGGTGTGGGACATGGGTACAACCGGTATCAGGGGCTCCTCCATACCTTCAAGAAACGTGTGCTGCGCCACAGTTGTTCAATGGGTGCCTCAAATTCCCCGCCCTGGGTTCTTTATTGACGCCGTAACGGACATTGCGGACGCAGGTGATCAAGCCTGTGATCATGGACTTTCGTCGATACGCCCGGATTGCCCGCCACCTACCACCGGTTGAGACCGTTGGCCAAGCCCGGTTCTTAAGCGCCCCTCACGGATGTGGCGGAGGTCACGGAACGATTACCGGAACGGCCGCGTCCCGCGCGTCCGGCGCGATCGGCTCCGCTTGTGAACGCGTACACGCGTCCACAC
Organism: Streptomyces sp. 3330; assembly: GCF_031456635.1. Classification (NCBI taxonomy): domain Bacteria; kingdom Bacillati; phylum Actinomycetota; class Actinomycetes; order Kitasatosporales; family Streptomycetaceae; genus Streptomyces; species Streptomyces sp. 3330. The sequence continues at coordinate 32,409 of NZ_JAVDVA010000035.1, forward strand.
CCCGGCTCCGCCTCCCCCTGATGTGTGAACGCGTGCCTCTATCAGGGCACCGCGTCCATCACCAATTTGCATGCAAGGGAAGCCTCTTGATATGGAGACGACCCGCGATTCCTGCGGTGACGAGCGCAAATGTCACTTCTTGTGATCACTCTGACGCTTCACGTATGAAGATCACTGTCGATATGACTTCATGATCCTTCGTCAGGTGGTGGAGATCACAAAGCTTGTGTAATACCCCGTGTCGCAGATCACAGAGCGGCGGGCATAAGATGCGGAGCAGTTGGGCTTGTGACCTGCTTCACATGTTCGCGATCTTCGCCGGGACGGGCGGGGTTCGCGGTACCTGGGGCCGCTGAGTCCGACGTCATCGCCAGCAGTCAGTGCCGACTGAGAGGAGCGAGGAGCGGTGAACGCGTATGCGCCCATCCTCGTACTGGGAGCCCTCGGGGCAGGCTTTGCGATCTTCTCCGTGGTCATGGCCACGCTGATCGGTCCGAAGCGGTACAACCGCGCCAAGCTCGAGGCCTATGAGTGCGGTATCGAGCCGACCCCCACGCCGGCCGGCGGCGGGCGCTTCCCCATCAAGTACTACCTGACGGCGATGCTCTTCATCGTCTTCGACATCGAGATCGTCTTCCTCTACCCCTGGGCCGTCACCTTCGACGCCCTGGGTGTTTTCGGGCTCGTGGAGATGTTGCTCTTCGTGCTCACCGTCTTCGTCGCGTACGCGTACGTATGGCGGCGCGGCGGCCTGGAATGGGACTGAGGGGCCTTTAGCCATGGGACTCGAAGAAAAGCTGCCGAGCGGATTCCTGCTGACCACCGTCGAGCAGGCCGCGGGCTGGGTGCGCAAGGCGTCCGTCTTCCCCGCCACGTTCGGCCTCGCCTGCTGTGCCATCGAGATGATGACCACCGGCGCAGGCCGCTACGACCTGGCGCGCTTCGGTATGGAGGTCTTCCGGGGTTCGCCCCGCCAGGCGGACCTGATGATCGTCGCCGGCCGGGTGAGCCAGAAGATGGCGCCGGTGCTCCGGCAGGTCTACGACCAGATGCCGAACCCCAAGTGGGTCATCTCCATGGGCGTGTGCGCCTCCTCCGGCGGCATGTTCAACAACTACGCGATCGTCCAGGGCGTCGACCACATCGTGCCCGTCGACATCTATCTCCCGGGCTGCCCGCCGCGCCCCGAGATGCTCATGGACGCGATCCTCAAGCTCCACCACAAGATCCAGAACAGCAAGCTCGGCGTGAACGCCGAGGAGGCGGCCCGCGAGGCGGAGGAAGCGGCGCTCAAGGCCCTGCCCATGATCGAGATGAAGGGGCTGCTGCGGTGAGCGACGCGAACGGCACCCATGGCGCGAACGGCTCCTCGAAGGGGGCCGACGGGTCGAACGGAGTGAACCCCGAGAAGGATCTCTCCGCCTCCAACCTCCCCGGTCAGCGCGGCCAGGGCGGTGAGGAGGTCCGCGTCCAGCGCGGCATGTTCGGCGCGAACAACGGCGGCGACACCTCCGGCTACGGCGGCCTGGTCCGCTCCGTCCGGCTCCCGGGGGCGGCGAGCCGGCCCTACGGCGGGTGGTTCGACGAGGTCGCCGACGAGCTCGAGGGCGCGTTGGAGGAGCAGGGCCTGCTCCCCGCCAACGCGATCGAGAGGACGGTCGTCGACCGCGAGGAGCTCACGTTCCACATCGAGCGCGAGCACCTGCTCCGGGTCGCCCGCACCCTGCGCGACGACCCGGCCCTGCGCTTCGAGCTCTGCACCGGCGTCAGCGCCGTGCACTACCCGAACGACCAGGGGCGGGAGCTGCACGCCGTCTACCACCTGCGCTCGATCACCCACAACCGGTTGATCCGGCTGGAGGTCAGCGCCCCGGACGCCGACCCGCACATCCCGTCCCTGGTCTCCGTGTATCCCACGAACGACTGGCACGAGCGCGAGACCTACGACTTCTTCGGGATCGTCTTCGACGGTCACCCGGCCCTGACGCGGATCATGATGCCGGACGACTGGCAGGGCCATCCGCAGCGCAAGGACTACCCCCTCGGCGGCATCCCCGTCGAGTACAAGGGCGCCCAGATCCCGGCTCCGGACCAGCGGAGGTCGTACTCATGAGCACGCAGTCAGCATCCGCCCGTGAGACCACCGAGGGCACCGTATATACGGTCACCGGTGGCGACTGGGACGAGGTCGTCCAGTCCGCGACCCGCGCCGACGACGAGCGCATCATCGTCAACATGGGTCCCCAGCACCCCTCCACCCATGGGGTGCTCCGCCTGATCCTGGAGATCGAGGGCGAGACGGTCACCGAGGCCCGCTGCGGCATCGGCTACCTCCACACCGGCATCGAGAAGAACCTCGAGTACCGCACGTGGACGCAGGGCACCACGTTCGTGACGCGCATGGACTACCTGACGTCCTTCTTCAACGAGACCGCCTACTGTCTCGCCGTCGAGAAGCTCCTCGGCGTCGAGGACCAGATCACCGAGCGAGCCAAGATCATCCGGGTGCTCCTGATGGAGCTGAACCGGATGTCCTCCCACCTGGTGTGCATCGCCACCGGCGGCATGGAACTCGGCGCCACCACGATCATGATCTACGGATTCCGTGATCGTGAAATGATTCTCGACATCTACGAGCTCATCACGGGCCTGCGGATGAACCACGCGTACATCCGCCCCGGCGGACTCGCCCAGGACCTGCCGCCCGGCGCGGTGGACCAGATCCGCGAGTTCGTGAAGAAGATGAAGAAGAACCTCCCCGAGTACGACAAGCTCGCCACCGGGAACCCCATCTTCAAGGCCCGTATGCAGGACGTCGGCTATCTCGACCTGGCCGGCTGCATGGCCCTCGGCGCCACCGGCCCGATCCTGCGGTCCACCGGCCTCCCGCACGACCTGCGCAAGGCGCAGCCGTACTGCGGCTACGAGACCTACGACTTCGACGTCCCGACCGCCGACTCCTGCGACTCCTACGGCCGCTTCCTGGTCCGCCTGGAGGAGATGCGCCAGTCCCTGCGGATCGTCGAGCAGTGTCTGGACCGGCTCCAGCCCGGCCCCGTCATGGTCGCCGACCGGAAGATCGCCTGGCCCGCCCAGCTCGCCCTGGGCCCCGACGGCCTCGGCAACTCCCTGGACCACATCAAGAAGATCATGGGCACCTCCATGGAAGCCCTGATCCACCACTTCAAGCTGGTGACCGAGGGCTTCCGCGTACCGCCGGGACAGGCGTACGCGGCCGTCGAGTCACCCAAGGGCGAACTCGGGGTGCACGCCGTCTCCGACGGAGGCACCCGCCCCTACCGGGTCCACTTCCGGGACCCGTCCTTCACCAACCTTCAGGCCATGGCAGCGATGTGCGAGGGCGGCCAGGTCGCCGACGTCATCGTCGCCGTCGCCTCCATCGACCCCGTTATGGGAGGCGTCGACCGGTGACCACCTCTTCTTCCGAGCGGGGCGTCAGCCTGGGTATGCCCGAACTGCCCGCGCCCGCCTACCCGGACGACGTCCGGGCCCGGCTGGAGGCGGACGCGCGCGAGATCATCGCCCGCTATCCCGACTCCCGGTCCGCGCTCCTGCCGTTGCTGCATCTCGTGCAGTCGGAGGAGGGACACGTCACGCGCACCGGGATGCAGTTCTGCGCGGACGTGCTGAAGCTGACCACGGCCGAGGTCACCGCGGTCGCCACCTTCTACACCATGTACCGGCGCCGCCCCAGCGGCGACTACCAGGTGGGCGTGTGCACCAACACGCTGTGCGCGGTCATGGGCGGCGACGCGATCTTCGAGGAGCTCCAGGAGCACCTGGGCATCGGCAACGGCGAGACCACCGACGACGGCAAGATCACCCTGGAGCACATCGAGTGCAACGCGGCCTGTGACTTCGCGCCGGTCGTGATGGTCAACTGGGAGTTCTTCGACAACCAGACCGTGCAGAGCGCGAAGCGCCTGGTGGACGACCTGCGGATCGGTCACACCGTCTCGCCGACGCGCGGTGCGCCGCTGTGCACCTTCAAGGAGACCGCCCGGATCCTGGCCGGCTTCCCCGACGAGCGGGAAGGGGCCGTCGAGGCGAGCGGCAGTGCGGGACCGGCGTCGCTGGTGGGTCTTCGCCTGGCAAGGGGAGAGACCGCACCCGCGCGCGTGGTCCACCCGCGGGACGGCGGGCCGCACGAGGAGCCGCAGGACCGGGCGGTGCACGGGCCGTCGCCCGCGGAGCATCAGAGTTCGCACGACGCGCCGCAGGACACGTCGGCCTCCGACCCAGCTCACCCGGCAGGGCCTACCGCCGAGGAGGGGGAGTGATGACCTTGGCACCCGAGTTGAAAGGCAGCAGCCCGGAGAAGCTGCTCGCACCCGTGCTGTCGGCCTTCTGGGACGAGGACCGGTCCTGGAGCCTGGACGTCTACCGAAGGCACGAGGGGTACGAGGGTCTCCGCAAGGCGCTCGCCATGTCGCCGGACGACCTGATCGCCTACGTCAAGGACTCCGGTCTGCGAGGGCGGGGCGGCGCGGGATTCCCGACGGGAATGAAATGGCAGTTCATTCCCCAGGGTGACGGAAAGCCGCACTATCTAGTTGTCAACGCCGACGAATCGGAGCCCGGGACCTGCAAGGACATCCCGCTCCTCTTCGCGAACCCGCACAGCCTCATCGAGGGCATCGTGATCGCGTGTTACGCCATCAGGTCGTCTCATGCCTTCATCTATCTGCGGGGTGAAGTCGTCCCCGTTCTGCGCCGGTTGCACGAGGCCGTGCGCGAGGCCTACGCGGCGGGCTACCTCGGCGAGAACATCCTGGGCAGCGGACTCGACCTCGAACTCACCGTGCACGCCGGCGCCGGCGCGTACATCTGCGGTGAGGAGACCGCGCTGCTCGACTCGCTCGAAGGCCGCCGTGGTCAACCGCGGCTGCGCCCTCCTTTCCCTGCTGTCGCGGGCCTCTATGCGTGCCCGACTGTGGTGAACAACGTCGAATCGATCGCGTCGGTTCCCGCGATTCTGCACAACGGCAAAGAATGGTTCCGGTCGATGGGAAGCGAGAAGTCCCCGGGCTTCACGCTCTACTCGCTCAGCGGCCATGTCGCCGCCCCCGGCCAGTACGAGGCGCCGCTCGGCGTCACCCTCCGCCAGCTCCTCGAGATGAGCGGCGGCATGCGACCCGGGCACCGGCTCAAGTTCTGGACCCCGGGCGGTTCCTCGACGCCGATGTTCACCGAGGAGCACCTCGACGTCCCTCTCGACTACGAAGGAGTGGGCGCCGCGGGTTCCATGCTCGGCACCAAAGCACTCCAGTGCTTCGACGAGACGACGTGCGTCGTGCGGGCCGTCACCCGGTGGACCGAGTTCTACGCCCACGAGTCCTGCGGCAAGTGCACACCGTGCCGTGAAGGGACCTACTGGCTGGTGCAGTTGCTGCGGGACATCGAGGCCGGCAAGGGAGCCCTCTCCGACCTCGACAAGCTCAACGACATCGCCGACAACATCAACGGCAAGTCCTTCTGCGCCCTCGGCGACGGCGCGGCCTCGCCGATCTTCTCCTCGCTCAAGTACTTCCGCGAGGAGTACGAGCAGCACATCACGGGCCGAGGCTGCCCGTTCGACCCGGCCAAGTCGACGCTCTGGGCGGACAAGCACACGGAGGTGAACGCATGACGGTGACCACCAGCGCTCCCTCCGGAGGCGGCGAGGCGGCGGTCCCGCCGGAGGATCTCGTCTCGCTGACGATCGACGGCGCCGAGATCAGCGTGCCCAAGGGCACCCTGGTCATCCGGGCCGCCGAGCAGCTCGGCATCGAGATCCCGCGCTTCTGCGACCATCCCCTCCTCGATCCGGTCGGCGCGTGCCGGCAGTGCATCGTCGAGGTCGAGGGCCAGCGCAAGCCGATGGCGTCCTGCACCATCACGTGCACGGACGGCATGGTGGTGAAGACGCAGCTCAGCTCACCGGTGGCCGAGAAGGCGCAGCACGGTGTGATGGAGCTGCTCCTCATCAACCACCCGCTGGACTGTCCGGTCTGCGACAAGGGCGGCGAGTGCCCCCTGCAGAACCAGGCCGTGTCGCACGGCCAGGCCGAGTCCCGCTTCGAGGGCAGGAAGCGGACGTACGAGAAGCCCCTGCCGATCTCCACGCAGGTGCTGCTCGACCGTGAGCGGTGCGTGCTGTGCGCACGCTGCACCCGGTTCTCCAACCAGGTGGCGGGCGACGCGATGATCGAGCTGATCGAGCGGGGCGCGCTCCAGCAGGTGGGGACCGGCGAGGGAGACCCCTTCGAGTCGTACTTCTCCGGAAACACCATCCAGATCTGCCCGGTCGGCGCGCTGACCTCGGCGGCGTACCGATTCCGCTCCCGGCCCTTCGACCTCGTCTCGTCGTCTTCGGTCTGCGAGCACTGCTCCGGCGGCTGCGCCACGCGCACCGACCACCGGCGCGGCAAGGTCATGCGGCGGCTGGCCGCCAACGACCCCGAGGTCAACGAGGAGTGGATCTGCGACAAGGGGCGGTTCGCGTTCCGGTACCCGCAGCAGCGGGACCGGCTCGACACGCCTCTGGTGCGCGACGCCGAGGGGAACCTCGTCCCGGCTTCCTGGCCGGAGGCGCTGCAGATCGCGGCCCAGGGCCTGCTGGCGTCGCGTGGCAGGACCGGTGTCCTGACCGGCGGCCGCCTCACCATCGAGGACGCCTACGCGTACAGCAAGTTCGCGCGCGTGGCGCTCGACACCAACGACATCGACTTCCGCGCACGCGTGCACAGCAGTGAGGAGGCCGACTTCCTGGCCGCCCACATCGCCGGCCGCGGCCGCGACCTCGACGGCACGGGCGTCACGTACACCTTCCTGGAGAAGGCGCCCGCCGTCCTGCTGGTCGGGTTCGAGTCGGAGGAGGAGGCGCCCGGCGTCTTCCTGAGGCTGCGCAAGGCCTGGCGCAAGCACGGACAGCGGGTGTTCTCGCTGGCCACTCACGTCACCCGGGGCCTGGAGAAGGCGGGCGGCACGCTGCTGTCGGCCGCCCCGGGCACCGAGACCGAATGGCTGGACGCGCTCGCGGGCCGCGTCGGCCTGGAGGACGCGGGCGCCCTGGCCGCCGAGGCGCTGCGCACCGAAGGCGCCGTGATCGTCGTCGGCGAGCGGCTGGCCGGTGTGGCAGGCGGTCTCACCGCCGCCGTGCGGGCCGCCGCGGCGACCGGCGCCCGGCTGGTGTGGATCCCCCGCCGGGCGGGCGAGCGCGGCGCGATCGAGGCGGGCGCGCTGCCGTCGCTGCTGCCGGGCGGCCGTCCGGCCACCGACCCCCGCGCGCGTGAGGAGGTCGCCGCGGCCTGGGGCCTCGCCGAACTTCCGCACCGCTACGGCCGGGACACCGGGCAGATCGTCGAGGCCGCCGCGTCCGGCGAACTGCAGGCGCTGCTCGTCGCGGGCGTCGAGATCGCTGACCTGCCCGACCCCGCACGCGCGCGTGCCGCGCTCGCCGAGGCCGGCTTCGTCGTCTCGCTGGAGCTGCGGCCCGGCGAGGTCACCGAGCACGCCGACGTCGTCCTCCCGGTGGCCGCGGTCGCCGAGAAGGCCGGCGCCTTCCTCAACTGGGAAGGCCGGGTCCGTTTCTTCGAGGCGGCGCTGAAGCCCGACCAGATGACACGCCGCCCGGCGCCCGCCGACGCGCGCGTGCTCCAGATGCTCGCCGACGCCATGGACGTCCACCTCGGCCTGCCGGACCTGCGCACCGCGCGCGCGGAGCTCGACCGGCTCGGCTCCTGGGACGGGCCTCGGGCCTCCGAGTCCCTGGAGACCGCCGCCCAGCTGCCCCGCCCCGCCGCGGGGGAGGCCGTCCTCGCCGGACACCGCCTGCTGCTCGACCAGGGCGTCCTCCAGCAGGGGGACGAGGCGCTCGCCGGGACGCGGCACGCCGCACACGCGCGTGTGTCGCTTGCCACGGCCGCCGAGGTGGGCGTCAAGGACGGCGACATCCTCGCGGTGACCGGCCCCGCGGGGGCCGTCGAACTCCCGCTGCTGATCACGCAGATGCCCGATCGGGTGGTCTGGCTGCCGCTGAACTCCACGGGCGGGGGCGTCGCCTCCGACTGCGGGGCGACACCCGGCGCCCTTGTCCGCATCGGTCCGGCGACGCTCGTCGCCGACGCCCCCGAGGAGGTGGAGGCATGAGCCGGTACCTCGCCGCTGAAGACCTCTCGATGTTCGGCCACGACCCCTGGTGGCTGGTCGTCGTCAAGGCCGTCTTCTGCTTCGCCTTCCTGATGGTGACCGTGCTGTTCTCCATCGTCTGGGAACGCAAGGTCGTCGCCTGGATGCAGCTCCGCGTGGGCCCCAACCGGCACGGACCCTGGGGGATGCTCCAGTCCCTCGCCGACGGCGTCAAGCTCATGCTGAAGGAAGACCTGATCGTCAAGCGCGCGGACAAGGTGGTGTACGTCCTCGCGCCGATCGTCGCGGCCATCCCGGCCTTCATGGCGATCGCGGTGATCCCCTTCGGCCCGGCCGGCAACGAGGTCTCGATCTTCGGCCGGCGCACCACGATGCAGCTGACCGACCTGCCGATCGCGATGCTCTACATCCTCGCCGTCGCGTCGATCGGCATCTACGGCATCGTCCTGGCGGGCTGGAGTTCCGGCTCCACCTATCCGCTGCTGGGCGGACTGCGGTCCTGCGCGCAGATGATCTCCTACGAGATCGCGATGGGTGCCGCGTTCGCCTCGGTGTTCCTCTACTCGGGGTCGATGTCGACGTCGACGATCGTCGAACAGCAGCAGGACCGCTGGTACATCCTGCTGCTGCCGGTCTCCTTCATCCTCTACGTCGTCACGATGGTCGGCGAGACCAACCGCGCCCCCTTCGACATGCCGGAGTCCGAGGGCGACCTGGTCGGCGGTTTCAACACCGAGTACTCGTCGATCAAGTTCGCGCTGTTCATGCTCGCCGAGTACGTGAACATGGTGACGGTCTCGGCGGTGGCGACCACGCTCTTCCTCGGCGGCTGGCGGGCTCCCTGGCCGATCAGCACCTTCTGGGAGGGCGCGAACCACGGCTGGTGGCCGATGCTCTGGTTCGTCGTCAAGGTGCAGCTGCTGCTGTTCTTCTTCATCTGGCTGCGCGGCACGCTTCCCCGCGTCCGCTACGACCAGCTGATGAAGCTCGGCTGGAAGGTCCTGATCCCCGTCTCGGTGGCGTGGCTGATGCTCGTCGCGACCGTGCGGACCCTGCGCAACGAGAACTACGACTTCGCCGAGATCGCGCTCTACGTCTGCGGCGGCGTCCTTGTCCTGTTGCTGCTGTCCTTCATCGCGGACATGTTCCGCAACGCGGGCAAGGATGCGCAGGCCCCCGCCGAGCCCGCCGGCTTCGACCCGATGGCGGGCGGGTTCCCCGTGCCGCCGCTGCCCGGCCAGGAGTTGCCGCCGGTGCCCCGGCGCCGCCCGCACCACGAGCGGGAGCTCGTTGTCAGTGGCGGAGTGGACACTGTGAGTGACGGATCGCAGGATGGAAAGGAGGCGTCCGATGGCTGAGGAGCACAAGGAGACCAAGCCCGGTTTCCAGAACCCCGTGGCCGGCTTCGCCGTGACCTTCAAGGCCATGTTCAAGAAGCGGCTGACCGAGCAGTACCCGGAGCAGGAGAAGACCACAGCTCCCCGGTTCCACGGACGGCACCAGCTCAACCGCCATCCGGACGGCCTGGAGAAGTGCGTCGGCTGCGAGCTGTGCGCCTGGGCCTGCCCCGCCGACGCCATCTATGTGGAGGGCGCGGACAACACCGACGAGGAGCGCTACTCCCCGGGTGAGCGGTACGGGCGGGTCTATCAGATCAACTACGCCCGCTGCATCCTGTGCGGCCTGTGCATCGAGGCGTGCCCCACGCGCGCGTTGACGATGACCAACGAGTTCGAGCTCGCCGACTCCAGCCGCGCCAACCTGATCTACACCAAGGAACAACTGCTCGCCGGCCTCGAAGAGGGCATGGTCGACTCGCCCCACGCGATCTACCCGGGTACGGACGAGCAGGACTACTACCGGGGTCTGGTGACGGAGGCGGCGCCCGGCACGGAACAGCAGGCGGCCGTCTCCCAGGGCGAGAAGCCGCAGGAGGCCGCTTCCACGTCCGGCACCGACGAGCCGACGTCCGAGGAGGTGGTCGGCCGATGAGCGCGCAACTCGCCGCCTACTCCACCTCGACCGGCGAGGCCTTCCAGTTCTGGGTGCTCGGCACCGTCGCGGTGATCGGCGCCCTGTGCACCGTCTTCATGAAGAAGTCCGTGCACAGCGCGCTGTGCCTCGCCGGCACCATGATCGTCCTGGCGGTGTTCTACCTCGCCAACGGCGCCTATTTCCTGGGCATCGTGCAGATCGTCGTGTACACCGGCGCGATCATGATGCTGTTCCTGTTCGTGGTGATGCTCGTCGGTGTGACCGCGGCGGACTCCCTGAAGGAGACCATCAAGGGGCAGCGCTGGCTGGCCCTCTTCTGCGGCCTCGGCTTCGGCATCCTGCTGATCGCCGGCATCGCCAACGCCTCCCTGACGGAGTTCGACGGCCTCGCCGAGGCGAACGCGAACGGCAACGTCGAGGGCCTCGCCACCCTCATCTTCACCAAGTACGTCTTCGCCTTCGAGATCACCGGCGCCCTGCTCATCACGGCGACCGTCGGCGCCATGGTGCTCACCCACCGCGAGCGCACCGAGCGGGCCAAGACCCAGCGGGAGCTGGCCGAACAGCGTGTCCGTGAGGGCAAGCACGTACCGCCGCTGCCCGCGCCGGGCGTGTACGCGCGGCACAACGCCGTGGACGTCCAGGGTCTGCTGCCCGACGGCACCCCGTCGGAGCTCACGGTCAGCAAGACGCTGCGCGAGCGCGGCCAGGTCCGGGACGTGTCCACCGAGGCGCTGAACGACCTGAAGGCCCTGGAGCAGCGCGCCGAGGAGCGCCTGGGCAGGGCCGCGATCGAGCCGCCCCACCTGAAGCGGACCGAGGAGGCTTCGAAGTGAACCCGGTCAACTACCTCTACCTCGCGGCCCTGTTGTTCACGATCGGTGCGACAGGCGTGCTGATCAGGCGCAACGCGATCGTCGTCTTCATGTGCATCGAGCTCATGCTCAACGCCTGCAACCTCGCGTTCGTCACCTTCTCCCGGATGCACGGCAATCTCGACGGGCAGATCATCGCCTTCTTCACGATGGTCGTCGCCGCCGCGGAGGTCGTGGTCGGACTCGCGATCATCGTGTCGCTGTTCCGGTCCCGCCACTCGGCCTCGGTCGACGACGCCAGCCTGATGAAGCTGTAAGGGGTCGGAAGAATCGTGGAGAACCTGATTGCGCTGCTGATCGCGGCGCCCCTGCTCGGAGCGGCCGTCCTTCTGGTCGGCGGCCGCCGGCTCGACGCCGTCGGCCACTGGATCGGCACGCTCCTGTCGTCCGTCTCCTTCGTGTTCGGTGTCGTCCTCTTCAGCGACCTGCTGAGCAGGGACGCCGAGGACCGGACGCTGACCCAGCACCTGTTCAGCTGGATCCCGGTCGAGGGCTTCCAGGCGGACGTGGCCTTCCGCCTGGACCAGTTGTCGATGACGTTCGTGCTGCTGATCACGGGCGTCGGCTCGCTGATCCACCTGTACTCGGTCGGGTACATGGAGCACGACGAGCGGCGGCGCCGCTTCTTCGGCTATCTGAACCTGTTCCTGGCGGCGATGCTGCTGCTCGTCCTCGCCGACAACTACCTGCTGCTGTACGTCGGCTGGGAGGGCGTCGGACTCGCGTCCTACCTGCTCATCGGCTTCTGGCAGCACAAGCCCAGCGCCGCCACCGCCGCGAAGAAGGCCTTCCTGGTCAACCGCGTCGGCGACATCGGGCTGTCGATCGCCATCATGCTGATGTTCACCACCTTCGGGACCTTCGCCTTCGGTCCGCTGCTCGGGTCGGAGGGCGAGCCCGGCATCGCGGGTGACGCGAGCGAGGGCAAGCTCACCGCCATCGCCCTGATGCTGCTGCTGGCCGCCTGCGGCAAGTCCGCCCAGGTGCCGCTGCAGTCCTGGCTCGGGGACGCGATGGAGGGCCCGACCCCGGTCTCGGCCCTCATCCACGCGGCGACCATGGTGACGGCGGGTGTGTACCTGATCGTCCGCTCGGCGGCCGTCTTCAACGGCGCGCCCGACGCACAGCTCGTCGTCACCGTCGTCGGCGCCGTCACACTGCTGTTCGGTGCGATCGTCGGTTGCGCGAAGGACGACATCAAGAAGGCGCTGGCCGGTTCGACCATGTCGCAGATCGGCTACATGGTGCTGGCCGCGGGCCTCGGCCCCATCGGCTACGTCTTCGCGATCATGCACCTGGTGACGCACGGCTTCTTCAAGGCCGGGCTGTTCCTCGGCGCGGGCTCGGTCATGCACGGCATGAACGACGAGGTCGACATGCGCAGGTACGGCGGCCTGCGCACGTACATGCCGATCACCTTCGTCACCTTCGGACTCGGCTACCTCGCGATCATCGGCTTCCCGGGTCTGTCCGGCTTCTTCTCCAAGGACAAGATCATCGAGGCGGCGTTCGCCAAGGGCGGCACCGAGGGCTGGATCCTCGGCGGTTGCGCCCTGCTCGGCGCGGCCATCACCGCGTACTACATGACGCGCGTGATGCTGATGACGTTCTTCGGCGAGAAGCGCTGGCAGCCCGACGCCGAGGGGCATGAGCCGCACCCGCACGAGTCGCCGAGGTCGATGACGATCCCGATGATCGTGCTGGCCTTCGGATCGGTCTTCGCCGGCGGCTTCTTCAGCATCGGCGACCGCTTCCTGCACTGGCTGGAGCCCGTCACGGGCCACAGCCACGGCGACTCCCCGGTCAGCGCCCTGACGGTCACCCTCGCCACCATGGTGGTGCTCGTCATCGGCGTGGCCATCGCCTACGCCCAGTACGGCCGCCGCCCCGTCCCGGTCGTCGCCCCGCGCGGGTCGCTGCTCACCCGGGCCGCCCGGCGCGACCTCCTCCAGGACGACTTCAACCACGTCGTCCTGGTCCGCGGCGGCGAGCACCTCACGCGCTCCCTGGTCTACGTCGACCACACCCTGGTCGACGGAGTCGTCAACGGCACGGCGGCCTCGGTCGGCGGCCTCTCCGGGCGCCTGCGCCGGCTCCAGAACGGCTTCGCGCGGTCGTACGCGGTTTCGATGTTCGGCGGTGCGGCGGTCCTCGTCGCCGCGACCCTGCTGATGAGGGCGGTCTGATACCGATGTCCTTTCCTCTGCTGACAGCGACGGCGGCGCTCCCGGCGATCGGGGCGGTCCTCACGGCCGCCGTACCGGCCGCCCGGCGCAACGCCGCCAAATCGCTGGCCCTGGTGTTCTCCCTGGCGACACTCGCCCTGGCGATCGTCGTCCTGGTCCGCTACGACCCGGACGGCGGCCGCTACCAGCTCACCGAATCCCATTCCTGGATCGCGGACTTCGGGGTCAGGTACGAGCTGGGCGTGGACGGCATCGGGGTCGCGCTCGTCGCGCTGACCGCGCTGCTGATCCCGTTCATCATCCTCGCGGGCTGGCACGACGCCGACCCGCTGGAGACGGGCAGCAAGCGCTGGCGGCCGACGCAGGGCTTCTTCGCCCTGATCCTGGCCGTCGAGGCGATGGTGATCATCTCCTTCGAGGCGACCGACGTCTTCCTCTTCTACATCTTCTTCGAAGCCATGCTCATCCCGATGTACTTCCTCATCGGCGGCTTCGGGGACCGTGCCCACGAGCACGGCGAGGAGGTGGCGTCGACGCAACGGTCGTACGCGGCCGTGAAGTTCCTCCTGTACAACCTGGTCGGTGGTCTGATCATGCTGGCCGCGGTGATCGGCCTCTACGTGGTCGCCGGGAACTTCTCGCTCACCGAGATCGCCGAGGCCCGCGCCAACGGAACGCTCGACATGGCGAAGAACACCGAACGCTGGCTGTTCCTGGGCTTCTTCTTCGCCTTCGCCGTGAAGGCGCCCCTGTGGCCGCTGCACACCTGGCTGCCCAACGCCATGGGTGAGGCGACCACCCCGGTCGCCGTGCTCATCACGGCGGTCGTCGACAAGGTGGGCACCTTCGCGATGCTCCGCTTCTGCCTCCAGCTGTTCCCGGAGGCGAGCAAGTGGGCGACGCCCGCCGTCCTCGTCCTCGCGGTGATCAGCATCATCTACGGCGCACTGCTCGCCGTGGGCCAGCGGGACATCAAGCGGCTGGTGGCGTACGCGTCGATCTCGCACTTCGGGTTCATCATCCTGGGCATCTTCGCGATGACCAGCCAGGGCCAGTCCGGGGCGACGCTCTACATGGTCAACCACGGCATCTCGACGGCCGCCCTGATGCTGGTCGCGGGCTTCCTGATCTCCCGGCGCGGCTCGCGGCTCATCGCCGACTACGGCGGCGTGCAGAAGGTCGCCCCGGTACTCGCCGGCACCTTCCTGATCGGCGGTCTGGCGACGCTCTCGCTGCCGGGGCTCGCGCCCTTCGTGAGCGAGTTCCTGGTCCTGGTGGGCACGTTCGCGCGCTACCCGGCGATCGGCATCGTCGCCACCTTCGGCATCGTCCTCGCCGCGCTCTACACCCTCGTCCTCTATCAGCGGACGATGACGGGCCCGGTGAAGCCCGAGGTCTCGGCGATGCCCGACCTGCGCGCGCGTGAGCTCGTGGTCGTCGCGCCGCTGATCGTGTTGTTGATCTTCCTGGGCGTCTATCCGAAGCCCGTCACCGACATCGTGAATCCGGCGGTCAAGCAGACCTTGTCCGACGTGCACAAGAAGGACCCCCAGCCCGAGGTGGAGGCGGCCAAGTGAGCGCATCAGCCGTCCACAGCCTGTGGACAACGGCGGCAACCGCGGCCGAACCGATCTCGAAGATCGACTCCCCGAAGATCGAGTACGGGCAATTGTCGCCCACCTTGATCGTCGTGGGTGCGGCGATCATCGGCGTGCTGGTCGAGGCGTTCGTGCCGCGCAAGCACCGCTACTACGCACAACTGTTCGTATCTGTCGTGGCGCTGGTCGCGGCCTTCGCCGCGGTCGTCGCGCTGGCGGAGGGCGGATACGGCACCACGAAGGCACGCATCGCGGCCATGGGCGCGATCGCGGTCGACGGACCGGCCCTCTTCCTGCAGGGCACGATCCTGCTGGCCGCGCTGGTCGGCCTGTTCACCTTCGCCGAACGGCGCCTCGACCCCGAGGTGCACGGCAACCGGGTCGACTCCTTCGCCGCCCAGGCGGCCTCCGTGCCCGGCAGCGACAGTGAGAAGGCCGCGGTCAAAGCCGGGTTCACGACGACCGAGGTCTTCCCGCTGCTGCTGTTCGCGGTCGCCGGCATGCTGGTCTTCCCCTCGGCCAACGACCTGCTGACCCTGTTCATCGCCCTGGAAGTCTTCTCGCTGCCGCTCTACCTCCTGTGCGCACTGGCCCGCCGCAAGCGGCTCATGTCGCAGGAGGCCGCGGTCAAGTACTTCCTCCTCGGCGCCTTCGCCTCCGCGTTCACCCTCTTCGGCATCGCCCTGCTGTACGGGTACGCCGGCTCGGTGTCGTACGGCACGCTCGCGCAGGTCGTCGACGGCACCGTCCAGAACGTGAACCCGGCGCTCGCCGACACCATGGGCAACGACGCGCTGCTCCTCGTCGGCTCCGCGATGATCGTCATGGGGCTGCTGTTCAAGGTGGGCGCGGTGCCGTTCCACATGTGGACGCCCGACGTCTACCAGGGCGCGCCGACCCCGGTCACCGGATTCATGGCCGCGGCGACCAAGGTGGCCGCCTTCGGCGCGCTGCTGCGCCTCCTCTACGTCGTCCTGCCCGGTCTGCGCTGGGACTGGCGGCCGGTCATGTGGGGCGTGGCAGTGGTCACCATGCTGGGCGGCGCGATCGTCGCGATCACCCAGACCGACATCAAGCGGCTGCTGGCGTACTCGTCCATCGCGCACGCCGGATTCATCCTCGCGGGTGTCATCGCGACCACGCCGGACGGCGTCTCGTCGGTGCTCTTCTACCTGGCCGCGTACTCGTTCGTGACGATCGGCGCGTTCGCGGTGGTCACCCTCGTGCGCGACGCCGGTGGCGAGGCGACCCACCTGTCCAAGTGGGCGGGGCTGGGACGCAGGTCACCCCTGGTGGCGGCGGTGTTCGCGGTGTTCCTGCTGGCCTTCGCCGGTATCCCGCTGACCTCCGGGTTCGCCGGTAAGTTCGCCGTCTTCAAGGCGGCGGCGGAGGGTGGCGCGGCCCCGCTGGTCGTGGTCGGTGTGATCTCGTCGGCGATCGCGGCGTTCTTCTACATCCGCGTGATCGTGCTGATGTTCTTCAGCGAGCCGCGGCCGGAGGGCCCGACCGTCGCCGTTCCGTCGCCGCTGACGATGACGGCGATCGGGGTGGGCGTGGCGGTCACGCTGGTGCTCGGCGTGGCGCCGCAGTACTTCCTGGACCTGGCGAACCAGGCGGGAGTGTTCGTGCGCTGAGCCGCTCGGCGCAGGTGCGCCGACCTGCGCGCGCCGTGACGACGGGCCCGGTTCCCCGGAGTGGGGACCGGGCCCGTCGCCGTCGTACGGGCGGCGGCCGGGGGTTGTCGCCGTCGTGCGGGCGGCCGGGGTCGCCACCCTCCTACCGGCCGGGTTCGTCGTCGTGCGCGGCCGGGTTCGTGGATTCTCCCGCGAGCGCCCCGACCATCACGCAGAGTCACCGGAACGAGCCTGTGGATAACTCCGGTGCTGTCAGTCCGGACCCCTATCGTTGAGGCAGTGGTCGAGGGACGACGCACGGGGAACCAGACGATGGCGGGACGGGTGGGATCAGCGCGATGACAGCGATCACCGGGACACCGGAGCAGACCGAGAGCGAGGCTCTGGCCACGCTGCACCGGGTCTTCGGATACGACGCCTTCCGCGGCGAGCAGGAAGCGGTCATCGAGCACGTGGTGGCCGGCGGGGACGCGGTCGTCCTCATGCCCACCGGCGGCGGCAAATCGCTGTGCTACCAGATCCCAGCCCTGGTCAGGCCCGGTACCGGCATCGTCGTCTCGCCGCTGATCGCGCTGATGCAGGACCAGGTGGACGCCCTGCGGGCACTCGGTGTGAACGCCGGGTTCATGAACTCCACGCAGGACTTCGACGAGCGGCGCGTGGTCGAGGCCGAGTTCCTGGCCGGCGAGCTGGACCTGCTGTACCTGGCGCCGGAGCGACTGCGTCTCGACTCCACCCTGAACCTCCTCTCCCGCGGCAAGATCGCGGTCTTCGCGATCGACGAGGCGCACTGCGTCTCCCAGTGGGGCCACGACTTCCGACCCGACTACCTGTCCCTCTCGCTGCTCGGCGAGCGCTGGCCGGACGTCCCGCGGCTCGCCCTCACGGCGACGGCCACCCGCGCGACGCACGAGGAGATCACCCAGCGCCTCAACATGCCGTCGGCCCGGCACTTCGTGGCGAGCTTCGACCGGCCCAACATCCAGTACCGGATCGTGCCGAAGGCCGACCCCAAGAAGCAGCTCCTGAGCTTCCTGCGCGAGGAGCACGCGGGCGACGCGGGCATCGTGTACTGCCTCTCGCGCAACTCCGTCGAGAAGACGGCCGAGTTCCTCTCCCGCAACGGCATCGAGGCGGTGCCGTACCACGCGGGTCTGGACGCGGGCACGCGCGCGGCGCACCAGTCCCGGTTCCTGCGGGAGGAGGGCCTGGTCGTGTGCGCGACCATCGCCTTCGGCATGGGCATCGACAAGCCGGACGTACGGTTCGTCGCCCACCTCGACCTGCCCAAGTCGATCGAGGGCTACTACCAGGAGACGGGGCGCGGCGGCCGCGACGGACTGCCCTCCACCGCCTGGATGGCGTACGGCCTCAACGACGTCATCCAGCAGCGCAAGCTCATCCAGTCCGGCGAGGGCGACGAGGCCTTCCGTCGGCGGGCCGCCGCGCACCTGGACTCGATGCTGGGGCTGTGCGAGACCGCCCAGTGCCGCCGCGGACAGCTCCTCGCCTACTTCGGCCAGGAACCGGACCCGGCGGGCTGCGGCAACTGCGACACCTGCCTCGCGCCACCGGAGACCTGGGACGGCACGGTCGCGGCCCAGAAGGTGCTGTCGACGGTGGTCCGGCTCCAGCGGGAGCGAGGGCAGAAGTTCGGCGCGGTGCAGATCATCGACATCCTCACGGGCAAGCGCACGGCCAAGGTGATCCAGTTCGACCACGACCAGCTGTCGGTGTTCGGCATCGGTGAGGATCTCTCCGAGGGCGAATGGCGTGGCATCGTACGGCAGTTGCTGGCCCAGGGGCTGCTCGCGGTCGAGGGCGAGTACGGCACCCTGGTGCTGACGGAGGCCAGCGGGGCGGTGCTCCGCCGCGAGCGGGACGTGCCGCTGCGCAAGGAGCCGAAGAAGTCGGCGGCCTCGAAGGCGTCGGGCTCCTCCTCCGGCAGGAGCAAGTCCAAGGCCGCCGCGGCCGAGCTGCCCGAGGACCTGCTGCCCGCCTTCGAGGCACTGCGGGCCTGGCGTGCCGAGCAGGCCCGCGAGCAGGGCGTCCCGGCGTACGTCATCTTCCACGACGCCACGCTCCGGGAGATCGCCACGGCCTGGCCGACCTCGGTGCAGCAGCTCGGCGGCATCAGTGGCGTCGGCGAGAAGAAGCGGGTGACGTACGGGGAGGGCGTGGTCGCGGTGCTGGCCTCGCTGGGCGGGAAGCCGGGCGCCGCCGCTGCGGCGCCGGCTGAGAACCCGGCTCGGGCCACCGCTCGAAGTGACGCGACGGACCCGGGCGCCTCGGACTACTGGCCCGAGATGGACGCGGAGCCGGAGCCCGAGGACTGGATGTAGGCAGGGGACCGAGGGAGGAGCTGGTGAGGGGAAACAGGGGGACCGGGCACGGGGGCCCTGGAGGAGACCGGGTGCGGAAGCGGCGACTGAGCGGTGGACGAGCGGGAGTTCGGCGACCGAGCGGAAGCGGGATGGTCATAGCGCACGCGTCGCATACGCCCTGACGTCCGCGTCGGAGTCCGTCGTCGCGGTGGCCAGGGCCGCGCGGGCGGCTTCGGAGGCACGGTGCCGGGTGAGCGCCAGGACGGCGGCCTTGCGGACGTCGGCATTCGGGTCGGCCAGCGTCTCGGTGAGGACGGGCAGGGCGGTGTCGGGGTGGGCCACCGACAGCGCGGTGGCGGCACCGGCGCGGACCTGCCAGGCGGGGTCGGCCAGGGCGGCCACGGCCCGTGCGGCGAGGGGCGCCGGGCAGCCGGTGGTGCCCAGCGCCCCGAAGGCGGCGGCACGCACCAGGGCATCGGGGTCGTCGACGAGCCCCACAAGGGCCGCGTGGACGGCGTCGTACTCGATGCGGGCAGCCGGATCGGTGCCGGTGCCAGTGCAGCTGCCGGAAACTGCGGCTGCGGCTGCGGCTGTTGCGGAGGCCGGAGGAGCGGCGGGGGCGGCGTCCGGCGGTGAGGTGTCGTTCAGGCGTCCGGCCGCCACCGTGGCCAGGGACTTGGCGATCGTGACGCGGACCTCACGGGACGGGTCGGCGGTCGCCGCACGGGCCAGTTCCTCGGCGGCGTCCACCGAGACCAGGGCGCGGACGGCCTCGATCCGGACGGCGATGTCGGCGTCGGAGAGCGAGCCGGCGAACAGGGCGGTGTCACCGAGGCGCAGGGCACGCAGCACGTCCAGGGCCGCGGCGCGGACCACGGGGTCCGGCTCGGCCAGGGCGGCGGCGAGACCGTCGCGCAGGGCCGGTTCCGCCGGCAGGGTCTCGACGAGTTCGCGCAGCGAGGCCGCCGCGGCGGCGCGCACGTCCGCGGAGGGGTCGCGCAGCGCCTCGGCGAGGGCCGGACCGGTGCCCGACGGCACGGTCTCGGTGAGGACGGCGACGGCCTCGCGCCGGACGACGGCCACCGCGTCGGTCAAGTACGGCAGCAAGGAGCCGAGTTCGGGTTCGTCCTCGGCGAGGGCGACCAGTTCGAGAAGACGCACGGACGACCGGGGGGAGGCCTGATCGGGGGCGGGCTCGGGCGCCGGAAGGGCCGAGACGTCCGTGACCTGAGGAGCGGCGGCCTCGGCCCCGGTGGCGACGGGCGCCACGTCCCGTGAACCGGCCGTGGCCACGTCCTCGGGGTGGACTTCGCCGAGCGGCCGGGACGGACCGCCGACGGGGGCGAACCCGTCGACCGGAACCAGATACGGAGCCACGGGCCGGGCCGTGAACTCCATCGCACCGGAGGGGGACTTGTGCAGATCGAGGTGATGGAACCAGGAGGCGTCGTCGCGGCGAGGGTGGTCGAGGCGGTCGTGGTAGAGGCCCCAGCGGGACTCGGTACGGGCCAGGGAGGCGCGCGCGGCCATCTCCGCGCAGTCACGGATGAAGGAGACCTCGGCGCACCGCATCAGCTCGTGCGGGGTGCGGGCCCCCATCTCCGCGATGTCGTCGCGCATCCGCTCGAAGGATTCCAGGGCCAACGACAGCCGCGCGCCCGACTTCGGCGGGGCCACGTAGTCGTTCACGAAACGGCGCAGCTTGTACTCGACCTGGGGCTGCGGCGGGCCCTCCGGGTTGCGCAACGGGCGGTAGATCAGCTCGTGCGCCTCGCGCAGCTGGTCGGCGGGAAGCTCACCGTCGTACGCCGTGTACCGGGCCGCGTCCGCACCGGCCAGGTCGCCGAAGACGAACGCGCCGATCATGTAGTTGTGCGGGACGCACGCCAGGTCACCGGCGGCGTACAGGCGGGGGACGGTCGTGCGGGCGTGCTCGTCCACCCGTACGCCCGAGGCCGAATGACCGCCGCACAGGCCGATCTCCGAGATGTGCATCTCGATGTCGTGCGTGCGGTAGTCGTGCCCGCGCCCGGAGTGGAAGGTGCCCCGGGTCGGACGCTCGGTGGAATGCAGGATCGACTCCAGGGCCGAGATCGACTCCTCGGGGAGGTGGCTCAGCTTCAGGTACACCGGGCCCCGGTCGCTGGCGACCTCCGCCGCGAACTCGGCCATCATCTGGCCCGACCAGTAGTCGGAGTCGACGAAGCGTTCGCCGTGCCGGTTGACCTGGTAGCCGCCGAAGGGATTGGCGACGTAGGCGCAGGCGGGGCCGTTGTAGTCCTTGATCAACGGGTTGATCTGGAAGCACTCGATGCCGGTCAGCTCGGCGCCCGCGTGGTAGGCCATGGCGTAGCCGTCGCCCGCGTTCGTGGGGTTCTCGTAGGTGCCGTACAGGTAGCCGGAGGCGGGCAGGCCGAGGCGGCCGCAGGCGCCGGTCGCGAGGACGACGCCGCCCGCGCGGACGGTGACGAACTGCCCCGTGCGGGTGTGGAAACCGACCGCCCCGATGGCGCGCCCGTCCTCCGGCGAGGTCAGCACGCGCACCGGCATCACCCGGTTCTCGATGCGGATCCGCTCCCGCATCTCGCGCCGCCGCAACTGCCGGTACAGCACCTTCTTGACGTCCTTGCCCTCCGGCATGGGCAGCACGTAGGAGCCGGAACGGTGGACCTGGCGCACCGCGTAGTCGCCGTGCTCGTCCTTCTCGAACTTCACGCCGTACGACTCCAGTCGCTGCACCATGGCGAAGCCGCGGGTGGCGGTCTGGCGGACGGTGGACTGGTCGACGATGCCGTCGTTGGCGCGGGTGATCTCGGCGACGTAGTCGTCGGGCTCGGCGCGGCCGGGGACGACCGCGTTGTTGACGCCGTCCATGCCCATCGCGAGGGCCCCGGAGTGGCGGACGTGGGCCTTCTCCAGGAGCAGGACGTCCGCGCCGTGCTCGGCGGCGGTCAGGGCCGCCATGGTGCCCGCGGTACCGCCCCCGATGACGAGGACGTCGCAGGTCAGCTCCTCGGCGTCGCCGGGTGCGGGGATCTGGAGGAGGGTGTCCACCGGGGTGCCTTTCAGATGCTCAGTGAGGTCAGGACATCGCGCCGCAGGGCCACCCGCGCCGGGTCGTCGTGGGCGGCGCGGTCGCGGGGACGCGGCACGTCCCGTACGGCGAGGAGGCGGCCCGCGCCGAGGAGGGCCACGCGGTCGCCGAGGAACAGGGCCTCGTCCACGTCGTGGGTGACGAAGACGACGGTCGCCCCCGAGCCGCGCAGCACCTCCACCAGAAGGTCCTGCATGCCGGCGCGGGTCTGGGCGTCGAGGGCGCCGAAGGGTTCGTCCATGAGGACGGCGCGCGGGCCCGCGGCGAGGGCCCGGGCCAGTTGCGCCCGCTGGCGCTGGCCGCCGGAGACACGGTGCGGCAACTGCCGGGCCCGGTCGGCGAGTCCGACCCGCTCGAGCCAGGCCGCGGCCTGCTTCCTGCGCTCCGCGCGGGCAGCGCCCTGGATGGCGAGGGGCAGTTCGACGTTGGCCTGCAGGGTGCGCCACGGGAGCAGGGCGTCCTCCTGGAAGACCAGCGCGCGGTCCGCCGCCGGCCCGCCGATCGGCCGGCCGTCCTGCTCCACGGCTCCGGTCAGCGCGGGCAGCAGCCCGGCCAGCGTGCGCAGCAGCGTCGACTTGCCGCAGCCCGAGGGGCCGACGACGGTGAGGATCTCGCCCGGCGGGACGTCCAGGCCGACATCGGCCAGCGCGGCGGCGTCGGGGCGGCCGAGGGTGGCCGCGCGGAGGGTGAGCCGGGTACCGCGTGCGGCCGTACCGGTCGGCGTGCCGATCGCCGGGGTGGCGGCGCCGGTGTCCGTCCGGGTGCTCTCACGGGTCTCAGACGAGGTGCTCATCGCGGGCCTCCTCGGGTTCGTGGCCGGCGGGGACGGCGGGGGAGGTCGCCGACGCCGGAGCGGCCGCGCGGGGACTCCCGGACCGGGGCCGGCCGGCCGGGACGTACGAGGTGCGGGGCAGCCAGCGGGTGAGGCGGCGGCCCAGGAGCTCCACGGCCGTGGACGTGGCCCAGCCGAGCACGCCGATCGTGACCATGCCGACGAACACCCCCGGGTAGTCGACGACGGTGTAGTCCTGCCAGGTGCGGTAGCCGACGCCGTACTGGCCGGAGATCATCTCGGCGGAGATCACACAGATCCACGACACCCCGATGCCGACCGACAGACCGCCGAAGATGCCCGGCAGCGCCCCGGGCAGGACGACCGAGCCGAGGATCCGCCACCGGCCCCCGCCCATGGTGCGGACCGCCTCCTCCCACCCGGGAGGCAGCGCGCGGACGGCGTGCCGAGTGGAGACCAGGACCGGGAAGAAGGCGGCGGTGAAAGTGATGAAGACGATGCCCTGTTCGTTGGAGGGGAACAGCAGGATCGCGACGGGCACCAGGGCGATCGCGGGGATCGGCCGGACGACCTCGAGGATCGGGCCGAGCAGGTCCTCGGCGAGCCGCGAGCGCGCCACGAGCACGCCCGTGGCCACGCCCAGGACGGCGGCCAGGAGGAACCCGGTGACGATGCGGGTGAGGCTGTCGGTGAGATCGGTCCAGTAGTCGTCGCCGGTCAGACGGTCCGCGAAGGCGCGGGCCACGTCGGCGACCGTGGGGAACTGCGAGAAGCGCAGCCACAGATCGATGTCCAGGCTGGTCAGCAGCTGCCACAGGCCGAGGGCGGCCGCCACCGACGCCACCCGCAGCGCGTACCGGGTCACGACGCCCGCCCCAGCGCGTCGGCGTACGTGACCACCCGCGCGCCGCCGTGGGTGCCGACGTAGGCCCGCGCGGTCGCCGGAGCGACGAACGGCAACAGCGTCGCGCCGTCGGCCACCCAGACGGCCTTGTCGGCGAACCACAGGGTGCCCGTGGTGGCGTCGGGGACGTAGGCGGCGCGGATGCCGTCCTTGTGCTGCGCGACGTAGGTCAGCAGGTCGGCTGGCGTCTTGAAGGCGAGGGTCTTCGCTGCGCCCTCGGGCCAGACCTCGCTCGCGGCGGGTGCGGGGGTGGCGGCGAGCTGCTTCGCGTAGGACGCGCCGAGCGCCTTCTTCACGTACCGGTCGTCGACGAAGGAGTCCACGTCGACGTCTCCGGTCAGCTTGGCCGCCTTCAGGATCGAGACGTCCTTCTCGAGGACCTCGACCAGTTGTGGCTTGACGGCCGGGTCGAAGGTGGAGATGCCGTGGGCGCCGTTGTAGAGGTAGACGACCTCGGCGGGCAGACCGGTGGCCTGCGAGACCTTCTCGGCGGCGGCCACCGGGTGCGCGCCGAGGTAGTCGGTGGCCTCCGACTGCGCCCTCAGGAACGCCTCCAGCACGGCCGGGCGCTTCGTCGCGAAATCCTCGCGGGCGGTGACGCCGTGGAAGGTCGGCAGGTTCAGCTGGGCGCCGTCGTACAGGGCCTTCGCCTTGCCCTGGAAGGCGAGCAGGCCGGGCCAGGCGACGAACTGCGAGAGCGCGTCGGCGCTGCCCGCGGAGAGGGCCGACGCCCCGACGGCAGGCTGCTGGTTGAGCTTCTCGACGCCCTCGGCCGGGTCGATGCCGGCCCGCTCCAGGGCCCGTACGAGAGTGCCGTCGGCGGCGGAGCCGATGCTGGTGGAGACCTTCTTGCCCTTGAGGTCCTCGATGGAGGCGAGTGCGGAGTCGGGCGCCGTGACGATGGTGTTGAGGCCGCCGCGCAGGTTGTAGCCGGTGACCGAGACCAGGTGGGTGGGCTTGCCGAGCTGATCGCCGCGGGCCGCGTTGATGAGGAGCGGGAAGTCGCCCATCGACCCGATGTCGATCTTCCCGGCGGTCATCTGCGCGTTGATGGGAGCGCCGGTGGCGTAGTCCTGCCAGTCCACCCTGTAGGTCGTGCCGTCGCCGAGAGCGTTCAGCTCCTTCTCGAAGTAGCCGAGCGAGCGCAGGAGGGTGCCCGCCGTGACGGTGTTGATGGTCTTGGACTGGTAGCCGACGGTGACGGTGACCGTGGAGCCGCTACCGGCCTCGGCGCTGCCGCATCCGGTGAGGGGGAGCAGGAGAAGGGCGGCGGTCGCGGCGATCGCCCGGGGTTTCGTCGCTGTGGGTTTCATGGAGATTCGGGCCTTTCACCGGAGCAGGTAGGGCATGTTGACCGTGACGGCTCCGGTGGGACAGCGGGCCGCGCACGGGCCGCAGTACCAGCACTCGTCGACGTGCATGTAGGCCTTGCCGTTGCTCTGGTCGATGGCGAGGGAGTCCAGCGGGCACATGTCCACGCAGAGCGTGCAGCCGTCGATGCACTTCGACTCGTCGATGGTCACGGGCACGTCGGCCCGCTGGGGTGCCAAGGTCATGGCTGTCTCCAGAGAAGTCCCGGGAAATTCTGCGAAATCCCGCCCGGCGGTGAACCGATGAGGCCGTGCCGGACGATGAAGGGTTGAGGGCGGAGAAGAAGCGGAGAGGACGAGCGGCGGGCGAAGGGGCGGGGCGAGCAGGATGGCGCAGAAGGGGAGAAGGCCCGCGGCGACTGCGGTGCCGGTGGGCGGAGATCAGAGGGAGCGGTGCAGCAGACCGCTCATCGAGATGCGGTCTCCGCGGAAGCGGATGAACTCCAGATCCACCGGGCGGCCGTCGGCGAGGTGGGTGAGGCGTTCGAGCATCAGGACGGCGGCACCACGCGGCGCCTCCAGTACGGCGGCGGAGTGGGCGTCCGCGGTCACCGCCTCGAGAGTGATCTCGGCGTGCCCGAGTCGCTGCCCGGTGACGGCCTCCAGAAGCCGGAAGACGTCGGTGTTCTCCAGGTCGGCGCCGAGCAGGGCGGTGCCGATGTCGAGCGGGATGTAGGTGAGATCGAGGGAGAGGGGGAGGCCACCGAGCCGGCGCAGGCGTTCGATGTAGAGCACGTCGGTGCCGGGCGGGACGTGGAGGCGGTCGGCCACCGGGGCGGGCGCGGCGACGGGGCCCATCGTGCGGACCTCGTTGGTGACGTGGCCGTGCTCGTGCAGGGTCTCCGCGAGGCCCATCAGACGGTCCAGGCCGTGCGGGTACTTCTGCGCCACGACGACCGTGCCGACGCCCGGCAGACGCTCCACCAGTCCCTCGGCGCGGAGGAGGTCGAGAGCCTGGCGGACCGTGTTGCGTGAGGCGCGGTAGTCGCCCGCGAGGGTCGACTCGTGGGGGAGCGTGCCGTCCGGGAAGCCGTCGGTGAGCAGCTGGCGGCGCAGGAGGTCCGCGAGCTGCCGGGCCTGGTCCGCTCGCAGCCGACGCCGCGCACGGTGGGCGGCGACGGTGGTCGCGCCCTGGCCGGCGTGGTCTCGGATGCGGTCGGTGGGTGGCATGTTTCGAACCATAGCGAGCCAGTAGGGAAAGGGGTGTTGCCGGAGTGTTGCGCCACCTGCGGGAGCGTCAGACAAGGAGCTGACCTGGGAGAACAGGCCCGGCTTGCACAAGATCCGCCAGGTCGGGACGCGGCTGTCGGGGCAAGCGCGTCACGGCTGGCGCTTCACGAGGGCGCGTCGGGACGGGGCCGGCGGGACGACGCCGTTCGAGCGTCGTTGATCGGACGAGGCCGGCGTGACGACGCCTTCGAGGCATCGCTGTGGGGGCGTCGGCGTCGGGGGAACGCCGTCAGGCCTTCGCCGTCAGGGGCTCGCTGTCAGGGCCTCGCTGTCAGGACGTCGCGGTCAGGACATCGCCGTCAGGCCCGGGGCGAAGGTGATCAGCAGGGGCAGCAGCGGCACGAGGGTGGCCAGCGTCGTCGTCAGCGCCCGCTGGCGGCGGAGCAGGCGCGGGGGCGGCTGGAGCAGGCGGTCGACACGCTCGCCCAGGAGACGGTGGCTGGAGGCGCAGGACAGGACGCCCCGGTGCTGGTTCAGCTCGATGAGGGCCAGTGCGGTGGTCAGGTGACCGCAGCGGCGTGACGCCGTGTCGTCGGCGGCGAGTTCGACCAGGCGGTGGGTCTGGTCGCAGAAGTGCGAGAAGAGCGGAACGCGGGGGAAGCCGGTGGCAAGGGCGGTCGACAGGTGGAGCAGCCAGTCGTGGTGGGCGCGGGCGTGGCCGCGCTCATGGGTGAGGACGGCGTCCAGCTGGTGGGAGGTGAGGCGGTGCAGGGCGCCGGTCGTCACGATCAACTGGGGCGGGTTGCCCGGCATCCACCAGGCGTCGGGGTACTCGTCCTCCAGCACGAGCAGCGGGCCCCGGGCGGACGGCAGGCCCGCGGGCAGGTCCGGGGCGCGTTCCCGCAGGTGGGCCCTGGTCATGCCGCGGCGCCGGCGGGCCTCGACGAGTTCGCGGGCCAGCATCGCGGTGGTCCAGGCGGCCCCGCAGGCCAGGAGCAGGGTCAGGACCGCGGCCCACAGGGGGGCGGCGGAGAGGTCGTACGCCTCGGAGACCCCGGGCGGCGCGGGGGCGAAGACCCGGGCGCGGACGGTGTGGAACACGGCGGCGGCGCCCAGGGTCAGGGCGGTCAGGCAGCACAGCAGGACCGTGGCGACCAGGCACTGCCACACCCACAGTCCGACCACCGGTTCCCGCTCGGGCCAGGCGGACCTGGTGAGCGCCCGTGGCACGGGCACGGCGGCGGACAGGGCGACGACGCTCAGCAGGAGCAGGCAGAGAGTCATGCCATGGGCTCCGGATCCTGGTCGGGAGGACGGCGTGGGCCACGTGCGCGCGGGGTGCGTGCGGCGTACCCGCGTGCGTGCGGCCTGCCACGGGCGGCGGGCTCGGCACGAGAACCGTGCCCGCCGCCAGTATGACGGCGGTTCCTCCGGGAGTCAGCCCGGGACGACGCCCCGATTCAGCCCCGTCCGCCCCGACTCGGCGGCCTTGCGGGGGTCCGCCACCCCACCACCGGCTTGCTCACCGGCACCGGCACCGGCACCGGCACGCGGCCCGGCACCGGCGCGGGCACGCGGCCCGGCACCGGCACCGGCACGCGGCCCGGCACCGGCACCGGCACGCGGCCCGGCACCGGCGCGGGCACACGGCCCGGCACCGGCGCGGGTTGCGGTCCCGCCTCGGGCGCAGGTGCCGTTCCCGTCCCCGCCCCGGATGCAGGTCCCGGCCCCCTCCCCATATCGGGCGCGGGTCTCGGCGTTGGTCCCCGTCCCGGCCAGGGAATCGGGCGGCCTGGCACCGCCGGGTGGGTCACCCGGCGATCACCCGGCCGCTCACCTCACCCAGGCCCACGCGTGCTCCGTCGGGGCCGGGCGCCCAGGCCGTCAGGGTCACCACGTCGCCGTCCTCCAGGAACGTGCGCTTGCCGTCGGCGAGTTCCAGCGGGTCGCGGCCGTTCCAGGTCAGCTCCAGCAGCGAGCCGCGCTCGTGCGGGTGGGGGCCGCTGACCGTGCCCGAGCCGTACAGGTCGCCCGTGCGCAGGGAGGCGCCGTTGACCGTGAGGTGGGCGAGTTGCTGGGCGGCCGTCCAGTACATGGTGGAGAAGGGCGGATCGGAGATCACCTGACCGTTGAGCGCGACGGAGATGCGCAGGTCGTAGCCGCCGGGTTCGGCGTTCGCGTCGTCCAGGTAGGGGAGGAGGGGGTGGGTCCGCTCCGGGGGCGTCACCCGTGCGTTCTCCAGGGCCTCCAGCGGGGTGATCCACGCCGACACCGACGTGGCGAACGACTTGGCGAGGAACGGGCCGAGAGGGACGTACTCCCAGGCCTGGAGGTCACGGGCGGACCAGTCGTTGAGCAGGCAGAGACCGAAGACGTGTTCGCGGAAGTCGGTCAGGGCGACCGGGCTGCCCTGCCGGGAGGGCACGCCGACCACGAAGCCGACCTCGGCCTCGATGTCGAGCCGTACGGACGGGCCGAAGACGGGGGCCGTCTCGTCGGGCGCCTTGCGCTGGCCCGACGGACGGACGACGTCCGTGCCGGAGACCACGACCGTGCCGGCCCGCCCGTGGTAGCCGATCGGCAGGTGCTTCCAGTTGGGCAGGAGGACGTCTCCGGCGTCCGGGCGGAAGATCGCTCCCGCGTTCCGGGCGTGATGCTCGGACGAGTAGAAGTCGACGTAGTCGGCGACCTGGAAGGGGAGGTGCAGGGTCACATCGGACAGGGGGTGGAGGAGCGGTTCGACGGTGGGCCGGTGGGCGGGGTCGGTCACCCACTCCGTCAGGGCTCGGCGCACCTGCGACCAGGTCGTGCGTCCCGCCGCCAGCAGCGGGTCGAGGGACGGAGAGGCGAGCAGGCCGGCGTGCGGCGAGCCGAGCGCGCGGGCCGCCGCGCCCGCGTCGAGGACATGGTCGCCGAGCCGGACGCCGACGGTCCGCTCCGTGGAGCCCGGCAGGGAGAAGACGCCGTACGGGAGGTTGTGCGGACCGAAGGGGTCGCCCTCGGGAAGGTCGAAGGGGGGCATCGGGTACTGCCTCTCTTTCGTGCGCTCTTGGGTGCTCGCCATGTGGGGCTCGCCGGACCTCGCACGGGTGTCGCGCGGATGCGGCGAGCCGCGGCACACGTTACGGCCGACGCCGCGGAAGTGACACGGGGGCCGGGCCGCAGGCGCCGCTCGGGCGACAGCTCTCCGCGTCCGGTTGCTCACTCGACGTCGTCGGCCGGGGGGTCCGCAATCTTGACGGAGTGGTGCGAAAGGGGAGAGTCTGGGCGGGTGCTGGAAGGCCTCGGGGAGGGGGCCTTCCCCTGGCACAACTGGGGGGGCGGATGGCCATAGGGGAGGCCGGCCTCGGGTCGGCGCGGCGTGGCTCACGGCCGGAACGGCTGGAAGCGGCCATGCGCGACAGACTCGGCCGGGAATGCGTGTATGTGCCGTCGTGCAGATTCGGGCTGTACGTGGCTCTGCGCCACTGGTGCCCGCCCGGCGGCCGGGTACTGATGTCGCCGGTCAACGACGACGTGATCTTCTTCGTCCTGCTGGCGGCCGGACTGCGGCCCGTGCAGGCGCCGTTGAACCCGCTGGACGCCTCGATCGACGTCGATGCCGTGCCCGACGAGGTGTGGGGCTCGCTCTCCGGCGTCCTCACGACGAATCTGTACGGCAACCCGGACGACAGCCCGCGCCTGCGGAAGAAGTGCGACGCGCTGGGTATCCCGCTGTTCGAGGACGGGGCGCACGCCATCGGCAGCGAAGTGGGCGGACGACCGGTCGGGGCCTGGGGGGACGCCGCCGTCTTCAGCCTGTCCAAGCATGTCGGCGCCCAGGCCGGCGGCATCCTGGCCTGCGCCGACCCGGGACTGCGCGACGCGCTGGCGAAGACCTGCGAGGACCTGCTGCTGCCGGGACGGTTCACGGCGGAACTCGCCTACACCGTCCGGCCGTACGCGGAGGCGGCCGTGCGGGGGCTGCGGCTGCGGCGGGCCGCCTGGGCCACGATGCGGCTGCTCGGACTGATGGAGCGGGAGGAGATCCGGATGCCGCTGCGGCCGGCCGAATTGGCCCGTGCCGTCGAGGCCGCGCCGGACCTCACCGCGCACGACCCCTGGGTCCGCGTCGACATGCACGACTACCGGCTGCGCCCCGGGCCGCTGAGAACGGGGCGCGTCGGCCGCAGGCTCGACCACCTGGACGAGGTGCTGACGGCCTGCCGGGCCGGCACGGAGCTGCTCCTGTCCACACCGTGGGCGCGGCCCGGGGCTCCTCGCGCCGACCGGGCCCAACCCCTTTTCCGGGTACCTCTGTTCGTCGCCGACCGGGACGCCGCGAGGGCCGCGCTCGCGCGGCGGGGCATCGTCGTCGGGTACCTCTATGACCCGCCCCTGGACGACTACGCGGGTGCCGCCTTCACCGACCCGTCGCCCGAACCCGCAGGCGCCCGCTGGTTCGCCCGGCACGCGGTGCCCGTGGATCCGTTGCGGGCCCGGCAGGTCGTCGAGGTCCTCCAGGAGTCCGGCGTGCGGCCGGCCGAGGCGCCGGGAGGGCTGGAGCCGACCCGTGGCTGAGACCCAGGCCGAGACCCAGGTGCCCGGCCCCCCGGCGCCGCTCGCCCGAAAGGAACCGTCCGACGCGGCGCCCGCCGACAGGACCCGCGATTCCGCGTCCCTGTTCAAGAACGCCTACTTCCTGATGCTCAGCACGGGCGTGTCGGCCGTGCTGGGACTGGGGTTCTGGCTGGTGGCCGCGCGCTACTACTCGGAGGAGGCGGTCGGCCAGGGCTCGGCCGCGATCGCGGCGATGCGGCTGCTCGCCAGCATCACGGCGACGACGATGATCGGGGCCGTCGTCCGCTTCGTGCCGCGCGCCGGGCGGGCCACGGGCTCGCTGGTGTGGCGGGCGTACGCGGCCAGTTCGGTGGTCGTGGCCGTCGCCGCCTTCGGCTTCCTGCTCACCCTGGACCTGTGGGGGGCGACGTACGCGCCGCTCGGCACGGTCGCCGCGGGGTCGGCGTTCGTCGTCGCCTGCGTGGCGTGGGCGCTGCTCACGCTCCAGGACGGGGTGCTCACCGGCCTGCGCAGGTCGGGCTGGGTGCCCCTCGGCAACGCGGTGTTCTCGGTCGGCAAACTGATCCTGCTGATCGTGTGCGCGACCGCGCTGCCCGCGCTCGGGATCTTCGTGTCCTGGGCCGTCGCGATCGCGTTCTCGACGCTGCCCCTGGGCTGGTTGATCTTCCGTCGGCTGATCCCGCGGCAGGCCGCCGCCGACCACCACCTGGAGCCGCCCCGGCTGCGCGAGATGGGCCGCTTCCTGGCCGGTGACTCGCTGGGCGCGCTGTTCAGCCTGGCGATGATCAACCTGTTGCCGGTGATGGTCGCGGTCCGCTTCAGCGCGGCGGAGAACGGCTACTTCTACGTCGCGTACACCGTGGGCGGCACGATGGAGTTCATGGCCATCAACATGGCCTCCTCCCTCACCGCGCACGCCTCGCACGATCCGCGCCAGCTCGCCGAGGGCGTGCGCGGGGCGTTGCGCCGGATGACGCTGCTGCTGGTGCCGGTGGTGCTGGTGCTGATGGTGTTCGCCCCGCAGATCCTGCTGCCGTTCCACGAGGACTACGCCGAGCACGGCACCACCGTGCTGCGGTTGCTGGCCGCGGGCGCGCTGCCCCGGGTCGTGGTCGAGCTGTACATCGGGGTGCTGCGGGTGCAGGGCCGCACCGGGGTGCTCGCCGCGCTCCAGGGCGCCATGTGCACGCTGGTGCTGGGCAGTGCCGCCCTGCTGTTCGCCCCGGCCGGGATCGCGGGCGCGGGCTGGGCGGTGCTGATCAGCATGACGCTGATCGCCGCGGTCTCCGCCGTCGGCCTGCGGTCCGCGCTGCGCGGCAACGGCGGTCCGTCCGTCGGCCGGCCCTCCGCCGCCCCGGACTACGGCACCCGTTGGGCACGCCTGAACGCCACCGCCGGGTACGGCACGCACTGGGCGCGCCGGTCGGCCCACGAACGCGAAGGCGTCGACGAGGACACCGTCGCCCTGTTCATAGGGCGGCCCGGGTACGAACGCGAGGCGCTGCAAGCGGACACGCTGGCGCTGATCGAGCGGCCCCCGTACGCGCCCGACACCGTCACCGGACCCGCGGGAAGCAGGAGACCTGCGGGAAGCCAGGGAGGCCAGGGAAGCGCGAGAAGCGAGGGGGGTGAGAGGGGTGAGGAGGACGATGGGACGGCCGAGGTCCGGAGACGGGAGGGGACGGCCGAGGTCCGGAGACGGGAGGGGACGGCCGAGGTCCGGAGACGGGAGGGGACGGCCGAGGT